>JBOGEN010000017.1:0-13250 GCA_050743265.1 Actinomycetes bacterium
GGCTCGTGTGATCTGGTCGCGCAAGTCCTCCTCGTGGCTGCGAAGTTCCGCCAGATGCGCCTCTGCCTGCCGGAGTGCATGCCCGGCCTCAGTGAGGGCGTACCGGCTGATGATTGCGTTGAGGTCAACACCGAGCAGGCCGGCCAGGGCCGCGGCCTCGTCAAGTCCCAAGGGCCGCATGCGAGCTGTCGGGTCGGTGCCCCCCTTCTCGACCTTGGCCACCGTGGACTGCCGCCACGTCATGAACCCCCGCGAGGTCATGCGTTCGGCCAGGGCTGCCTGCGACCATCCCCGCGCGACGCGGGCCTCGGTGAGTGCGCGGGCGAACCTACGCTCTGGAGTATCATCCTTCACGCGAATGGACGCTAATGCCGTTGGGGGTTCACAGTCAACCGATCCTCGCGCTATTCTTCCCAAGAATTGCATGTGAAGGCTGAGAAGGATAGGGAGGGTCAGGGGATGAGTCTGCGTGCCGAGGACGAGATCACCGATGTCGTCACCACGGAAGAGGCCAGCGTGATCACGCGCGTCGCGCCGGGAACCCTGCGCTACTGGCGCAGCAAGGGTCAGGGGCCTCGCTGGTTCCGTGTCGGGGAGCGACGTGTGCTCTATCGACGCAGCGACCTTCTCGTATGGATGAAGGCGGCCTACATGGCCGCTAACGAGAACGCCACTCCGGAGCACGTACACGCCGTCGAGGCGTGAGGCCGACCGAGGGCCGGTAGCCCTCGCCCGCGACGAGGCGCGGGTCATAGCGCCGCCGAGGCGCAGCACCTCGACCGCCGACACGGGGCGGGCCGCGGAGGCAGCCCGTGGACACCCACTAACGACACGCGACCCGCGCCCGAGGCCTAGGGGGCGACCTATGCCCGAGCACGCACCGAGCGGCCGATCCTCGCCACCCAAAACGAGGACCGACCGCTTCGACCACACCCGATATGGCGAGTCTGCCCCAGCGGCAGGCGGCACGCCACCACCCCGTGAGGATGCCGAGGTTGACAAGCGGGCCAGGTTCACCGATCCGGCGCACGAGGCTGACTTCCGTGAGTGGCAGGCCGGGCTTGCACGTCGGGCGGAGACTACGCGCCGCCTGCCGCCTTTGGAGGACCGTGAAGCGGGGAGCGCGCTGGCGCGTAGTGACCCGTGGGTTCGGCCGCGCGGTGCGGGGCGTGCCCCGTGAACCTCCCGATGCCGGAGCAGAACGCCATCGTCTACGTGGACGACGGGTACCCGGTGGAGGAGGCAGCGGCGACGTGGGGCGTGCCCGTGGATCGACTTCGTGTCCTCTTGAGCGTCCGCCAGGCTCCCGCCGACGTGCCAGCCGACGCGGCCACCAACAGTGCGGTGAGCGTGCCGGAACCTCGGCAAGACGAGGCCCCGACTGCGCAGCGGACAGCGGCGACAGAGGAGCCCACAGAGACCTGGCAGCCGATTGACCTCGCGCCCTACCTGCGCGGGGATCGCACCCGGCCGGAGCCGTCAGTGGGGCTGCGCCGCGCGGACGGGCTGCGGCTGCTCTACCCCGGCAAGGAGCACACCGTCATCGGGGAGATGGAGTCGGGCAAGTCGTGGTTCGCCTCCGCGTGCGCCGTGGCCGAACTCACCCAGCGGCGGCACGTGGTCTACGTCCACTTCGAGGAGTCCGACCCGCTCGACACGGTGGAGCGCCTGAGGGCGCTCGGCGTCGGTGCCGACGACATCCTCGCCCGGTTCCGGTTCGTCGGCCCGGAGGAGCCTGTCACCCCGGACGGGCTGGCGCGGCTGGTCGAGCCCGCGCCGAGCCTGGTGGTGCTCGACGGGGTGAACGAGGCGATGTCGCTGCACGGGCTCGGCATCCGAGACGAGGACGGGGCTGCCGCCTTCCGCCGCCTGCTGGTGCGCCCATTCATCCGGGCCGGGGCCGCCACGCTGGCCGCCGACCACGTGGTCAAGGACCGCGAGCGCCGCGACCGGAGCCCGCTCGGGTCCATCCACAAGGGCAACGGGCTGACGGGCTGCATGGTGATGCTGGAGAACGTCGAGCCGTACGGGCGGGGGCTGCGGGGTCGCTCGCACGTGTTCGTCACCAAGGACCGGCCGGGCTACCTGCGTCGCCGAGGCCGCCCCATGAACCTGCCGGGCAAGACGTTCATGGGCGAGTTGGTCGTCGACGACACGCGTACCGTCGTCGGCTACCTCGACCTCACGCTGTGGGCTCCCCGTGAGGATGTGGCCGACGCCGAGCCGTCGCCCCACTCGGGCGAGGCCGTTGACGCGCATGTGCTCGACGTGGTGCGCGCCCTGCACGACGACGGGCAGCAGGTGAACACCCGGCGGGTGTACGCGAAGTCGAAGTTCGGCAAGGAGAAGACCGGCAGCGCCCTGGAGCGGCTGGTGCTCGACGGGCAGGTGTGCGAGACCTCCGGCACGCACGGCGCGCGCCTTTTCACCCTGCCGCCGGGGCCGTCCGTCCGTTCCTGCGTTCCGGCCCCTAAAGAGGGGGGCCGGGAACGGAACACAGGAACAGACGGGCCGGCCGTTCCCGGAACGTTCCCGGAACAGACGGGAACAGACGGAACGGTGCTCAGCCCCTTGCCCCCTCGTCCCGCCCTGACGACCCGGCGACAGAAAGGACGGTGGTGACAGGTGACTGAGCCAGGGCACCCGTACGTACATCTCGGTTCCACACGACCAGACGACCGTGCCGCGCCCCGTCTCGGGGAGCCCGACATCCGCTTCCGTGTCGTCTCGGCAGGCCCGCTCACAGCCGAGGAGGCGGACACGCTCGTCTGCTCCTTCTGCGAGGGAGCGTGGACGGACGACCTGCGCACACGCACCAGCAGCCGCACCGGGCGCACCGTGCGGGTGGCTCCGCTACGTCGTCGACGGGTGCGGGAGAGGTGCTCGCGGTGCCGACGCTCGTGGGTGCTGTGCGGTACCTGCGCGTGGACGGTCGGCACCGAGACCGAGCCGATCATCCGTGATCACCTGGCCGACCGGCTCGACGCCGACCTCGGCCTGGGCCGACTCGTCGGCCACTACCGAGCACACGTTGCCCGACGCTGCCGACCAGTGGCAGCGACCACCACCTAGAAGGGAACGCCGAATGGCTACCAACCGAGGGATCTACGTGGTCGGCGGTTTCGCTCGCCAGGAGCCTCACGGCCTGGACGTGGACACGCTCAACGGCCTGTCCCCGTTCAGCATCCACCCCGACCTGACCCGGCAGAGCCCGGCCGCTGCCGAGGCCGCGCGGCGTCTGGCCGACACCATCAACAAGGCCGCCACCACTACCCGGTGGGGCGAGGGCACTCACCGGCGGTTCACCGAACCGCGCCGGGTGAGCCTAGAGCAGCACCGCGCCGCCTACGAGGACTTCCGCCGCGACTGGGCCAAGCGCACCGGCACGCTGAGCACCGACATCGTGGCCGCCTTCCGCGACTACGCCGATGCCCTGCACACCTCGCTCACACCGAGCCCGCCACGGGACTCAGCCGCCGTGGCCCTCCTCCGCGACGACCTCGCCGCCACCCTGGCCGACGCCGCCGAGCGCGAGCAGTCCATCCCCGAGGCGCTGGAGGCCTTCGCCGCACGGGGCGACCACGAGGCCGCCGTGGCCGCATCCCCCTGGGGACGCACCGCCGTGCGCCGTGCAGCCAAGACAAGCCCCGAGGCCGTGGACGCCGCGTTGGACGCCACGTTGACCCGCCTCGCTCCCGAGCGAGGCCGGGGTGCCGTCGCTGAGGCCCTGAACGGCCTGGACGAGACCTGGCGCAACGCGGGCCTGACCCGATGGGCGCTCGACCACCGCAACGAGGCGGTGAATCGGGCAGCCCCCGAGCCCGAGCCAGAGCAGTAGCGCCGGGCGGCCTTTGTCAACCAAATCGGTAGAGGTTGTCCAGGCCTGCGCGGACCTAACCGGGGGTCCGTGACTTTACGCGTGTGGGGCTGCTACCCCACCCCTACGCCTCTGTGTCCCGTTCGGCCTCCTGCTGCGCCGCGAGCAACGCGGCATGAAAGATGACGGCCTGAGGGTGCCCACGCTCGACCGCCTCGGCGGTGAAGGCACGGAACAGGGCCAAAATGTCCCGCCTCATCTGTCGATACGCGGTCAGCCCGTACTGCTCCTCCACGGGCTCGACACGCACCCAGTCGATGTGTGCGATCCACTGGCTGATGTCGGACCGGTCTCTCCTCAACCGAACCAGACCCTGACCTGCCTCTGAGTCCCGTGGTGGCGACCACTTCTCGAGAAACTCACTGCAATGCATGGACCGGGGGTCGCCGCCACCGAAGAACTCCGTCAGCACACGAACGTGGATCAGGAACGACTCCTTGCAGGCGTGGCGAACGACAACGTCCAACGAGCCATCGTCAACGTGTATGGGTAGCGCGGCGACTCGCTGGACGTGGCGCGACACCATGCGTGCGGCGTCCTTCCACTCCTCCGTAGCGATGAGGTCGCCCTCATCCTTCCCCGGTGCCGCCACGAAACGCATCATGGACCGCGCCAAGGGCGCATGACCACGACCGATCCCGGCGCGTCGGAGCCACCCGGGGGGGGCGGAAGGGGCCGGACAGAGGGTTACGCGCCTTCGGCTCTTGGGGCGGCCGTGCGCTTGAGTTCTCCTGTCGCCGTGCGTTCCCAACGACGCCGCGCGTTATCCGTGAACTCGACGCTGAGGCCGACGTACTGGCCCTCGGCCGGACTGGCGTCCTCGTGTGTCCAGACCAGCCGGGCGCTCGGAGCCACGATCCCCGCCTCCTGCACGATGTTCCACGGCCCACCGGTCGTCACGTGCACGGTCACGTCCCAGATCGGCTCGTCGCTGCCGTTCTGCAGGACCGTGTGCCCAACCCAGCCGGTCGCACCGGCGGCCGAGACCGACTCGACTTCCTTCCACGCGGCCACCCGTACTGCCTGAGCTCGCTCGCGCTCCTTTGCGGCAGCCCGTGCGAGTCGCACGCTGCGGACCTCGCCGATGAAGCCGAGCGCCAGGGCCACGACGACAGCCCCGACCGTCCCAACGGCGGTGAGGTAGTCCACCCAGCCCGGCTCGACGGCGACGTTGACGGTCACGGGTCCGCACATCATGGCGGTGGCTACTGGCGCGGTCCACGACCCGCCACAACGGCGCGTCGGAGCCAACCCTCGGGGGATGCAGTGTCCGACGACTGGGCGGGGATCAGCGGCCTCATTTGGCTGGGCTCCATGTGGTCGCGGTGGTCATCGACGACCGACGGTCTCCGATGCAGGCGGCGGCTGTTCCTCTGGTGGGGCGCGGAGACCCTCATCCTGATCTTCGTCCTGTTCACCTACCCCGGCATAGCCCTCCATGAGCCGTGACGCGGGCGCTGATGTGTGGGTCGCAGCACCTTGGCGTGGCGTTCCACTGTCCGGTGGCCGCCTGCTGCATCCTGGCCGCTCCCGGCACGAACGGAGGAGCCGCCGTGGAGGAGTGGGACATCGACCCGCACACGTGGGCACTCGTCAGCCCGTACGTGAAGGGTCACAAATTCACGCAGGAGGAGTGGCTGCGCGAGCAGTGGCCACCGTGCCCAGAGTGCGGGACGACTCTGTACGTCCGCCCGCTCAACGTGGACGACTGGGGGAGCGCGGAGCACTTCTACATCCCCGGCAAGGTGGAATGCCCGCGAGGCTGCGAGCCAGGGCGAGCCCGGTAGGAGCGGGACCCCTGACCTGGCTCTCGACGAGACTCTGAACTTGGCTTGGCGCGTGGCTGTATCAGCGCGTGGTCGGCGGACGGTGGTCGCCGCGCTCGGCACCGGGGGGGACCATCACTCGAAGAATTGGCCGAACAGCGGAAATCGGGCCAGTACCACTGACGTGCCGACCGGGAGCGTCGTGAATACGAGTCCGGCCAGGAGCAGCCCGACGCCAACGCGCTCGATCCGCAAACCACCGATGGCCAGGTCTCGCCACTCCGCTCGGACCCAAGCGACCTGAGCAACACGGTTCTCACGCTCTCTCGCCAGCGCGTTCTCCAGGGCGTCTACGCGGCCCGACAGTGTGGTGACAATGGTCATCGTGCCACTGGCCGTCGAAGCGCCAGCCGCAGCTCCCGAGAGCCCCACATGCTGTGGTTTTCCGGAACGCGGGAACCACTGCCTGACCTTGGCAGTCACCACTCGCTGCACCGCGACAACCGCTGCACGAGAGGCCGCAGCAACCCTCCTCGCTTGCTGGCGGGCCCTCAGCCCTAGCCCATAGAGGCCGAGATCCCGTCGTGTTACGAGCAGACCCCACGCCAACGTGCCGAGTCCGGCGAGTTCCATGCTCAGGCCCAAGTAGCGCACGCGGTCAGGTCCCGTGTCCCCAACACGGATGCACACGACCCCGACCAGCACCGCCGCGACAGGCACTACCCCACGCCGTGGCCACTTGGGCGCAACCACGTCAGTATCCACCGCGTCCCCATCGGACATGAGCGCGAACGTAGTGCGCCCACGGGTCAATCCTCGGGAGACGCGCGGGGAGTCAGGCGACGGTGACCTTAGCGGCCGGGGTCCACAGGCCCGGGCGACCGATGCACGCGATGGGCTCCGGAAGCGGACCAGGGTCAGTGATCACCCAGTGCCAGTACCCCGGCTCCCCATCCGGGTGATCACGTACGCAGTCGACCACCGTGACCACCCCGACCAGGGCACCGCGCGGGAGGTCCGCAGGGACCCCTGGCCGCGCGTCTGTGCGCGCCGCGTGGACCAGGAGGGGTCCTCGGTGGGTCGTGCGCCAGGACCGGTTCTCGACCGTCTTGCGACCCCGCACAAGATCGTCGGCCCAGGGCTGACGCACCGACAGTGCGCGCACGGTCGTTCACCCTCCGTCCCGGTCGGCTCCGTTCTCTCGACCAGCCTGCGCCGTGCGCCGAGAGTGAGCGCCGCTGCCCCATACCGTGATCGGGGGAGTTGGAACGGGTGGTACAGGAGCCAAGATCAAATCCCGCACTTTTCCCGCAAACTCTGCGGGACGCCACCTATTCTTACTCTCCGTAGCCAACTCAGTCGGCGCAAACTTGCAGGTCAGCGAATGGTTGGTGACGTTGGGTGCCGGTCAGAGACCCTCGGGCACAGAACCCGGCGTACAGGCCGACTCGTCCGCCCCACACTCAGTCCACGCGCGTGAGGACCTCGTGCCCGGTCTCGGTGACGACGAGCGTGTGCTCGAACTGTGCCGACCGCAGGCCGTCGCGCGTCACCACGGTCCAGCCGTCGTCCCACATGTCCCAGGCGATGCTGCCCAGGGTGAGCATGGGCTCGATCGTGAACGTCATGCCGGGTTCCATCACGATGCCGAGGTCGGGGTCGTCGTAGTGAGGGACGACGAGCCCCGAGTGGAAAGAGCGGCCGATGCCGTGCCCGGTGAAGTCGCGGACGACGCCGTACCCGAAGCGCTTTGCGTACGCGGAGATGACCCGGCCCACCACGCTCAAGGACCGTCCGGGCGCCACGGCCCGGATCGCGCGCCGGAGTGCCTCCTCCGTGCGCTCGACGAGCAGGCGGGACTCCTCGTCGACATCGCCGACGAGGAAGGTGGCGTCGGTGTCCCCGTGCACGCCGTCGAGGTAGGCGGTGATGTCGACATTCACGATGTCGCCGTCCGACAGCACCGTCGAGTCGGGGATGCCGTGGCAGATGACCTCGTTGACCGAGGTGCACAGTGACTTCGGGAAGGCCGGGCCGCGTCCGCTGCCCGGATAGCCCAAGGTCGAGGGGTAGGCCCCGTGGTCGCAGAGGAAGGCGTGGCCGACCCGGTCGAGCTCGTCCGTGGTGACCCCGGGCGCGACGTGACGGCCGACCTCGGCGAGCGCCCGCGCCGCGAGACGACCGGCCGCGGGCATCGCCTCGAGAACCTCAGGAGGCTGCACCCACGGGTCGCCGCTGGGCGTGACGGCCCGCCGCCCGACGTACTCCGGCCGGGCGATGTGCGGGGGGACCGCTCGCATCGGGGAGACGCGACCGGGTGCAAGCGATGCCATGACAGCCGAGTCTAGGCGTTCATGCAGCTCCGGCCGGGAGGCGATACCGGCGGCCGGGACGGGGTGGCACCCGTGCGTGCGGTGACCCGTGCGTCGACCGGGTCCGCCCTGCCGGACGAGGCCCTGACTGTTCACGGGGGTGGTGACGGTGCGGCGGAGCCGCCAAGAGACCGACGGCTCCGCCGCGTCTCGCCTGGACCGGTGTCAGGCAGAAACGGCCGGACGCCGGGTGGTACGCCGGGCGGTCGAGCGCCTGGCCGTGCTCTTGCGGGCCGTGGTCCTGCGCCCGGTGGTCTTGCGCCCAGCGGTCTTGCGCGCTGGGGACTTGCGGGCGGTGCTCTTGCGCGCCGGCGCCTTGCGTGCCGCCGACTTGCGAGCGGTGCCCTTCCGTGCCGCCGTGCGCTTGCGGGCGGTGCCCTTGCGGGCGGTCTTACGGGCGGTGCTCTTGCGAGCGGTGCCCTTCCGTGCCGCCGTGGTGCGCTTGCGGGCGGTGCCCTTGCGGGCGGTCTTGCGCGCGGTGCCCTTGCGGGCGGTCTTACGGGCGGTGCTCTTGCGCGCGGTCTTCTTGGCGGCGGTCTTGCGCGCTGGGGCGCTCTCGTCCTCGACCGAGGCCGTCGCGTTCTTCTGGAGCGTGCGCAGCCAGTTCTGGGCCGCACGCTTGTCCGGCAGTGCCTTCGACTTGGTGATGCTCTGGCCGTTGCTTGCGAGGAGCTCGACTACGTACTTGCCCCTCGACTTACGAAGAACGTATTTCGCGGGCACGACTTCCTCCTGAAGAGGCTGGCCCTTCCAAACGAGGGCTCTTGAAATGACACGATGGCACTTGTTGCGCGTTCGTTCCAGCATCATTCCGAAATTCATGTGCGATTGTTCGCGGCGCATCATGCCTCGTCAACGCCTCGCAGGTGCTGCTGCGAGGGTTGATGGGTGCGTGCAAGCAGTCCTCACACCCGCCTTCTCACGCCCTCGACGCCTTGTATGTCTTGCGTTCTGGGCGCAGTACGTACCGTCCTATTCGGCGCGCACGACGGTGCAGTACACGCTGCGGGCGGCGCTGTCCCCGCGGTAGTACGTCGATGACGTACGTACGACGCGCCCGGGCGTGTCGCACCCGCAATGCACCCGTCGAAGGGGCTGACAGAGGCGCGCTGGCAGGATGCCGACATGGCGTACGAGCGGGACGGAGACGAGCTCAGCGGCCTCGTGGTGGGCGTCCTCGGCGGTACCGGGGACCAAGGGCGCGGCATGGCGTACCGCTTCGCCCTCGCCGGCGTGGCCGTTGTCATCGGGTCCCGGGACTCCGAGCGAGCGGCGAAGGCCGCAGGCACCCTGGGCGTCGCGGGGGTACGCGGCACGGACAACGCCTCCTGCGCGGCCGAGGCCGACGTCGTCATCGTGGCGGTGCCCTGGGAGGGTCACGCCGCCCTGCTGCGGTCGCTGGCCGGGCCGCTCGCGGGCAAGGTCGTGGTCGACTGCGTCAACCCGCTGGGGTTCGACGGCCGGGGGGCGTACGCGCTGGACGTGCCGGAGGGTGGTGCTGCACTCCAGGCGGCCGCCCTGCTGCCCGAGTCGCGCGTGGTGGCGGCGTTCCACCACGTGTCCGCGGTGCTGCTGCTCGACCCCGCGGTCACCCAGGTCGACACCGACATCCTCGTGCTCGGCGACGACCGGGAGGCAACCGACCTCGTCCAGGCGCTCGCCTCGGCGGTCCCGGGGATGCGGGGCGTGTACGCGGGCAGGCTCCGCAACAGCCGTCAGGTGGAGGCGCTCACCGCCAACCTCATCTCGGTGAACCGGCGCTACCGCGCCCACGCAGGCGTGCGCGTCACGGACGTCTGACGGCCGTGGCCGCCGCCCGCGACGACACCGGCGCGGTCGTGTCGCTGCCTGCAGACGTGCGGCGTGTGGTGTCGCTGGTCCCCTCGCTCACCGAGGCGGTGGCGGTGACCGAGCCCGGCCTGCTCGTCGGGGCGACCGATTGGTGCAGCCATCCGGGCGACCTGGTGGTGACCCGGGTACGGGGCACCAAGAACCCGGACGTGGACGCGGTCGTCGCGCTCGCCCCCGACCTCGTGCTCGCGAACGAAGAGGAGAACCGCGCCTCCGACCTGGATGCGCTGCGTCGGCGTGGGGTCGCCGTCTGGGTCACCGACATCCGGACGGTGCCCGGCGCGGTGGGCTCGCTGTCCCGGATGCTGGCCGCGTGCGGGCTCGCGCCTCCGGCGTGGCTGGACGACGCGGAGCAGGCCTGGGCGGAGCTGCCGCACGCGACCGTGCGGCGCCGGGCGTTCGTGCCGATCTGGCGCAAGCCGTGGATGGCACTCGGGCGGGACACCTTCGCCGGTGACGTGCTGGCCCGGCTCGGCATCGACCACGTGCACGACGATGCGGACGACCGTTACCCGAAGGTGGACCTGGCCGACCTCCGTGCGGCGCGTCCGGACCTCGTGGTCTGCCCCGACGAGCCGTACGCCTTCAGCCTCGACCGCGACCTCGACGCGTTCCGCGGGTTCGACGCGCCGGTGGCGTTCGTCTCAGGCCGGCACCTCACGTGGTACGGACCGTCCCTCGTGCGGGCCGCCGGCGTCCTCGGGCGCCAGCTCGCGGCAGCAGTGCCGGCACCGCCGGCTCTCTGACCGTCCGGTGTGACCGGGTCAGTGGAACGCGTGCTCCGGGCCGGGGAAGTCCCCCGAGGCCACGTCCGCCGCGTACTCGCGGGCAGCCTGGGTGAGCACGCCCCGCAGGTCGGCGTACCGCCGGACGAAGCGCGGGCCGGGCGGGCTGGTGAGGCCCACCATGTCCGTCCAGACGAGCACCTGGGCGTCGCATTCGGGTCCGGCACCGATCCCGATCGTCGGGATGTGGAGCTCGGCGGTCACGCGCTTGGCCGTGTCCGCGGGCACCATCTCGAGGACCACGGAGAAGGCGCCCGCCTCCTGCAGGGCGAGTGCGTCGGCGACCATCTGGTCCGCCGCGCTGCCCCGGCCCTGGACCCGGTAGCCCCCGAGCCCGTGCTCGCTCTGCGGGGTGAACCCGAGGTGCGCCATGACGGGGACGCCGGCCCCCACCACGGCTTCGACCTGGGGGACGACCCGGGAGCCACCCTCGAGCTTGACCGCGTGCGCCCCGCCCTCCTTCATGAACCGGACAGCCGTCTCCAGAGCCTGGCCGGCGGACGTCTGGTACGAGCCGAACGGCAGGTCGGCCACGACCAGCGAGCTCCGGGCCCGGCGGCTCACTGCGCGGACCAGGGGCAGCATCTCCTCGACGGTGACCGGCAGCGTCGTGTCGTACCCGAGGACGTTGTTGGCCGCGGAGTCGCCGACGAGCAGCACGGGGATACCGGCCTGGTCGAAGATCTCCGCGGTGAACTGGTCGTAGGCGGTGAGCATGGCCCAGCGCTCGCCCCGGTCCTTCATCTGGCCGAGGTGGTGGATGCGTACACGCCGCCGGGGGGTCGCGTCGCCGGGGGGCGGCGAGCCGTACGGGGCCCGCTCGGCTCCGGAGGAGGCGGGCTCCTGGTTCGCAGGGTTGCCCGAAGGCGCCTGAGATGGCTGGTTCGTGGGCACAGCAGGGCTCCTTTCGTCTCGAGGCGCCCTCGCGGCGTCCCCGGACTTCTCCCGATGGTGTCACGTTCGCCACGAGGTCGGCGCAGAGACTTCCAATACGGTTGCGTATCGCAACCATGTCGACCTACGGTGGTCCGCGATACGAGACGTCACCGTTCCGGAACGAGGCCTTGTGGACGCGAAGACCGTGCACGACCGCCGCTGGCTGATCCTCGGCGTGCTGGTCCTGAGCCTGCTCGTGGTGGTGCTCGACAACACCATCCTCAACGTGGCGCTGAAGACGATCGAGGTCCAGCTGGGGGCCTCCCAGAGCGAGCTCGAGTGGGCGATCAACTCGTACACGCTCGTGTTCGCCGGGATGCTCTTCACCTACGGGGTGCTCGGCGACCGGTACGGGCGGCGCCGCATGCTCATGATCGGCCTCACGGTCTTCGGGCTGGCGTCCGCCCTCTCCGCGTGGGCGCAGGACCCCGAGCAGCTCATCGCCG
Organism: Actinomycetes bacterium; assembly: GCA_050743265.1. GTDB lineage: Bacteria > Actinomycetota > Actinomycetes > JBOGEN01 > JBOGEN01 > JBOGEN01. Next base: position 12,034 of record JBOGEN010000017.1, read on the forward strand.
CCCGGGCGCTCATGGGGATCGGCGGCGCGGCGGTACTGCCCTCCACGCTGTCGATCATCACCAACGTGTTCGAGCCGGGGGAGCGCGGCAAGGCGATCGGAGTCTGGGCCGGGTTCTCCGGCCTGGCGATCGCCATCGGGCCGATCACCGGCGGCGCACTCCTCGAGCACTTCTGGTGGGGCTCAGTGTTCCTCATCAACGTGCCCCTCGTCGTGGCCGGGCTGGTCGCCGTCCGTCTCCTGGTCCCCGAGTCGCGCAACCCGAACCCGGGCCGGGTCGACCCGCTCGGCGTGGTGCTCTCGATCGTCGGCCTCGTCGTCCTCGTGTACGGGATCATCGAGGGCGGTCAGCACGGGGACTGGACCCAGCCTGTCGTGGTGGGGCCCCTGGCCGCCGGGATCGTGCTGCTGACGATCTTCGTGCTGGTGGAGCGGCGTAGCGACCACCCGTCCCTCGACGTGACGCTGTTCCGCAACCCCCGCTTCTCGGCCGCGTGCGCGGCGATCACGCTGGCCTTCTTCGCGCTTTTCGGCGCGATGTTCTACCTGACCTTCTACCTCCAGCTCGTGCGTGGGTACTCGCCGTTCGACGCGGGCCTGCGGCTGCTGCCCGTGGCGGTGGCCATCGTCTTCTTCGCCCCGCGCAGCGCCAAGATGGTCAAACGGTTCGGCGCCAAGGCGGTCTGTGCGACCGGCATGCTCCTCGTCACCGCCTCGTTCGCCGGCTACCTGTGGATCGACCAGTCCTCGCCGATCTGGGCGGTCGAGGTGCTGTTGTTCGTGCAGGGGGCCGGGATGGCCAACGTCATGGCGCCGGCGACCGAGTCGATCATGTCCACGCTCCCCCGGGAGAGCGCGGGGGCCGGCTCCGCCGTGAACAACACGGTGCGCCAGGTGGGCGGGGCGCTCGGGGTGGCGATCCTCGGGTCGATCCTCTCGGCGTCCTACCGCACGAACGTCGAGCCCTCCCTCGAGGTGCTCCCGGCCGGGACACGGCATGCCGCGGGCGAGTCCCTCGGCGCCACCCTCACGGCCGCGCAGCAGGCCGGCGGCCAGGCACTCGCCGCCGTCGGGCCGGCCAAGGCCGCGTTCGTCGACGCGATGCACGCCACCGCTGTGGGCTCCGCACTGGTGGCGTTCGCCGGCGCAGTCGTCGTCACCCTGTGGCTGCCGGGACGGCGGGACGGCGTGCCGGCGGCGCCACCCGCTCCTGAGCAC
>JBOGEN010000018.1:0-6711 GCA_050743265.1 Actinomycetes bacterium
GCCCCTCGCCCGCACGCCCGTCGGGGTACCCGGCGAGCACGCGCGAGGCCTGCCGCCACGTGCACAGGCCGGCGCCGCGGGTGGGCGTAGGAAGGTCGCTGCCGTCCCGCAGCCGGTCGACGATCTCCCGGGCCGACTCGGGGGTCTGGTTGTCGAAGAACTCCCAGTTGACCATGACCACCGGCGCGAAGTCGCACGCGGCGTTGCACTCGACGTGCTCGAGGGTGACCCGGCCGTCCTCGGTGGTCTCGTCGTGCCCGACACCCAGGTGCTCGGACAGCGAGGCGAGGATCGCGTCCCCGCCCATGACCGCGCAGAGCGTGTTCGTGCACACGCCGACGTGGTACTCGCCGACCGGCTTCTGCTTGTACATCGTGTAGAAGGTCACGACCGCCGAGACCTCCGCCGTGGAGAGCCCGAGCTCCTCGGCACACATCTCGACGCCCTCGGGCGTGACGTAGCCCTCCTCCGCCTGCACCAGGTGGAGCATCGGCATGATCGCCGACCGGGGCCTCGGGTAGCGCGCGATGATCTCGCGCATCTGCTCCCGTGTCGTGTCGGTGAGGGGCATCAGTCGTCCACTCCGTACGTCGCGTGGAGAACGCGGCTCGCTCCGCCGGTCGCGCTCGTCACCTGTCGACACCGCCCATCACGGGGTCGAGGCTCGCCACCGCTGCGATGACGTCGGCGACCATGCTGCCCTCGCTCATCGCGGGGACCGCCTGCAGGTTGGTGAAGCTGGGGTCGCGCACGTGCACGCGGTACGGGCGCGTGCCCCCGTCGCTGACCATGTGGTACCCGAGCTCGCCGCGTGGGGACTCGATGGCCTGGTACACCTGCCCCGCCGGGACGCGGAAGCCCTCGGTCACGAGCTTGAAGTGGTGGATCAGCGCCTCCATCGACTCGCCCATGATGTGGCGGATGTGCTCGAGCGAGTTGCCGAGCCCGTCGCCGCCGAGGGCGAGCTGCGCCGGCCAGGCGATCTTCTTGTCCTCGACCATGATCGGGCCGGGCTCCAGACGGTCGAGGCACTGCTCGACGATCTTCACCGACTCCTTCATCTCGGCCACGCGGATGAGGTAGCGCCCGTACGCGTCGGACGACTCTTGCGTCTGCACGTCGAAGTCGTACGTCTCGTAGCCGCAGTACGGCTGGGACTTGCGCAGGTCCCACGGCAGCCCGGTGGCGCGCAGCACCGGCCCGGTGATGCCGAGGGCCATGCACCCGGTGAGGTCGAGGTGGCCGACACCCTGGGTGCGCGCCTTCCAGATGTGGTTCTCGTCGAGGAGCTTCTCGTAGTCCCTGATGCGCTTCGGCAGCAGCGCGACCAGCTCGCGGATCTTGTCCACCGTGCCGGCCGGCAGGTCCTGCGCGAGCCCTCCGGGCCGGATGTACCCGTGGTTCATCCGCAGCCCGGTGACCATCTCGAAGATGTCGAGCACGAGCTCGCGCTCGCGGAAGCCGAACGTCATCACGGTCAGCGCGCCGAGCTCCATGCCCCCGGTCGCCAGCGCGACGAGGTGCGAGGAGATGCGGTTGAGCTCCATCATCATCACGCGGATGACGTTGGCCCGCTCCGGCACCTGGTCGGTCACGCCGAGCAGCCGCTCGACCCCGAGGCAGAACGCCGCCTCGTTGTAGAAGGGCGAGAGGTAGTCCATCCGCGTGACGAACGTCGTGCCCTGCGTCCAGGTGCGGTACTCGGTGTTCTTCTCGATCCCGGTGTGCAGGTAGCCGATCACGCACCGGGCCTCGGTCACGGTCTCGCCCTCGAGCTCGAGGATGAGCCGGAGCTCGCCGTGCGTCGAGGGGTGCTGGGGGCCCATGTTGACGACGACGCGCTCCTCGCCGGACTCGGCGATGCCCGAGACGACGTCGTCCCAGTCGCCGCCGGCGACCGTGAAGACGCGGCCCTCGGCCCCGTCGTCCGCGGTGCTGCCGTACGGGTCGCCGGGGTCGTACGTGCTCTCGTAGCCCTCGTGGGAAGAGGTCATCAGTTGTAGCCCCTCCGCTCGTCGGGAGGCGGGATCTGCGCGCCCTTGTACTCCACGGGGACGCCGCCCAGCGGGTAGTCCTTGCGCTGCGGATGGCCCGGCCAGTCGTCGGGCATCTGGATGCGGGTGAGACCCGGGTGGCCGTCGAAGACGATGCCGAAGAAGTCGAACGCCTCGCGCTCGTGCCAGTCCGCCGTCGGGTAGACCGGGACGACCGAGGGGACGTGCGGGTCCGCGTCGGGGCAGGCCGCCTCGAGGCGTACGCGCCGGTTGTGCGTGACCGACGTGAGGTGCAGCACGGCGTGCAGCTCGCGCCCGGCGTCCTCCGGGTAGTGCACGCCGGAGACGCTGGAGCACAGATCGAAGCGCAGCGCGGGCTCGTCCCGCATGCGCCGGGCGACGTCCCGCAGCCGCTCGCGGCGCACGAACAAGGTGAGCTCGCCCCGGTCCACGACGACCATCTCGATCGCGGAGTCGAACGCGATGTCGCCGCGCTCGAGCGCACCGGACAGCGTCTCGACGACCTCGTCGAAGTAGCCGCCGTACGGGGGCTCGGTGATGCCCGGCATCGTCCGCTGGGTGACCAGGCCCCCGTACCCGGAGGTGTCGCCGCTCCCCCGGACGCCGAACATGCCGTGGCGCTCGGCCAGGGCCGCCCCCCCGGGCTCGGGGTGGACGCTCTGCTCGGTCGTCTGCGCCGGGCTGGCCGGCTGGGCCTCGTCCCGCTCGCCGTCGCTCACCGCAGGAGACCTCGCTGCTCGGAGGTCGGGACCGCGGACAGGGCCAGGCGCTCGGCCTCGGCGTCGGCTGCGACACGGTCGGAGCCCAGGGGCTCGTTCTTGATCTGAGCGTGCAGCTTGAGGATCGCGTCCATGAGCATCTCGGGGCGCGGCGGGCAGCCGGGCAGGTAGATGTCCACCGGGACGATGTGGTCGACGCCCTGGACGATCGCGTAGTTGTTGAACATGCCGCCGGACGAGGCGCACACGCCCATCGACAGCACGTACTTCGGCCCGGGCATCTGGTCGTAGATCTGCCGCAGCACCGGAGCCATCTTCTGGCTCACCCGGCCCGCAACGATCATGAGGTCGGCCTGGCGCGGGGACGCGCGGAAGACCTCCATGCCGAACCGGGCGAGGTCGTAGCGCCCGGCGCCGGTGCCCATCATCTCGATGGCGCAGCAGGCGAGGCCGAACGTGGCCGGCCACAGCGAGCTGGAGCGCGCCCACCCGGCGAGCTTCTCCACCGTGGTCAGCAGGAAGCCGCTCGGCAGCTTCTCCTCGACACCCATGAGTCTCTCTCGTCAGTCGGTAGCGGTGGCCGGTCGCGCGCGGCGGCTCGGGCCGGCTGCTCGGACGGGGCGCTGCCCCCGGGGGTCAGTCCCACTCGAGACCGCCGCGTCGCCACACGTACGCGTAGGCGACGAACACCGTGGCGATGAACAGCACCATCTCGACGAGACCGAACCAGCCGAGGGAGTCGAACGCGACCGCCCACGGGTAGAGGAAGATGATCTCGATGTCGAAGATGATGAAGAGCATCGCGGTCAGGTAGTACTTCACTGGGAACCGCCCGCCGCCGATCGGCTGCGGGGTGGGCTCGATGCCGCACTCGTACGAGTCGTAGCGCGCCCGGTTGTAGCGCCTGGGGCCGGCCAGCGTGCCCGCGACGATGGAGAAGACGGCGAACCCGGCAGCGATGAGACCGAGCACCAGGATCGGCACGTACGGGTCGCCGTTCTGCATGCCGCCTCTCCCCTTCCGCTGGACACTGCCCGGCCCGACGCTGTGCTTGACCGTTCCGTAGTCGGGCTTTTCATCCTAGGTGGGGCCTCATCTGCGACCCCGCCTGGGTCAGGACGCCGGGGCGATCCTGCTCAGGCCGTTGATCATTCGATCCATCGCGTCACCGCCACGGGGGTCCGTGAGGTTGGCGAGGAGCTTGAGGGCGAACTGCATGAGCACCGGGTGCGGCAGCCCGTGCCGCGTCACGAGCTTCATGGCGGACGGGTGGCCGATGAGCTTCACGAACAAGCGACCGAGGGTGAAGTAGCCGCCGTACGCGTCCTTGAGCGCCTCCGGGTACGCGGCGAGCCCCCGCTCGCGGCCCTCGTCCGTGGGCCGGGTCCGGGCCTGGACGATCACGTCGGCCGCGAGCCGCGCGGACTCCATCGCGTACGCGATGCCCTCGCCGTTGAACGGGTTGACCATGCCCCCGGCGTCACCGACGAGCATAAGGCCACGGGTGTAGTGCGGGGTGCGGTTGAAGCCCATCGGCAGCGCCGCCCCTCGGACCGGGCCGACCTGGTTCTCCTCGGTGAAGCCCCACTCGGCGGGCATCGAGGAGAGCCAGCGCCGCAGCAGGTCCTTGTAGTCCACCTGCCCGAAGGCGCTCGAGGTGTTGAGGATGCCCAGCCCCACGTTGGACGTGCCGTCGCCGACGCCGAACACCCACCCGTACCCGGGCAGGAGCTTGCCCCGGCCGGGCTCGCCGTCCCACAGCTCGAGCCACGACTCCAGCCAGTCGTCGTCGTGGCGGGGGCTGGTGAAGTACGTCCGGACGGCCACGCCCATCGGGCGGTCGTCCCGTTTGCGCAGGCCCATCGACAAGGAGAGCCGGGTGGAGTTGCCGTCGGCCGCGAGGACGAGCGGGGCCCGGTACGTCAGCGGGTCGCCCTTGGAGCCGTCCTCCTCGACCCGGCGGGCGGACACGCCGACGACGCGACCGGTGCGCTCGTCCAGCACCGGCGCGTGCACCGCGGTGCGCTCACGCAGCCGGGCACCGGCCTTCTCGGCCTGCCGGGCGAGGATCTCGTCGAAGTCGAGCCGCGTGCGCACCAGGCCGTAGCCGGGGTACGTCGCGAGGTCGGGCCAGGGCATCTCCAGCCGCAGCCCGCCGCCGAGGATGCGGAGCCCGTGGTTGCGTACCCAGCCGTCGCCCGGGCTCGTGTCGATCCCCATCGCCGTGAGCTCCTTGACGGCGCGCGGGGTGAGTCCGTCACCGCAGACCTTCTCGCGCGGGAACGCCGTCTTCTCCAGCAGGAGGACGCTCACACCGGCCTGGGCCAGGTGGTACGCGGCGGTGGACCCGGCCGGACCCGCGCCGACGACGACGACGTCGGCGTCCTCGCTCGCCTCACGCGATACCGGGCTGGGTTCGGCGGAGGTGTCTGCGGTCACGGGCGGTCCTGAGGCAGAGGTCCGGGCATCTGCGGGGTGCTGCGTCGGTGGTGGCGGTGGCTGCGATGAAGGTTTGGTCGTGGCGTCGGATGGCCGTGGCGAGTGCGCTTGTGAAGAAGTTCACGAGCGGTGCTCGGGCACAGTCTAAGCCAACTCTGCGCGAAGGCCACCTCAGCCCGGTCGGACGCCGCGGTGCAGGGCCACCACGCCGCCGGTGAGGTCCCGCCAGGCCACGCGGGCCCAGCCGGCACCGGCCAGCCGGGCGGCCAGCCCCGCCTGGTCCGGCCAGGCCCGGATGGATTCCGCCAGGTAGACGTACGCGTCCGGGGCGCTGCTCACCCGCCGGGCCACGGCCGGGAGTGCCCGCATCAGGTACTCGACGTACACCGTGCGGAAGGGGCGCCAGGTGGGGTGGCTGAACTCGCAGACCACGAGCCGGCCCCCCGGACGGGTCACGCGGAGCATCTCGGCCAGGGCAGCGTCGGGGTCGGCCACGTTGCGCAGCCCGAACGACATCGTCACCGCGTCGAACACGGCGCCGCCGAACGGCAGCCGCAGGGCGTCTCCCGCGACGAAGGGCAGGTGAGGACGCCGGGCCCGTCCCTGGCGCAGCATGCCGAGCGAGAAGTCGCAGGGGACGACCGTGGCCCCGGCCTCGCCGAACGGCTCGCTGGACGTCCCCGTCCCCGCGGCAAGGTCGAGCACCCGCTCCCCCGGACGGGGCGCGACCGCGCGCACGGTGGCGCGTCGCCAGAGGCGGTCCTGGCCGAGGGAGAGCACATCGTTGGACAGGTCGTACCGCGTGGCGACCGCGTCGAACATCGCCGCAACCTCGCGGGGCTGCTTGTCGAGGCCGGCGCGGGTCACGCGGGTGAGCGTGCCACAGCCCGCGGCCGGGGACCGGCCCGGGTGAGCGCCGGCCGGGGCCTAGGACTCGTCCGGGCTCAGCGGGTCGAACAGGTCGAAGCCGCCGTCGTCCGTCGGCGACGGCGACGGTGACGGCGAGGTGGGCGCGGGCTCGGGACCGGGCGAGGTCTGGGTGGGCTCAGGCGCAGGCGCGGACGTGTCATCGTCCGGGCTCGGCTGCGGTGCGGACGAGGGCGCGGGGACCGGCGCGGCCGCCGGTGCGGACCGGGCGTGGCCACCGCGGGCGGTGGCGCCGGGCAGGCCACCGGGCGCTTGCGTGACCGACTTCTCCGTCCCGGCGGACGAGCCCGAGGCCGGCGGACCGGCGGCCGAGTCCGGGGCGTCCGCGGTGGCCGGGACACGGATCTTCGCCCCCTCACCCGCCGCATCCGACGTCCCCTCGGGCCCTTGGGCCGGGGCGATCCAGCCGGGCCGGTGAGCGCCGCCGCCCGTCAGGGCAGCCGTCCCGAGAACGCCCCCGGACAGCGCGACACCGAGCACGACGCACGCGACGACCGCACGGCGGCGCAGCGCGGCCAGCTCCTCGGAGACTGCCAGGGCGGACAGCGCCCGGGAGAGCTCGCTCGCCGTCGGGGCCTGCGCGTCGACCCCGCGAGCGCCCTGGCGCGGAC
>JBOGEN010000019.1:0-8359 GCA_050743265.1 Actinomycetes bacterium
TCCCCGCACGGGGGTACGAGCTCGCCCTCATCCCGCCGGTGCCCCTGCCCAGACGGCCCACCCCTGCGCTGCTCACCGTGCCGAAGAGGCTGGTGGACGCGGTCCGCGAGGCCGGGCGAGTGCTGGACCGGACCCGGGCCGACGTGCTCGTCGGCTTCGGCGGGTACGTCGCGCTGCCTGCGTACCTTGCCGCCCGCCGCCGGCGGCTGCCGATCGTCGTGCACGAGGCGAACGCGCGTCCCGGCCTCGCCAACCGGATCGGCGCGCGCCTGACCCCGTACGTCGCCGTGAGCATGCCGGACACGCCGTTGCGGCACGCCCGCTACGTCGGGATCCCGCTGCGCTCGGCGATCTCCTCGCTGGACCGCCCCGCACTGCGGGACAAGGCCCGCGCCGAGTTCTCCCTCGAGCCCGAACGCCCGACCCTTCTCGTCCACGGCGGCTCGCAGGGCGCACGGCGGCTCAACACGGTGATGGAGCAGGTCGCGCCAGACGTGGCCGCCGCAGGCATCCAGGTGCTGCACGCGACCGGGGCCGAGCAGACCGTTCGCGTGGAGCTGCCCGACGGTTCGCCCCCGTACGTGACCGTGCCCTACCTCGAGCGCATGGACCTGGCGTACGCCGCCGCGGACATGGCGCTGTGCCGCGCCGGGGCCATGACCTGCGCCGAGCAGGCCGCGGTCGGGCTCCCCGCCGCGTACGTCCCGCTGCCGATCGGCAACGGGGAGCAGCGGCTGAACGCCCGCCCCGTCGTCCAGGCCGGGGGCGGGCTCATGGTCGAGGACGCCGCCCTCACCGCGGACTGGGTGCGGTCACGGCTTCTGCCCGTGCTGGCCGACCCGGAGCGGGTCGCCGCGATGTCCACGGCCGCCTCCGCGCTCGGGCGGCGGGACGCCGACGAGGCGCTCGTCCGCATGGTCCGCGCCGCCGTCGCGCGGGCGGAGCCCGCGGCATGAGCGAGTCGCGCAGCCTCACCCCGCCCGAGGGCGCGGTTCACCTCGCGCCCGGTGCCCTGACGCCGGACGGCCTCCTGTCGCAGGGTGTCCCCGCGTCCCCGCCCCCGCTCGAGCACCTCGACCCCGTGCACTTCATCGGCATCGGTGGCGCCGGCATGTCCGGCATCGCGCGGATCATGCTCGCTCGCGGGGTGCAGGTGTCCGGGTCGGACGCGAAGGACTCCCGCGCGGTGGCGGCCCTGCGTGCCCTCGGCGCGACCGTGTTCGTCGGTCACGACGCGGAGCACCTGGGCAGCGGGGGGTCCGAGGCCCGCACGGTCGTGGTGTCGACCGCCATCCGCGAGTCGAACCCGGAGCTCGCCGAGGCGCGCCGCCGCGGGCTGCGGGTGATCCGCCGGGCGGAGGCGCTGGCCTCGGTGATGGCCGGCCGTCGGGGCGTCGCCGTAGCCGGGACGCACGGCAAGACGACCACGACGTCGATGCTCACGGTCGCGCTGCAGCACTGCGGGGCGGACCCGTCCTTCGCCATCGGGGGCAACCTCAACGAGTCGGGTGCGAACGCGCACCACGGCAGCGGAGGTGTGTTCGTCGCCGAGGCGGACGAGAGCGACGGCTCGTTCCTCCTGCTCGCGCCGTACGCCGCGGTGGTGACCAACGTCGAGCCGGACCACCTCGACCACTACGGCAGCGAGGACGCCGTCCACCGCGCCTTCGCCGAGTTCACCGAGCGCCTCGACCCCGAGGGCTTCCTCGTCGTGTGCGCCGACGACCCGGGCGCGGCGCGCCTCGCCGACCACGCCCGTGCCGGGGGGGTCGACGTCCGCACGTACGGCGAGGCCGCCTCGGCGGACGTGCGGGTGGACGCCCTCGAGGTAGCCGGGTCGGGCTCCTCGTTCGACGCGGTCGTCCAGGGGCGCCGTCTCGGTCAGGTGCGGCTGCGTGTGCCCGGCCGGCACAACGCGCTGAACGCCGCGGCCGCCCTGGCCACCGGGCTGGCTCTCGGCATGCCCGTCACCGAGATGCGCGACGGGCTGGCCGGGTTCACCGGCACCAGGCGCCGGTTCGAGCTCAAGGGTGCGGTCGCGGGCATCCGGGTGTATGACGACTACGCGCACCACCCCACCGAGCTCGAGGTCACCCTGCGCGCGGCCCGTGACGTGGTGGGGGGGGGCCGCCTCGTCGCCGCGTTCCAACCGCACCGCTACAGCCGTACGGAGGCGTTCGCCGCCGAGATGGGGCGCGCCCTGGGCCTGGCGGACGAGGTCGTGGTGATGGAGGTCTACAGCGCGGGCGAGGACCCGATCCCCGGCGCCACCGGCGCCAACGTCGCGGCTGCGGTTCCCGCGCCCACCCGGGCGCTCTTCGAGCCGTCCTGGTCGGCGGTGGCGGGCCGGCTCGTCGAACGGGCGCGTGAGGGAGACCTGGTGCTGACGATGGGCGCGGGCGACGTCACGATGATCGGCGGTGAGGTCCTCGCGCTGCTGGCCGAGGCCGCGGAGCATGGCGATGCCGGGACCCACCCGCGACGCGGCTGAGCCGTCGACGGTGTCCCGCGCGTCCGGGCGCCGTTTCGCCCGCCGTGCGCGGTCACGACGGCTGCTCGCCTGGCGTCCCGTGCTGGTGCTGTGCGGGGTGCTGGCCGTGGTCGGTGCGTCCGTGTGGCTGCTGCTCTTCTCGAACCTCCTCGTCGTCCGCCAGGTGACCGTGACCGGGACGGTCCGACTCTCGTCCGACCACGTCCGGGACGTGGCGGGCGTGCCGCAGGGTGTCCCGCTGGTCCTTCTCGACGCGGCCGCCGCTCGCCACCGGGTCGAGAACCTGCGCGCGGTCGAGCGCGTCGAGGTACGCCGGGTGTGGCCGGACACCGTCCGGGTCGAGGTGGTCGAGCGCCGGATCGCCGTCGCCGTGCCTACCGGTGAGCGCTACCTGCTCGTGGACGACTCCGGTGTCGTCTTCGACGAGGTGGTGGCTCGTCCTGCCGGTGCGCCGGTGTTGCGGACGGACCTGGTCAGCCGCTCCCGTCCGGTGACGCTGCGCGCCGCGGTCACCGTGCTGTCCGACGTCCCCGCCGAGCTGCGCCCCCGTGTCCGCCAGGTCACCGCGCCGACGACGGACGACGTGACGTTGCGACTGTCCCGCGGCGTCCGGGTGGTGTGGGGGAGCCCAGAGCAGGGGCGGGCCAAGGGTCGCGTCCTCCGCGCCCTGATGGCGCAGCGCGCCCGGGTGTACGACGTGAGCGCGCCCCGCGCCCCGGCGGTCCGGAGGTAGCCCGTTGTGTCCTAGAGTCGGTCGATCATGACAGCGGCGACGAGGCGGTCGCACGCCCCGGCGAGCCCGCCGGCTTTCCCGGCCTCCGGCCGCGTCCTCGGCGTGGCGCGTTGAACAGGAGTGGGGCGGTTGCCTACTGTCCTGCGACGTCAGCAAGTTGACATAACGTTAACCCTCTAGTTGAGGGTGAGGGTCTGGTCCGGGGACCGTACACGGGCCCGAAGGGCACTCGCCCGGCACATCGACAGGGCAGCAGCGACGAGGACGAGGCGAAGGGCACTCGACGTGGCAGCACCGCAGAACTACCTCGCGGTCATCAAGGTCGTCGGCATCGGCGGCGGTGGCGTCAATGCGGTCAACCGCATGATCGAGGTCGGTCTCAAGGGTGTCGAGTTCATCGCGATCAACACCGACGCCCAGGCCCTCCTGATGAGCGACGCCGACGTGAAGCTCGATGTGGGCCGGGAGCTCACGCGTGGTCTCGGAGCCGGGGCGAACCCCGACGTCGGCCGCAAGGCCGCCGAGGACCACGCCGAGGAGGTCGAGGAGGTCCTCAAGGGCGCCGACATGGTGTTCGTCACCGCGGGGGAGGGTGGTGGCACCGGCACCGGGGGCGCTCCGGTCGTCGCCCGCATCGCCCGCTCCCTGGGTGCGCTGACCATCGGCGTGGTGACCAGGCCGTTCACGTTCGAGGGGCGGCGTCGCGCCCTCCAGGCGGAGACCGGCATCGCCGAGCTCCGCAACGAGGTCGACACGCTCATCGTCATCCCGAACGACCGGCTGCTCTCGATCTCCGACCGCCAGGTCAGCGTGCTGGACGCCTTCCGCTCCGCGGACCAGGTGCTGCTCTCCGGTGTCCAGGGCATCACCGACCTCATCACGACGCCCGGCCTGATCAACCTCGACTTCGCCGACGTGAAGTCGGTGATGAGCGGGGCCGGCTCGGCGCTCATGGGCATCGGCTCGTCCCGCGGCGACGAACGCGCGGTGGGTGCCGCAGAGCTGGCCATCTCGAGCCCGTTGCTCGAGGCCAGCATCGACGGGGCGCACGGCGTGCTGCTCTCGATCTCCGGTGGCTCGGACCTCGGGCTCTTCGAGATCAACGAGGCGGCACGGCTCGTCCAGGAGGCTGCCCACCCGGAGGCCAACATCATCTTCGGTGCGGTCATCGACGACGCGCTGGGCGACGAGGTCCGGGTGACGGTGATCGCCGCCGGCTTCGACTCCGGCCAGCCCTCGTCCCGGCAGGGAGCGGGACAGCAGACGCGCCGCCCGGGTGAGCTGGGCGAGCGTGCCCCTGCGGCCGGGCAGCAGGTCGCGGCCCCGCAGGCACGCAGGGCGCCCGCCACGGTGGAGGCGCCGGAGGGGTCCTCGACGTTCTCCGCACGCTCCGCCCACCCCACCGGGTACGCCGAGCCGGAGGAGCTCGCGCTCCCGGACGGTGTCCGGACGGGGGCGGCCGCCGACCGTGACGGTGCCCCGGCCGTACCGCAGTCGGATCCCCTCGCCCCCCGGGCCCGCCGCGAGCCCGTGACGTACCGGGACGAGCACGTGCGTGACGAGGGTCACGCCCGGCCGACCGAGGGGTCCCGCCAGAACGAGGGGCGCACCCCGGGGCCGGTGCGCCGTACGGACAACGGGACCCGGTCGCAGCGCCGGGTCGTGTTCGACGACGCGGACGACGACCTCGACGTCCCGGAGTTCCTCAAGCACTCCTGACCCGACTGCACGCCTGCATCACCGTGACCCTGCCCACGACCGTCGTCGACTGGCCGGTGGACGTCCCTGCCCGGTTCACGACCCGGCACGGCGGGGTGAGCACCGGGCCGTACGCGGCGCTCAACCTCGGCGGCCACGTCCAGGACGACCCGGAGGCGGTCGCGGAGAACCGCAGGGTGCTGGCCCGCGACCTCGGCCTGCCACGGGAGCGGCTGCGCCTCATGCGTCAGGTGCACGGTGCCGACGTGGTCACGGTCGAGGGCCCGCTCGGTGACCCCGAGCAGGACGAGCCGCCCGAGGCTGACGGCATGGTCACGACCACGCCCGGGCTCGCCCTCGGCGTGCTCATGGCCGACTGCGTGCCAGTGCTGCTCGCCGACGCCGTGGCCGGGGTCGTCGGTGTCGCGCACGCCGGACGTCCCGGCCTCCTCGCCGGGGTGGTGCCCGCCACCGTGGCGCGGATGCGCGACCTCGGGGCGCGTGACCTGTACGCGGCGGTCGGCCCGGCCGTCTGCGGGGCCTGCTACGAACTGCCCGCCGACCTCGCCGAGCGAGTCGCCGCCGCCGTCTCGGCCGCCCGGGCGACCACCCGGTGGGGCACCCCCGCGGCCGACGTCCGGGCCGGCGTGGTGGCGCAGCTCCACCATGCCGGGGTCCGTGCGGTGAGCGTCTCGGACGTATGTACGCGGGAGAGTCCCGACCACTTCTCCCACCGTCGCGACGGCCCCCACACCGGTCGTCTCGCCGGGGTGGTATGGCTGCCGGAGTGAGCACCAGCACCCCCGCGGACCCCGAGGCACGCCGCCACGAGATCGCGGCCAACCTGGACGCGGTCCGCGCCCGCATCCGCGACGCCTGCCGGGCGGTCGGGCGGGACCCGGCCGAGGTGACCCTCGTCGCGATCACCAAGACGTTCCCCGCGACCGACGTCCGCCTGCTGGCCGATCTCGGGGTCACGGACATCGGCGAGAACCGTGACCAGGAGGCGGGGCCCAAGGCGGCGGAGTGCGCCGACCTGCCCGTGCGCTGGCACTTCGTGGGCCAGCTCCAGACCAACAAGGTGAGGTCGGTGGCCCGCTACGCCGACGTGGTGCACGCCGTGGACCGGGAGCGGCTGATCCGCGCGCTCAGCCGTGCCGCCACCGAGGAGGGGCGGCGGCTGGCCTGCCTGGTCCAGGTGAGCCTGGACGACGACCTGCCCGAGGGCGATGAACCGTCCCGGGGTGGCGTCCACCCTCGAGGTGGTGTCCACCCCGGTGACCTGCCGGCCCTGGCCGATGCCGTGGAGGCCGCGGAGGGCCTGGACCTGGCCGGCGTGATGGCGGTGGCCCCCCTGCACGGTCCGGCGTACCCCGCGTTCTCGCGGCTGGCCGAGGTGGCCGCCGACCTGCGGCAGAGACACCCCGCAGCCACGGCCGTCTCGGCCGGCATGAGCGGGGACCTCGAGGACGCCCTGGCCTGTGGCGCGACACACGTGCGTGTCGGATCGGCGTTGCTCGGGAACCGGCCTCCGCTCCGGTAGCCTCGCCGCAGCGGTCGGAGGTCGACCCGTGACCGGGCCTGGGGTTCGGCCGCACGTCGTCACCGAGTCGGAGGGTCCGCGAGCATGGCTGGCGCGATGCGCAAGATGGCGGTCTACCTCGGCCTCGTCGAGGACGAGGCGGACCGGTACGACACGTACGAGGACTACGAGGTCGCCGACGTCCGGTCAGAGGAGGCGAGCCGCGACGTGCAGTCCGCACACGACGGCCACCGTGGAGGGTCGGTCACGGCGATGCCTGACCGAGGCCGACTGCGGGAGAGCCCGTCCGAGCCCATGGACGCCCACCGCATCGTGACGCTGCATCCCCGCACGTACAACGAGGCCCGCACGATCGGTGAGCATTTCCGCGAGGCCACCCCGGTCATCATGAACCTCACCGACATGGGTGACCCGGACGCCAAACGTCTGGTGGACTTCTCCGCCGGCCTCGTCTTCGGGCTACGCGGAAGCATCGAGCGGGTCACCAACAAGGTGTTCCTGCTGTCGCCTGCTAACGTCGAGGTCACCGCCGAAGACAAGGCGCGAATCGCCGAGGGCGGTTTCTTCAACCAGAGCTAGAAGGCGCGCAGATACGTGAGTGCAGTCGGGCAGGTCCTGTACGTCCTGCTGTGGATCTTCTTCCTGCTGCTGATCTTTCGGTTGATCATGGACTACGTGTTCCTGTTCGCGCGGTCCTACCAGCCGCGGGGCCCGGTGCTCGTCGCACTGGAGGCCACCTACACGGTGACCGACCCTCCGCTTCGGCTGTTGCGCAGGTTCATCCCGCCGCTGAGGCTCGGCAGCATCTCCCTTGACCTGTCGTTCCTCGTGCTGATCATCATCGTCCAGGTGCTGATCGGCATCGTGAGGGGAATCTGAGGGAAGGTCCACGGGGAGATACGGTGTCCGGGGACGGCCCCGAGTACCGACCTGGATGCCAGACGATCGCGAGGTGAGGAAATGCCCCTGACCCCCGAGGACGTGCGCAACAAGCAGTTCACGACCGTACGCCTTCGCGAGGGGTACGACGAGGAAGAGGTCGACGCGTTCCTTGACGAGGTCGAGACGGAGCTCACCCGTCTGATCCGTGAGAACGACGAGCTCAGAGCCAAGCTGGCCGCCGCGACACGTGCGCAGGCCGCCCAGCCCACGGCCGCTCAGCGTCGTCCCGAGCCGGAACCGGAGCGGCCGGCGCCGCCTCCGCCACCGGCTCCCACGCCACCCCCTCCACAGCCACCTCCACCTCAGCCGGTACCCCAGGCCCAACAGCAGCAGGGCGAGGGGTCGGAGGCAGCGGTCCGCATGCTCGCGATGGCCCAGAAGACGGCGGACGACGCGATCTCCGAGGCGCGCCGCGAGGCCGACAGGGTCATCACCGAGGCACGTCAGAAGGCCGACCAGATCGAGCGCGAGGCCCGTGCGAAGGCCGAGTCGCTCGAACGTGAGGCTCAGGACAGGCACCGTCAGGTGATGGGCTCCCTGGAGCACCAGCGTGACGACCTGGAGCGTCGTGTCGAGGAGCTGCGCACGTTCGAGCGTGAGTACCGCAGCCGCCTCAAGTCCTACCTCGAGACGCAGCTGCGCGAGCTCGAGGGCCGTAACGCCAGCCCGGGGCAGCCAGTCCGGGCGGGTCAGGGGCGCGGCAACCCGTTCGCCCCGGGCGCGGCCATGGCGCACGGAGGCGACAACGCCTCCGGAGCGGGGTTCAGCGAGCACCGCTGAGCCGACATCCGGGCTGCGGCTCGGGCCGTCCGCACCACGACTGAGGGCCGGTCACCGGATCACTCCGGTGCCGGCCCGCGATCGTTTGGTACGGACGGCCCGAGCCGCAGCCCGGATGTCGGCTCAGCGGTGCTCGCTGAACCCCGCTCCGGAGGCGTTGTCGCCCCCGTGC
>JBOGEN010000020.1:0-3304 GCA_050743265.1 Actinomycetes bacterium
GCCCCGGCCCGCCAGAGGGCCCCGCTCCGCCGTACGGCCCCGGTCCGCCGTAGGCCCCAACCGGCGGGTGACCGGCGAGCCGGTGCGCCTCCCGGGCACGCCGTTCCGCGAGCACCGCGGCGAGGTACGCCTCGGGCGGGGTGCCCGGTGGCGGGGCGGGGGAGACCCGGAGGGCGACCGCGTCGGCCAGCCGTACGCCCATCTCGTACCGGGCCCGGGGCTGCAGCTCGCGGGTGCGGGACAGGAAGTGGCGTACGGCCAGGGCGAGGTCGTCGGGCAGGCCGGACAGCTGCAGCCCCTGCGCCCAGGCGGCCAGCGGTGGCGGCATCTGCGCGACCGGGCCGCCGCGCACGGGCACGCGCTCCCGCACCACGACCGTCCCGGCCAGGGCGTCGCCGACCCGCTTGCCGCGGGAGGAGGCGAGCGACGACACCAGGGCCACGGCCCCGAGCAGCAGGTAGAAGTCGACGAGCTGGGCGAGCCCGCGGATCAGCGCGTGACGGAACCGGATCGGCCCGCCGTCGTCGCGGACGACCCGGAGACCGAGCGCGATCTTGCCGACCGTACGGCCCCGGGACAGCGCCTCCATCGTGACCGGGTAGCCGATGAGGATCGCGACCGAGCCGGTCAGTGTCGTCGCGGCGAGCGCGGCCGTGTCCAGCACGGACGACAGCGACCCCATGAGCACGATGAAGCCGAAGAGGGCGACCATCTGCATCGAGAGGTCGATCGTGAGGGCCAGGGCGCGGCTGGCGAGCTTGGCCAGGCGCAGCTCGAGCACCACCGCCTCACCGGTGACGAGATCGGTCACGCACGCTCCCTGGGACGATGCACCGCGGAGGCTAGTCTGCCCGTCTCGAGAGGGGGTTCGTCGGTGGACGTCGACGCCTACGTGGCCGCGCACCGGGGCGAGTGGCAGCGGCTGGAGCAGCTCGTCAACCGCCGCGGCCGGCTCGACGGGGCGGAGGTCGACGAGCTGGTGGCGCTGTACCAGCGCGCGGGCACCCACCTCTCGGTGATCCGCTCCTCGGCGCCGGACGCGGCGCTCGTGGGCCGGCTGTCCTCGCTCGTGGCCCGGGCACGCGCGGCCGTCACCGGCGCCCACACCCCGGCCTGGCGCGACGTCGCCCGCTTCTTCCGCGTCGCGTTCCCCGCGGCCGTCTACCGTGCCCTTCCCTGGTGGGCCGCGACCGGCGTCGTGTTCGTCCTCGTTGGGGTCGCGGTGGGCGCGTGGGTCGCCGCGGAGCCCCAGGTGCAGGCCACCATCGCCACACCCGAAGAGATCAGGCAGCTGATCAGCCGGGACTTCGAGGCGTACTACTCCTCCCACCCGGCCGGAGCGTTCGCCGCGCAGGTGTGGACGAACAACGCATGGGTGGCGGCGGGGTCGCTCGTGCTCGGCGTGCTGATCGTCCCGACGCTCTACATCCTGCTGCAGAACGCCCTGAACGTCGGCATCGCCGGTGGCCTGATGGCGGCCAACGACCGCCTCGACCTGTTCTTCGGGCTGATCCTTCCGCACGGGCTGCTCGAGCTCACGGCGGTGTTCGTCGCCGCGGGTGCGGGTCTGCGGCTCGGATGGACGGTGGTCGACCCCGGGCCGCGTGCCCGGGCGGACGCCCTCGCGCAGGAGGGCCGCGCCGCCGCGGCCATCGCGCTCGGCCTCGTCGCGGTGTTCCTCGTGTCCGGGCTGATCGAGGCGCTCGTCACGCCGTCCGGCCTGCCCACGGCCGCACGGGTGGGGATCGGCGTGGTCGCCGAGCTGGCGTTCTTCACGTACGTCGTCGTGCTCGGACGCCGCGCCGTCGGGGCGGGGGAGACCGGGGACGTCGCCGGCGCGGCCAGGACGGACACCGCCCCCACCGTGGGGTGACGGGCCGGTCACCAGGCGTCCCACGCGCTGACCGCTTGCGGGGGCCGAGGCAAAGATAAGGCAAAGAACGAAGATCAGGCTCTCGGCTGGCGGTTCCCTTGGGCGTTCACCCGAGCGAGGTGCGGAGGTCGACATGGTGGGAGTCAGCATCAGCATTGCGCTGACGTGTGCCTTCCTCGGCGTCCTCTGGGTGCTGTGGCTACAGGCCCAGCCGCCCACGAGCACCGCACTGCCCGAGGAGGACATCGCGCCCCCGGGTGCCCCCACCCCGATCCCGCGCGGGACTATGCGGCTCGACCAGTACGTCCAGCAGGGCATCGACGACATGGAAGCGTGGGTGCGCGAGCAGGCCCGGCGTCCGGACGCGGGCCCCTGACCTCCTGGGTGTGAGCCGTCGGAGGTTCACAGCCGGCCGGCTGCCTTGAGCGCGAGGTAGGCGTCCGCCACCCGCGGTGCGAGGTCGTGCGGCGGGGCGTCCACGACCTCGACGCCGTGCCGGCGCAGCGAGGCGGTGACCCGGCGTCGCTCGGCCCGCGCCCGCTCCGCGGCAGCGGCCTCGTACACGCCCTCGGTGTCGCCGCGCCGTGCGGCCATCGCGTCGACCGCGGGGTCCCCGACGGCGGCGACCAGCAGCGTGTGCCGTGCGGTGAGCACCGGCAGGACCGGCAGCAGCCCCTCCTCGACAGGCGCCGCGTCCAGCCCGGTGAACACGACCACGAGAGAGCGGCGACCTGCCCGCCGGCGTACCTCGCCGGCCATGCCGCGCGTGTCGGCCTCGACGAGCCCCGGCTGCAGCGGTGCCATCGCGTTCACCAGGGCGGGCAGCAGGTCCGCACGCGAGCGGCCCTGCACGGTCGCCCGGACTCGGCGGTCGTACGCGAGCAGGTCCACCCGGTCGCCCGCTCGGGAGGCGAGAGCGGCGAGCAGCAGCGCGGCGTCCAGGGACGCGTCCAGCCGTGGGGCGTCGCCCACCCGCCCGGCCGACGTGCGGCCGGTGTCGAGCACGAGCAGGAGGTGCCGGTCACGCTCGGGGCGCCAGGTGCGCACCATGACGTCGTTCGCGCGTGCGCTGGCCCGCCAGTCGATCGACCTGACGTCGTCCCCGATGACGTACTCGCGGAGCGAGTCGAACTCGGTGCCCTGTCCGCGGACGAGCAGCGAGACGCGGCCGTCGAGCTCACGCAGCCGCGCCAGCCGGCTCGGCAGGTGCTTGCGGCTCGTGAACGGGGGGAGGACGCGTACCCGCCACGGGGCCTGGTGCGACCCCTGGCGGGCTGCCAGGCCGAGCGGCCCGACCGCCCGGACCGTCACCCGTGCGGCCACCCGGTCACCGCGCCGGGTGGGATGCAGCGCGGTCACCAACCGGCGGCGCTCGCCGCCCGGGACGTCCAGCCGGTGCCGCGCCGCCGCCGCTCCCGCGCTCGGCGGCCA
>JBOGEN010000021.1:0-12556 GCA_050743265.1 Actinomycetes bacterium
ACGCTGCGCCAGGGCGACTCGATCGTGGCCGGCGACGCGTTCGGCCGCGTGCGGGCGATGCTCGACGAGGACGGCAACTCGATCGAGGACGCCGGGCCCTCGCGTCCGGTGCTCGTGCTCGGCCTCACCTCCGTGCCGGGGGCGGGCGACAACTTCCTCGTCGTCCCCGAGGACCGGATGGCCCGGCAGATCGCCGAGCGGCGTGAGGCGCGCGAGCGCAACGCGCAGCTCGCGGCGTCTCGCGGTCGCCGCACCCTCGAGGACCTCTTCGCCGACCTGGAGAAGGGCGAGGTGACGCAGCTCAACCTCATCCTCAAGGGCGACGTCTCCGGGTCCGTCGAAGCGCTGGAGGACGCGCTGCTCAAGATCGACGTGGGCGAGGAGGTCTCGCTGCGGATCATCCACCGGGGCGTCGGGGCCATCAACAAGAACGACGTGATGCTGGCCACCGCCTCGGACGCGATCATCCTGGGCTTCAACGTGAGGCCCGAGGGCAAGGTCGCCGAGGAGATCGACCGCGAGGGCATCGACGTGCGCTTCTACTCGATCATCTACCAGGCGATCGAGGACGTCGAGAACGCGCTCAAGGGCATGCTCAAGCCGGAGTACGAGGAGATCCAGCTCGGCACCGCCGAGGTCAGGGACATCTTCCGGTCCTCCAAGGTGGGCACGATCGCGGGCTGCCTCGTCCGGTCGGGCGAGATCCGGCGCAACGCCAAGGCGAGGGTCGTCCGCGACGGCATCGTGGCGGCGGACAACCTCACGATCAGCTCGCTGCGGCGGTTCAAGGACGACGCCACCGAGGTGCGGGAGGGCTACGAGTGCGGCGTCAGCCTCGGGTCCTTCAACGACATCAAGGTGGACGACGTCATCGAGACGTTCGAGATGCGCGAGAAGCCGCGCACCTGACGGACAGAGGCGGGTCGCCGGTGTTCGTGGGCATGCTGACCGTCGACGTACTGCTGGGCGACGTGCACTCGCTGAAGGAGAAGCGGGCGTACGTCCGCCCGGTGGTCGCCGAGCTGCAGCGGCGATTCGGTGTCGCGGCAGCCGAGGTGGGCGACGCCGACCTGCACCGGCGGGCCCTCATCGGCGTCGCGACCGTGTCCGGGGTCAGCGCGCAGTGCACGCGGGTGCTCGACGCGTGCGAGCGGATGGTCGCCGGCCGTCCGGAGCTCGAGATGCTCTCGGCACGGCGGCGCCTGGTCGCCGAGGACGACGAGTGACACCGACCTGAGCACGAGAGCGACCGCAGACACGAGGACGGAGAGGGAGCGTCATGGCCGACCGGGCACGCGCCCGCAAGCTCGCCGACCGCATCCGCGTGGTGGTGGCCGAGACGCTCGAGCGCCGGGTGAAGGACCCGCGGCTCGGGTTCGTCACGGTGACCGACACCCGGGTCACCGCCGACCTGCGCGAGGCGACCGTGTTCTACACGGTGTACGGGGACGATGCCGCCCGCGCGGACACGGCCGCGGCGCTGGAGAGCGCCAAGGGCGTGCTGCGCTCCGAGGTCGGGCGGCAGACGGGCGTCCGGCACACGCCCAGCCTCACCTTCGTCGCCGACGCGATCCCGGACAACGCCCGGCACATCGAGGACCTGCTGGAGCGAGCGGCCGAGGCGGACGCCGAGGTGCACCGGACGGCGGCGGGTGCGCGCCCGGCGGGCGACCCCGACCCGTACCGCGCGCCACCTGACCCGGGGGATCCCGAGGAGTGAGCCGTGGCAGGCGGGGCACCGGCCCCGACGGCCTCGTCGTCGTCGACAAGCCCGCCGGGTGGACGTCCCACGACGTGGTCGACAGGGTCAGGCGGCTCGCGGGCACCCGCCGTGTCGGGCACGCGGGGACGCTGGACCCGATGGCCACGGGCGTCCTGCTCGTCGGCGTCGAGAAGGCGACGCGCCTGCTCGGCCACCTGGCGACGGCCGACAAGGCGTACGACGCCACGATCCGGCTGGGCCGGTCCACCCTCACCGACGACGCCGAGGGCGAGGTCACGGCCGAGGCGTCGGCCGCGGAGGTGACCGACGCGCAGGTCCGTGCGGCGGTGTCCGACCTCACCGGGACGCTCGCGCAGGTGCCCTCCTCGGTGAGCGCGGTGAAGGTCGAGGGCCGTCGGGCGTACGCCCGTGTTCGCGCGGGCGAGACGCCGGCCCTGGAGGCGCGTCCCGTGGTGGTCAGCGCGTTCACCGTGCACGCGCTGCGGCGCGCGGGGGACCTGCTCGACGTGGACGTCTCCGTCGTGTGCTCCACCGGCACGTACGTGAGGGCGCTGGCCCGCGACCTCGGTGCCGTCATGGAGGTGGGCGGGCACCTCACCCGGCTGCGCCGCACCCGGGTCGGCTCGTTCACCCTCGAGGCAGCCTGCACGCTCGATGGGCTCGCGGAGCGGTTCGACGTGCTCCCGCTCGCCGACGTGGTGGCCACGGCGTTCCCGCGGCGGGACGTCGGCGAGGACGACGCGCGACGCGTGGCGCACGGCGGTCGGCTGCCGGCTGCCGGGCTCGGCCCGGGCCCGGTGGGGGTGTTCGGGCCCGACGGCGCCCTGCTCGCCCTCGTCGAGGAGTCCGACGGGCTCGCCCTACCGCTCGCGGTGTTCGTAGGCTGATCACGGCGCAGGTCGGGAGCACGGCACAAGCCGGGACGAGGGAGCGTGACACGGTGCAGCGGTGGCGGGGGGTCGAGGAGATCCCTGCGGGCTGGGGTCCCTCGGTGGTGACCATCGGAGTCTTCGACGGCGTGCACCGCGGCCACCAGTACCTCGTCGCCCGGGCGGTGGCCGCGGCACGGGAGAGCGGCGTGGCCGCGGCGGTGATCACGTTCGACCCGCACCCGATGGCAGTGCTCCGGCCCGACCGGGCTCCTGCGACGCTCGCTTCCTTGGACCGCCGCCTCGACCTGCTCGACGGCCTCGGCGTGGACGCGGTCTGCGTGCTGCCCTTCACCACGGAGCTCTCCGGGCTGTCTCCGGAGGACTTCGTGGAACACGTCCTCGCGGAGCGGCTGCACGTCACGCGCGTCGTCGTGGGGGTCAACTTCCGGTTCGGCCACAAGGCGGCGGGGGACGTCCCGCTGCTCACTGAGCTCGGCGAGCGGTACGGGTTCACCGTCGACGCGGTGCCGCTGGCGGGCGACGAGCCGCGCTGGTCATCCACTCGCGTCCGGGCCGCGCTCGACGTGGGCGACGTGCAGGCGGCGGCAGACGTGCTGGGCCGTCCGCACCGGGTCGAGGGCCGCGTCGTCGTCGGCGACCGCCGCGGCCGTGACCTGGGCTACCCGACGGCCAACCTCGCGGTGGCCAGGGACGCGGCAGTGCCGGCCCACGGCGTCTACGCGGGCTGGCTGGTCCACGACGGGCGGCGCCTGCCGGCGGCGATCTCCATCGGGACGAATCCCACCTTCTCCGGCACGCAGACGCGGGTCGAGGCGTACGTCCTGGACCGGGACGACCTCGACCTGTACGGGGCCGAGGTGGGCCTCGACGTCACCGCCCGGCTCCGGGACACGGTGCGCTTCGACTCCGTGGAGGCGCTGCTCGCGCAGATGGCCGAGGACGTGCGGCGTACGCGGGAGGTGCTGGTCGGCCAGCCCGGCTGAGCAGCCCGGCGAAGCTGCTCGGCTGAGCGGCCCGGTCGGCGCGGCCGCGCGGGCCCGTGAGTGCGGTGCGACGGCCGAGGCGTGCCGGGGTGCTAGCCTTGCCGGGCTGGCGTGTGCCGGTGTGAGTTCACGTATGCCCCCGTGACCAAGACCGGGGGAGCTCGCCGTCTCTCGAGGAGAACCGTGTCGCTCGACACTGCGACGAAGAAGAAGATCATGACCGAGTACGCCACGACCGAGGGCGACACCGGCTCCCCCGAGGTGCAGGTTGCCATGCTGACCCACCGGATCACCGGTCTGACCGAGCACCTCAAGACCCACAAGCACGACCACCACAGCCGTCGGGGGCTGCTCCTGCTGGTCGGCCAGCGACGCCGGCTGCTCAACTACCTGGCGAAGAAGGACATCAACCGCTACCGCTCGCTCATCGAGCGTCTCGGCCTGCGCCGTTAGCACCGCACCCGGGGAGCGGCACTCCTCACGAGGAGGCCGCTCCCCGGCGTACGGTCCGGCGTGGGCACGCAGAGTGCCCTCGAGGTGCCGCCGAGGTGCCGCTGGGCGCCACAACTGAACACCGTTCCGACAGACCGGGAGCGGCCGCCGCGACGGCGTGGCGTTCCGGATCCGGTCCTCGGTAGTGGGCTCCGGGCGTCAGACGCTCCCGAAGGCCTCGATCGAAGACCGGCTCCGCCACACTTCGGCGTCGCGTCCGTTCCCTGACATCCCTCAAGGAGGACGCCCGTGGAGGCTCCCACCGTCACCACCGCCGAAGCCGTGATCGACAACGGCTCGTTCGGCACCCGCACGATCCGGTTCGAGACCGGCCGCCTGGCCCGGCTGGCTTCCGGCTCCGCCGTCGCGTACCTCGGGGACACCATGGTGCTCTCCGCGACGAGCGCGTCCAAGAACCCCCGGGACCAGCTCGACTTCTTCCCGCTCACCGTGGACGTCGAGGAGCGCATGTACGCGGCGGGCCGCATCCCCGGCTCGTTCTTCCGCCGCGAGGGGCGCCCCAGCGAGGACGCGATCCTCACGTGCCGGCTCATCGACCGTCCGCTTCGCCCGTCCTTCGCCAAGGGGCTGCGCAACGAGATCCAGGTCGTCGAGACGATCATGTCGCTCGACCCGGACCACCTCTACGACGTGGTGGCCATCAACGCGGCGTCGCTGTCCACCCAGCTGGCCGGCCTGCCGTTCTCCGGTCCGATCGGCGCCACCCGGGTCGCCCTCATCGACGGGCAGTGGGTCGCGTTCCCGAACCACTCCGAGCTCGAGCGTGCCGTCTTCGACATGGTCATCGCCGGACGCATGATCGGCGAGGGCCCCGACGCGGACGTCGCGGTCATGATGGTGGAGGCCGAGGCCACGACCGAGACGTACGGCCTGGTGCGCTCGGGTGCGGCCGCTCCGACCGAGGAGGTCGTCGTCGAGGGCATGGAGGCCGCGAAGGCGTTCATCCGTGCGCTCTGCCAGGCCCAGCGCGAGGTCGCGGAGAAGGCGGCCAAGCCCACCCGTGAGTACCCGCGCTTCCTCGACTACGCGGACGACGTGTACGAGGCGCTCGAGTCCATGGTGCGCGGCGAGCTCGCCGAAGCGCTCACCATCGCCGCCAAGCAGGACCGTGAGTCCACCCTCGACCGGGTCAAGACGCAGGCCACGGAGAAGCTGGCCGAGCAGTTCCCCGGCCGGGAGAAGGAGATCGGCGGCGCGTTCCGTGCGCTGACCAAGAAGCTCGTCCGCGAGCGGGTCACGACGTCCGGCATCCGTATCGACGGGCGGGGTACCCGCGACATCCGCTCGCTGTCCGCGGAGGTCGACATCGTGCCGCGGGCGCACGGCTCGGCGCTGTTCGAGCGCGGGGAGACGCAGATCCTCGGAGTCTCCACGCTCAACATGCTCGGGCTCGAGCAGAAGCTCGACACGCTCAACCCCGACAAGACCAAGCGCTACATGCACCACTACAACTTCCCGCCGTACTCGACCGGGGAGACCGGCCGGGTCGGGTCGCCGAAGCGTCGTGAGATCGGGCACGGCGCGCTGGCCGAGCGGGCGCTGCTGCCCGTCCTGCCGACCCGCGAGGAGTTCCCGTACGCGATCCGCCAGGTCTCCGAGGCGGTCGGGTCGAACGGCTCGACGTCCATGGGATCGGTCTGCGCGTCGACGCTGAGCCTGCTCAACGCGGGCGTACCGCTGCGGGCGCCGGTGGCCGGCATTGCGATGGGCCTCATCCACGAGGGCGACGACTACGTCTCGCTCACCGACATCCTCGGCGCCGAGGACGCGTACGGCGACATGGACTTCAAGGTCGCCGGCACCAAGGAGTTCGTCACCGCCCTGCAGCTCGACACGAAGCTGGACGGGATCCCCGCCTCGGTGCTCGCGTCGGCGCTCACCCAGGCCAGGGAGGCGCGGCTCGCGATCCTCGACGTGATGAACGAGGCCATCGACGCCCCGGACGAGATGAGCCCGTACGCGCCGCGGATCATCACGGTGAAGATCCCGGTCGACAAGATCGGCGAGGTCATCGGCCCCAAGGGGAAGATGATCAACTCGATCCAGGAGGACACCGGCGCCGACATCTCCATCGAGGACGACGGCACGATCTACATCGGTGCCGCGGACGGCGCGTCGGCCGAGGCCGCCCGGACGGCGGTCAACCAGATCGCCAACCCAACCATGCCCGAGGTGGGGGAGCGCTACCTCGGCACGGTGGTCAAGACCACGACGTTCGGTGCGTTCGTCTCGCTGCTCCCCGGCAAGGACGGGCTGCTGCACATCTCGCAGCTGCGCAAGATGACCGGCGGCAAGCGCGTCGAGAACGTCGAGGACGTCCTCCAGGTCGGCGGCAAGGTGCAGGTGGAGATCGCCGAGATCGACCAGCGGGGCAAGCTGTCCCTGCACCCGGTGATCGAGGACGACGAGAAGTCCGGCGACGAGGCCGCCGCGGCGAGCACCGACGAGTCGTGAGCGCATGACCGTCCGACCGGCCGCAGACCAGCGCCCCGGCTCCACGGTCACCCTGCTCCCCGGACAGGACGGGGGCGCCGGCCTGGTCCGGCGCACCGTCCTGCCGGGTGGCCTCCGGGTGGTCACCGAGGCGGTGCCCACGGTCCGCTCCGTCACGTTCGGGGTGTGGGCGGGCGTGGGGTCGCGCGACGAGAGCACGTCGCTGGCCGGCGCCTCGCACTACCTCGAGCACCTGCTGTTCAAGGGGACGAAGCGGCGGGACGCGCTCGAGATCGCGTCCGTCATGGACGCGGTCGGCGGCGAGATGAACGCGTTCACGTCCAAGGAGTACACGTGCTACTACGCGCGGGTGCTCGACGCGGACCTGCCGCTCGCCGTCGACGTGGTGTGCGACATGGTGACCTCGTCCGTCGTGGCGTCGTCCGAGGTCGAGGCGGAGCGCGGCGTGATCCTCGACGAGATCGCCATGCACGAGGACGACCCCGGCGACGCGGTGCACGACGTGTTCGCCCGAACCGTCTACGGCGACTCGCCCCTCGGCCGTCCCGTGCTCGGCACAGTGGACTCGATCGGCAGGCTGTCACGGTCCTCCGTCGCCGGGTACTACCGGCGCCGCTACCGCCCGGAGAACATCGTCGTGTCCGTCGCGGGCAACATCGACCACGCCGGGGTCGTCCGGCTCGTCCGGAAGGCGTTCACCCGTGCAGGGGCGCTCGGCGACGGGTCGACGCGTCCGGCCGCCCCCCGCGTCGGGGGGCGTCCCGCGCGGCAGCACGGCGGCGTGAGCCTCGTCTCGCGGCGGACCGAGCAGGCGAACCTCGTGCTCGGCATGCCGGGCGTCCCGCGGACGGACGAGCGGCGCTTCGCCCTGGGCGTGCTCAACGCGGCCCTGGGCGGGGGCATGTCGAGCCGGCTGTTCCAGGAGGTACGGGAGAAGCGTGGCCTGGCGTACTCGGTGTTCTCGTACGCCTCCCAGTACGCGGACACCGGCCTGTTCGGCGTGTACGCGGGCTGCCTGCCGAAGAACGCCGACGAGGTGCTCAGCCTGTGCCGGGACGAGCTGGAGAAGGTCGCCACGTCCGGCATCACCGACGCGGAGCTGTCCCGGGGCAAGGGTCAGCTGCGGGGCGCCCTCGTCCTCGGTATGGAGGACACCGGGGCGCGCATGACCCGCCTCGGCAAGGCCGAGCTCGTCTACGGCGAGCTGCTCGGGCTGGACGAGCTGCTCGACCGGGTGGCCGCAGTGACGCTCGACGACGTCCGCCAGGTGGCCGCCCAGGTGCTGCGCGGCACGCCCGCACTTGCGGTCATCGGCCCGTTCGAGGACGAGGCACCGTTCGCCGGGGCCGTGGCGTGAGGGCGGGCCCGACGCTGACCGGAGGGCGGTGATGGCCGTGCGCGTCGGCGTGCTCGGCTCGTCCGGCCGGATGGGCGACGAGGCCTGCCGTGCCGTCGAGGCGGCGAGCGACCTCGAGCTGGCCGCCCGGGTGGACGTGGACGACCCTCTCGACGCGCTCACGCAGGCCGGCACCGAGGTCGTGGTCGACTTCACCCACCCGGACGCGGTGATGGGCAACCTCGAGTTCTGCGTACGCCACGGCATCCACGCCGTCGTGGGCACGACCGGGTTCGACGACGACCGGCTCGCCACCGTCCGAGGGTGGTTGGCGGACGCGCCGGGCGTCGGCGTGCTGGTCGCGCCGAACTTCGGCATCGGGGCCGTCCTCATGATGCGGTTCGCTGCCGAGGCGGCACGGTTCTTCGACTCGGTCGAGGTCGTCGAGCTGCATCACCCGCGCAAGGCGGACGCACCGAGTGGCACCGCGCGGCGTACCGCGGAGCTCGTGGCCCAGGCACGGCGCGAGGCCGGCTGCTCCCCGGCGCCCGACGCCACCACGTCCGCGCTGGACGGGGCGCGGGGGGCGTCGGTGGACGGGGTGCCGGTGCACGCCGTTCGCCTCGCTGGGCTCGTCGCGCACCAGGAGGTGCTGCTCGGTGGGCACGGGGAGACGCTGACGATCCGGCACGACTCCCTGGACAGGTCCGGGTTCATGCCCGGGGTGCTGCTCGGGGTCCGCGAGACGCCGAACAGGCCGGGGCTCACGGTGGGTCTCGAGCAGCTGCTCGGCCTGGACTAGTCCCGTGACGTTCGGCCCGCGCCGCCTTGTCGCGCTGCTGGTCCTTGTCTGCGTCGTCTACCTCGGGATCGTCGCCCACCGGGGCGTGCTGCTCGTCCGCTCGGGTGACCCGGTGGCCGTCCTGCTCGGCGTCGGGGTGCTGCTGCTGCCAGTCGTCGGCGCCGTGGTGCTCTGGCGCGAGGTGCGGTTCGGGCGGGACGCCCAGCAGCTCACGCGCGTCCTGGAGTCCGAGGGACGCCTGCCCTTGCCGCTGCCCAAGGACTCCGACCCCGCCGCCGCGGACGAGGCCTTCGGCCACCGGCGTACGGCGGTGGAGGCGGCCCCGCGGGACTGGCGAGCCTGGACGCTGCTCGCGCTGGCGTACGAGGACGCCAGGGATGTGCCGCGGGTGCGCCGGGCGATGCGCCACGCGATCGCCCTGGAGGCGGAGGACCGCCCGCGCGGCTGAGTCCGAACCGGCTGGGTCCGCAGAACCGGCACCTCGCCGAGGTCACCCGAGGTCAGCGCACGGACCGCGGAGCCGGGACGCCCGTGAGCGCGTCGAGCAGGAGATGAACGGTCGGCCGTGCCGCGTCGGCTGCCGGCCGGACAAGGCCGAGCCGGGTACGCCGGTGCAGCACGTCGTCCGCGGTGAGGGCGCCCTCGTGTCGCGCGCTCCAGACGACCTCGGCGCCCAGCACGGCTGACCCGGGAGTGACCGGCTCCGCGAGCGCGGGCTCGCCCTCGGCGAGCGCCGCGACGATCGGGGCCTCCGTCCCGTACCGGCGCACGAGACGCGCAGGCAGGTGGGCGGCCACCGAGCGCGGCAACCGCCCCGCCGCGACCAGCGGCACCCGCGACGTCCGGCAGGGGCGGTCGGTGAGCAGGTCCACGACCTCCTCGGCCATGCGGCGGTACGTGGTGAGCTTGCCCCCTGTCACGGTGACGAGACCGTCCGCGCCGTGCCGGACGGCGTGCCGTCGGGACAGGTCGACGGTGTCGCCCTCGCCCGTCGCCAGCAGGGGACGGAACCCGGTGAACCCGCCGACGACGTCGGACCGCTGCAGGGGACGCTCGAGGGTGTCGGCGACGAGGCCGAGCAGCAGGTCGACCTCGGCAGGGCTGACCTCGGCCGTGTCGGGGACGGGGCCGGAGTGCGGCTCGTCCGTCAGGCCGACGTAGCAGAGCCCGTCCGGCTGGGGGAGCACGAGGGCGAACCGCGCCGTCTCCCCGGGGACGGGCACGGACAGCGCCGCGGCCGGGTAGCCGAGCGCGGCGGCGGGGACGACGAGGTGCGAGCCCTTGCTCGGGCGCAGCCGGACCGTCGGGTCGAGCGCGTCCGCCCACACCCCGGTGGCGTTCACCACGTACCGCGCGCGGACCTCCACGACGCTGCCGGTCAGCTCGTCGCGGACGGTGACGCGTCCCGCTCCGAGCCCACCCCCGTCCGTGAGGGCGGCGCAGCGCGTCAGCACTCGCGCCCCGTACGCGGCCGCGGTACGCGCGATCGCCACGACGAGCCGCGCGTCGTCCTCGAGCTGACCCTCCCAGTGCAGCAGCCCGCCGCGCAGCCCTCCGGCGCGCAGGGCGGGGGCGAGGCGCATGGCCTCGGCCGTACGGAGCCGGCGGGGAGGAGGGACGACGTCCCGGCGCGTTCCGGCCGCGCGGGCCAGCGCCTCGCCGGACCACAGCGCGGCAGCCACGCTCGCGGCCCGGAGCGCGGATACCGCGGGAGTGAGCGGCGTGAGCATGGGCAGCGGGTGGACGAGGTGCGGGGCGATCCGTGTCATGAGCACGTGCCGCTCCACGGCACTCTCGTGGGCGATCCTGACGTCGCCGTGCGCGAGGTAGCGCAGCCCGCCGTGCACGAGCTTGGAGCTCCACCGGGACGTCCCCTGCGCGAGGTCCCCGCGCTCGACCAGCGCCACGGACAGCCCGCGGGTGGCCGCGTCCAGCGCGACGCCGGTTCCGGTCACGCCTCCGCCCACGACGAGGACGTCGAGCGGCGGACCGCCGGTCAGGGC
Source organism: Actinomycetes bacterium (assembly GCA_050743265.1). Taxonomy (GTDB): domain Bacteria; phylum Actinomycetota; class Actinomycetes; order JBOGEN01; family JBOGEN01; genus JBOGEN01. Next base: position 10,708 of record JBOGEN010000021.1, read on the forward strand.
GTCGAGGTCCCGCCCACGTCGCGTTGCCGACAGCGCGGCCCGTGGGTGCGCGGGGGGCAGCGGCGGGACGCCGGGCGCGCTCACCGGCGGAGGTACCCGTCGGCGAGGTGGCGCAGCTCGTCCAGCACCTCGTCCTCGTCGTCCTCGGCCGCGACGACGCGTGCGGAGAACACGAACGACTGGGCGGCGAGCAGGAGGGTCAGCGCGGCGCGGTGCGGGTCCACGTCGCGGATCGAGCCGTCACGGACGCCGTCGGCGATCTCGTCCTCGAGGACGGCCACCAGCGCCCGCTGCGAGGAGCCCAGCCGGTCCGTCACGTAGGGCAGAAGCGACTCCGGGTCGAGGTCGAGCACCCGGCGCAGCAGTGGGTGGTGCGCGAGCCCCGCGACCACGCGCACCGTGCACTCGACCGCGCGCTCCCGTGCCGTGGGCAGACGGGCCGCGGCCGTCCGTACCTCGGCGCCCAGCCGGCCGGTCTCGGCCGAGAGCAGGGCGCCGACCACGGACGCGAGGTCGCCGTACTGCCGGTACACCGTCATCCGGGACAGGCCGGCGCGGCGTGCGACCTCGGCCACCGTCGTCCGCCGCAGCCCGAGGTCCATGATGCTCGCGTGCGCGGCGACGAGGATCGGGTCGTGCTCGACGAGGTCGCGTTCGAGGGGGTCACGCGCGACGGCAGGGCGCTCGAAAGCGATGTGACGTTGTGACGCCATGTGTCACACTTTACCCATGTCTGCGCCGTCGTCGAGCCCGGGCCGCGACCACGGTCCCGCGTACGCCGCATGGGGGCCTCCCGGCTCTGCGCCGGCACTGTCCCGGCGAGCCCGGGCCTTCCTGGCCGACCGGCTCGGCCCACCCGTGGCCCCACCGCCCCCGGTGCCGCTGGACGCCGCGGCGGCCCGGGTCGGGCCGACTGCCCTGGACGCGGTCGGCAGAGCCGCGCTGGAAGGGGCGGTGGGCGCGGAGCACCTGCACCTCGACGGGCACGCCCGGGCGCGACGGGCAGCCGGGCTCTCGTACCTCGACCTGCTGCGCCTGCGCGCCGGTGACGTGGCCGGTGCCCCGGACGCCGTCGCGTGTCCCGCGACGCACGAGGAGGTCCGCGCGGTGCTCGACGCGTGCGCGGTGCACGACCTGGCGGTGCTGCCCGTGGGCGGCGGGACGAGCGTCGTGGGGGGAGTCGAGCCCGACCGTGGCGGGCACGCGGCCCTCGTCGTCCTCGACCTCACCCGGATGGACCGGGTACTCGACCTCGACCCGGTCTCCCGCACGGTGACGGTGCAGCCGGGCCTGCGCGGTCCCGACCTCGAGAGCGCGCTGGCGCCCCACCGGCTGACCCTCGGTCACCTGCCCCAGAGCTTCGCCCGGGCCACCGTGGGCGGCTGGGTGGCGACGCGCTCCGCCGGCCAGGCCTCCGGTGGCTACGGGCGGCTCGCGGACATGGTGACCACGCTCCGTCTCGCCGCCCCGGCCGGTGACCTGCGCCTCGGACGAGGCCCGGCGAGCGCGGCCGGCCCGGACCTGCGCCACCTCGTGCTCGGCTCGGAGGGCGCGCTGGGCGTGGTGACCGAGGTGGGCCTGCGCGTCCGGCGCCTGCCCGCCGTACGTCGGTACGAGGCCTGGGCCGTCCCCGGCCTCGGGCTGGGGATGACGCTGCTGCGCACGCTCGTCCAGGACGGTGCCGCGCCCGACGTGGCCCGCCTCTCCGACCCGGACGAGACCCGGGCCACGCTCGCCCTGTCCGGACCCTCCGGTGCGGCCGGGGCGCTGGCCCGCGCGTACCTCGCCACGCGCATCGGCCCGCGGGTGTGTCTCCTCGTCCTGGGGTGGGAGGGCTCGGCGCCCGGCG
>JBOGEN010000022.1:0-6477 GCA_050743265.1 Actinomycetes bacterium
GTCCTGACCGGGCGACGCCCCCCGGCGCTCGACCGCGGGCGCCCCTGCCCCGGCGCTTCGCGGTGTGCGACGCGCGGCTACGGTCGGGCCCGTGAACCCTGAACTGCGTCCGGACGACCTCACCGCAGCAGGGGTCCGCCTCGACGTGACGGGGCAGGTCGCCACGGTCTCGCTCTGCCGTCCCGAGCGGCGCAACGCGCAGACCCCGGCACTGTGGCGTGCGCTCGCCGGCATCGGCCGGGACCTGCCCGACTCCGTCCGGGTCGTGGTGCTGCGTGCCGAGGGCCCGTCGTTCTCGGCCGGGCTCGACCGGCGGCTGCTCACCGGCGAGGACGTCGACGGCGAGCCCGGGCTCGCCGGGCTCGCCCACCTCGAGGACGAGGCCCTGGACGCGGCCATCGCCGGGTTCCAGGAGGCGTTTTCCTGGTGGTCGCGGCCCGGCCTGGTGTCCGTGGCAGCCGTGGCGGGCCACGCGGTCGGCGCAGGGTTCCAGCTGGCACTGGCATGTGACCTGCGCGTTCTCGCCGACGACGCCCAGCTGGCCATGCGGGAGACCTCGCTGGGGCTCGTCCCCGACCTCGGAGGCACCAAGCCGCTCGTGGAGGCGGTCGGCTACTCCCGCGCGCTGGAGATCTGCCTGACGGGACGCTGGGTCGGCGCCCAGGAGGCCGGCGACCTGGGGCTCGCCACTCTCGTGGTGCCTCGGGAGCAGCTCGACGGCACCGTGGACGACCTGGTGGCCGCCCTGACCGTCCCGCCCGCGGGGGCGGTCGCGGAGACCAAGTCCCTGCTCGCGGGGGCGTACGGGCGGGACGCCGCCGGCCAGCGCCGGGCCGAGCGTGCCGCCCAGGCCCGCCGCCTGCGGGCGCTCGTCGGTCTCGGCTGACCCCGGCGGACCGCCCGGTCGACCGTCGCCCCGGCGCCTCGGGCCGGCCCCGGCCGTTCAGCCACAGGCGTACCGCTGGCGGGAAGCGCCGGGCCGGTCGCATGGTTGAGCCAGTCCGATGAGCCGGACGCTCGGGCGGAACCCGAGGGGGCCCCGAGCCAGACGTCGACGACAGGGAGGCGCGTTCCCCGGTGGCAGGCCAGAACCCGTGGATGACCTACCGGTCCTTCACCAGGGACCAGGAGATCGCCCGGCAGCGGCTGACCCCGGGGACGGTGCGGCGCATCCTCGCCTTCGCCGCCCCGTACAAGGTCGACCTGGTCTTCTTCCTGGGCCTGGTCGTGGCCGGGGCGATCATCACCGTCGCCACCCCGCTGATGTTCAAGGTCATCATCGACGACGGCGTCGCGAAGGGGCGCTCGGACGTCGTCGTCTGGCTGGCGCTCGGCGTCGCCGGGCTCGCGGTGCTCGAGGCGGCGCTCACACTCGTGCAGCGGTGGTTCTCCGCGCGCATCGGGGAGGGGTTGATCTTCGACCTGAGGACCCGCGTGTTCTCGCACGTCCAGCGGATGCCGGTGGCGTTCTTCACGCGGACCCAGACCGGGTCGCTGGTCAGCCGGCTCAACAGCGACGTGATCGGGGCGCAGCAGGCGTTCACCTCGACGCTGTCCTCGGTGGTGTCGAACGTCGTCAGCCTCGTGCTCGTGATCGCGACCATGCTCGTCCTGTCGTGGCAGATCACCCTGGTGGCGATGCTGCTGCTCCCGGTGTTCGTGCTGCCCGCCCGGTACGTGGGACGCAGGCTCGCCGCCATCACGCGGGAGTCGATGCAGCTCAACGCCGAGATGAGCCAGACGATGACGGAGCGGTTCAACGTGTCCGGCGCGCTGCTCGTCAAGCTGTTCGGCCGCCTGGACGAGGAGTCGGGCCAGTTCGGCGCCAAGGCCGCCCGGGTCCGAGACGTGGGCATCGTCTCCGCCATGTACAGCCGGGTGTTCTTCACCGCGCTCACGCTCGTCGCGGCGCTCGCGACCGCGCTCGTGTACGGGATCGGCGGCGTGCTCGCCGTCGACAACGAGCTGCAGGTCGGCACGCTCGTCGCGCTGGCCGCGCTGCTCACCCGCTTGTACGGGCCGCTCACGGCGCTGTCCAACGTGCACATCGACGTGATGACGGCCCTGGTCAGCTTCGACCGCGTCTTCGAGGTGCTCGACCTACCGCCGGCGGTGGCGGACCGGCCGGATGCGCCGCACCTGCCCGGCGACGCCGCGTCCGTGGAGTTCGACGAGGTCGGCTTCCGCTACCCGACGGCCGCGGAGGTCTCGCTCGCGTCGCTCGAGTCGGTCGCCGCGCTCGACCACGCCGCCGCCGAGCAGGTGCTGCACGAGGTGTCCTTCCGGGTCGAGCCGGGCCAGATGGTCGCCCTGGTCGGCCCGTCCGGGGCGGGCAAGACGACGATCACGCACCTGGTGGGCCGCCTGTACGACGCGACCGAGGGGACCGTCCGGGTCGGCGGCAGGGACGTCCGCGACGTCACCCTGGACTCGCTGCACGACCGGGTCGGCGTGGTGACCCAGGACGCGCACATGTTCCACGACACCATCCGCGCCAACCTGCGGTACGCCCGTCCGGACGCCTCCGACGCCGACCTCGTGGAGGCCTGCCGGGCCGCCCAGATCTGGGGCCTCGTCTCGTCCCTGCCCGAAGGGCTCGACACGATCGTCGGGGACCGCGGCTACCGGCTCTCCGGCGGGGAGAAGCAGCGGCTCGCGATCGCCCGGCTGCTGCTCAAGGCGCCGCGCATCGTCGTCCTCGACGAGGCCACCGCGCACCTGGACTCCGAGTCGGAGTCCGCGCTGCAGCGCGCGCTGCGTACGGCGCTGCAGGGGCGTACGTCCCTCGTCATCGCCCACCGGCTGTCCACCGTGCGGGACGCCGACCAGATCCTCGTCGTGGAGGCCGGTCGGATCGTCGAGCGCGGCACCCACACCGAGCTGCTCGCCGCCGGCGGGCTGTACGCGGAGCTCTACCGCACGCAGTTCGCGCCCGGGGTGCAGGCGTCCGGCTCGTCCGACGGAGCCGACGGTCACGCGTCCGATCGAGCCGACCTGGACACCGGGAGCGCGGTCACAGGGCCCGCAGCAGACCCCCGTCCACCGGCACCATCGCGCCCGTGACGTACGACGCGGCGGGGGAGAGCAGGAACGCTGCCACCCGGCCGAACTCCGCCGGGTCGCCGTAGCGCCGCAGCGGGATCGCGGCCTCCGTCTGTGCCCGGGCGGCCTCGGCGTCGCCGGTGGCCTCGTCGATCGCGACCGTACGGTCGGTGGCCACCCGGCCCGGCAACAGCCCGTTGACGCGGACTCCGCGCGGGCCGAGGTCGTCGGCCAGCGTCTTCGCGGCCATCGCCAGCCCTGGGCGCAGCCCGTTGGACACGGCCAGGTTCGGGATCGGCTGGCGCACCGACGAGGACAGGACGAAGGCGAGCGCCCCGCCGTCGGTGAGCGAGCCGGCGACCGTGCGGGCCAGCCGTACCGCACCGAGGAAGACCGACTCGAACGCCTCCTGCCAGGCCTCGTCCGCGATCTCGGTCAGAGGGCCCGCGGGTGGGCCGCCCACGCTCACGAGTGCCCCGTCGAGGCGGCCGAAGCGCTCCTGCGCGGCGTCCACCAGCCGCCCGGGGGTGGCGGGGTCGGCATTGTCGGCGGCCACCCCGACGACCCGCTCGGGACCGCCGAGCTCGGACGCGGTCCTGTCGACGGCACTCGCGTCCCGGGAGGAGACGACCACCCGGGCACCCTCGGCGACCAGGCTCTCGGCGCACGCGCGACCCAGGCCGCGGCTCGCGCCGGTGACGATGAGGACACGACCGGTGAGTCCCAGATCCATCCGACCATCCTGGCGCGGGCCGCTCCGCGTCGGTCCGGCACCCCCCGAGCGGGAACGGCGGGAGGTGGACGCCGTGCGTCGCCGGGGTAGCGTCGGACGGGTGAGCACCGCCGAGTCCGTGTCCGCCGCTGACGCGCCCCGTGACGTCGAGGCGCGGGTCGCGCGCTGGCTGGGCGACGCACGTGCGGTGACCGTGCTCACCGGCGCGGGGATCTCCACGGACTCGGGCATCCCGGACTTCCGCGGCCCGTCGGGGCTGTGGACGCAGAACCCGGGTGCGCAGCGCATGTTCACCCTCGACGCGTACGTCGCCGACCCGGACGTCCGCCGGCAGGCGTGGCGCAACCGGCGCGAGCACGCCGCCTGGACGGCCGAGCCCAACGCGGGGCACCGCGCCCTCGTCGGCGTGGAGCGGTCCGGTCGGCTGCGCGCGCTGCTCACCCAGAACATCGACGAGCTGCACCAGCGGGCCGGCTCCGACCCCGAGCGCGTTGTCGAGCTGCACGGAACGCTGTTCGTCGTCGAGTGCCTCACCTGTGCCGAGCGCACCCCGATGGCGGACGTGCTGCGACGGGTCGACGCCGGCGAGGACGACCCGGAGTGCCTGGCCTGCGGCGGCATCCAGAAGTCGGCGACGATCTCGTTCGGGCAGTCGCTGAAGGCCGACGTGCTGACCGAGGCCATCCGCGCGTCCGAGGAGTGCGACCTGTTCCTCGCGGTGGGGTCCTCCCTCTCCGTCCAGCCGGCTGCGGGCCTGTGCCGCGTCGCCGTCGGGGCGGGCGCGCGGCTCGTCGTGGTCAACGCCGAGCCGACGCCGTACGACCCGATCGCCGCGGCCGTGCTCCACGCGCCGGTCGGGGAGGTGCTCCCACGGCTGGTCGCCGGGCTCGCCCGCCCTGCCAGCACGGGTGGCCCGGCGGATCCCTCTGACCCATCTGACCCGGGAACCCCGTCCGCGAGTTGAGAGCGCGACGTGTGACCCTTCCGCCAGCCGGGAAGAGCGCCCATCATGCGGGCGGGACGACAGCCGCCAGAGGAGAGACCATGCGCGTACCGCTGACCGTGTCCGACTTCCTCGACCGCGCCGCGGCGGTGTACCCGGAGCGTCCGGGGGTCGTCGACGAGCCGGGGACGCTCGGGTCGCTCGGTGCCCTGACCAATGACCGCTTCCACCGTCGTGCCCGCGCCGTGGCCGCGGGCCTCGACGCCCTCGGCGTGGGGGAGGGCGATCGGGTGGCCGTCGTCTCGCACAACTCGGCCCGGCTGCTCGAGATGCTCTTCGCCGTCCCCGCGTACGGGCGCATCTGCGTCCCGGTGAACTTCCGGCTCAACGCGGACGAGGTGTCCTACATCGTCGAGCACTCCGGGGCGAGCGTCCTGCTGCTCGACCCCGAGCTCGACGAGTCGCTGTCCGGCGTCGGGGCGAAGCACCGCATGCTGCTCGGCCCCGAGTCGGACGAGGCGCTGCTGCGCTTCGACACCGAGCCGCGGCCCTGGTCCGACCCGGACGAGGACGCGACCGCGACGCTCAACTACACCTCGGGGACCACCGCGCGCCCCAAGGGCGTCCAGCTCACCCACCGCAACGTCTGGCTCAACGCGACCGTGTTCGGCCTGCACACGGGCGTCCGTGAGGACGACGTCTACCTCCACACGCTGCCGATGTTCCACTGCAACGGATGGGGCATGCCGTACGTCCTCGCCGGCATGGGAGTCCCGCAGGTCGTGCTGCGCAAGGTGGACGGGACGGAGATCCTGCGCCGTATCGACGAGCACGGGGTCACGTTCATGTGCGGGGCGCCTGCCGTGTGGAACGCGGTGCTCAAGGCGGCCGAGCAGTGGCAGGGGGAGATCCCCGGGCGTGACCGTGTCCGCCTCATCTGCGCCGGGGCGCCGCCCCCCTCGTCGCTCATCCAGCGGGTGGAGAGCGACCTCGGCTGGGAGTTCGGCCAGATCTACGGGCTCACCGAGACCGCGCCCCTGCTCACCGTGAACCGGCCCCGTGCCGAGGAGGCCGCGTTCCCCGAGGAGGAGCGGGCGAAGCGCCGCTCGCGCGCCGGAGCGCCGGCTCTCGGCGTCCAGCTCGACATCTCCGAGGCCGGGGAGGTGAAGGCCCGGTCCAACCACTGCCTCGCCGGGTACTGGGAGAACCCCGAGGCCAGCGAGGCCGTGCTCGTCGACGGCTGGTTCCACACCGGGGACGGCGGCGACATCGACGAGGAGGGCTACCTCGTCATCTCCGACCGCAAGAAGGACGTCATCATCTCCGGCGGCGAGAACGTCTCCTCGATCGAGGTCGAGGACAGGCTGTTCTCCCACCCCGCAGTCGCGGAGTGCGCCGTCATTGGCGTGCCGCACGCGAAGTGGGGCGAGACCGTCATGGCCGTCGTGGTCCTCGTCGACGGCGGTCAGGCGGACGAGGCCGAGCTGATCGAGCACTGCCGCGCCGGGCTCGCCCACTACAAGTGCCCCACGTCGGTGGACGTGGTCGAGGCGATCCCGCGGACGGCGACCGGCAAGGTGCAGAAGTTCCGGCTCCGCGAGCCGTACTGGGCCGGCCGAGACCGGCGGGTCAACTGAGCGGGCCGCTTCCCCTGCTGCGCCGCCCGGCCCCCCTGCGGCCGGGAGACCGCGTGGCGATCGTGGCTCCCAGCGGCCCCATCGACCCGGACCGCCTGGCCCGGGGGTGCGCGGTGGTCGCG
>JBOGEN010000023.1:0-27259 GCA_050743265.1 Actinomycetes bacterium
CTGCCGATGCCCGCGGCCGAGCTGTGTGACCGGCCGGTGACGGTAGAGCAGGTTTGGGGCCGGCCCGCCATTGCTGAGCTGCGAGACCCGTTCACCGGGCTCACGCCGACCCGGTACATCGAAGTCCGGCGGCGGTTCCTGCGCGAACATCCCGGCCACGCGCTGGACGGCTGGCCGCTGCCGCCGATTGATTTCTTACAAGAGCGACAGCTCACGACACGCTAATTTGGAGGCATCTCAAAGCAAGGGAGAGCCCCGTGGGCAAGGTGGTCATGTACAGCTCGGTGTCGGTGGACGGCTTCATCGCGGACGAGAACGACCAGCCCGGACCGCTGTTCGACTGGTTGCTCAGTGGTGACGTCCCGTTGGACGAGACCGGCGCGTTGAAGGTGTCGCAGACGTCCTACGACTACACCCGGCCGTACTGGGACCAGATCGGGGCGACAATCGCCGGCCGCCACGTCTTCGACATGACGGACGGCTGGGACGGGAAGCCTCCGAGCGGGATCGACCACGTGGTCGTCGTGACGCACCGGCCGCCGCCCGAGGGCTGGGACCCCGAGGCGCCGTTCCACTTCGTCGACGGCGTCGAGGCAGCGGTGGCCATGGCGCAGGAGCTTGCGGGTGACCGCATCGTCGAGGTTGCCGCAGGCGACGTCGCTGGCCAGGTGCTCGCCGCGGGTCTGGTCGACGAGGTGCGCATGGACGTCGTACCCGTCGTGTTCGGGTCCGGCAAGCGCTACTTCGGGTCGGTCCACGCGCAGCACCTGTTGGAGGATCCTGACGTGGTGATTCAGGGCAACCGGGTGCTTCACCTGCGCTATCGGGTGCGCCGTTGACCGATCTGAGTGGGTACGCGAAGAAGTCCACTGCGAAACGGTGACACAAGATCGGGCCCCCGGCTGCGTTTGCGCATCGCTGTCGCTGGTCGGGCAGCCGACGCCGATCCCCCCAGCACCTCACCTGCGGCAAGTTCAACTCAAGATCACTGGTTGCCGGTTTCCGTCGTATCTTGGCCGACCCCCAGGAAGAGCGCCTCTTCACAATGCAGGGTGTAGTCGGGTCTGAATCCGCGTGTCTCGAGTAGGGATCGGGCGATGTAGTTGGTGAGGTTGCGAAAGCCGAGGGCGGAGCCGCGCAGGTGCTCCAGGCGGCCGTTGATCACTTCGGTTGGACCGTTGCTGGTGTCGGGCCGGTCGAAGTAGGGCTCGCCATCGGCGTGCCGGGAGTCTCACCCACCGCAGCCCGTCGTGACGCTCCCACAGGACGGCCTCGGTTTGAGCACGGTGGCGCGTCCCAACTCTCGCCCGGGCCCTCCTGGTGTCCCGGGGACGCCCGAGGCGTGGGATTGGATCGGCTCATCCTTCGAGTTGGCTCGGCTGCAGGTTGGGTGGTCTAAAGCCACGTACAACCAGTGCGCGAGGCACTCCTCTCGACCCGCCGGCTCTCCGCCTGCCCTCTACGGTGGACCAATGGCATCGGTCAAGCAGATCCAAGTCACCTTCGACTGCGCAGAACCTGAGCGCGTCGCTCGTTTCTGGTGCGAGGTGTTGGGGTACGTCGTACCGCCGCCACCGGAGGGATTTGCTACATGGGCCGATTTCGATAACTCGCTGCCGCATGAGCATCAAGGTTCAGCGTTCGCATGCATTGATCCCTCAGGTGTGGGCCCGCGACTGTTCTTCCAGTGCGTCCCCGAAGGCAAGGTCGTCAAGAATCGGCTGCATCTTGACGTGCGGGTCGGCACCGGGCTCGTGGGTGAAGAGCGCCTGGCCGCGCTTGAGGCCGAATGCGCACGACTGGTCCCGCTCGGCGCGGTACGCGTGCGACTACTGCTTGCCGATGGCGCCGACGAGTCGTGCCTCGTGATGCAGGACATCGAGGGCAACGAGTTCTGTCTCGACTGAGTGGCCGCGCGAACATGCCGTCGGCCTTCCCGCGCCACCCGCTCCGCTTCGCCGGATCGCGATGAGGCCACCCCAAGCGACGACGTCTGCCCGGCGCCTCCGCACGCCGTGAGGCCGATCGCCGCAACCACCAGGAGCACCGCAAGCCCTCGAACACGCTGGCGCCGGACGGCACGGTTTGACTCACGCCAGTCCGTACAGCCTCGGATCGAGTTTCTGGCCCTCCTCATTGCAGGCTGGCGGGCGCCGAGGTGTGGCCTTCAAGTAGGTCCGCCAGCTCTTTGGGCCGGCTGAGGGCGACGCAGTGTCCGCTGGCGACTTCGTCGGGCACGATACCGAGGCGCTCGGCCACCAGCCGGCGAAGGAAGTCCGGCGGGAAGAAGCGATCCTCGCTGCACGGCACAAACTTGGTCGACACGTCTGGCCACGCGTCCAGCGGCCACGGCGCAGCCATCGAGGCCTGCGACGGGTGCGCCCGCTCCTTGCTCATCGCCTCCTCAGCCACGTCACGCGGTACGTCGTGGTAGAAGTCTCCTCGACCATGATGCGGATCGCCAAGTACGTCGAACCCCACACCACATACACGATCCCCAGCGCGACACCGACGAACAGCGGCCGGCTCCGGACACGCGTCTGCGCTATGGCGACCGCCGTGGTGGTTGTCATTGCCGATTCCCTCCCTCGGTCATGCGCCCACGAGACTCTGCTGTGCCGGGTCAGGCTCGCCGCATGGAACGCCCCGAGCTCGTGCATCCGGTCCACCGGCTCGGCAGCGCAGCGCCGGTGCGACAGCGCGTTGGATGGCGAACAGGGCCATCCCGGTGGTCACGGATGCCGCTGCCAGTGCGGGCCTGCCGGCGTAGTCGAGTAGCGCGGTGCCGACCAGCGGCCCGAGCACGCCGCCGAGGCTCCATGTGGTGGCGGCGACACCCATGTACCCGCCGCGCAGATCCGCCGGCGCCAGGTCGGCGAAGGTAGCGCCGAACATGACGGCAACGCCGATCTCGCCCAGGGTCCAGATGAGGACCGACCCGGTGTAGGCAGCAGTGCCCCCGACCACGGCGCCGAGACCGCCGCCCAGGCCAACCAGCAGCATCGACGTGGCCAGCAACGCGCTGCGGTCGCGATCGACGAAGAGCCGTACTGCGAGCGGCTGGAGGACGACGATGGCGGCCCCGTTCAGCGCCAGTACCAAGCCGAAGGTCTTCGGGCCATCGCCGTCGGCCGCCATCATCAGGGGGAGCGTCGAAAACGCCTGGAGGAACAGGGCGAAGTAGACGACGTAGATCCCGACCATCGTCATCATCAACCGATCACGCAGGAGGACCGGCAGCAGCGAGCGCCGGGAGGCTTGCGTTATCGGCGGACGAGTCTCGGGCACTCGGCGCCAGGCGATCAGCGCCGCAACGACGGCGGCCGCCGCGTTGATCCGGAACAAGATCCCGTAGCCGTGCTCGGCCAGGATGCCGGCTGTGACCGAGGCGACCGAGAAGCCGAGGTTGGATGCCCAGAAGAGCAAGCCGTAGGCCCGGATCCGATCCCGTGGGTCAGGTAGGTCGGCAATCGTGGCCGACCCGGCAGGGCGAGACAGCTCGGCCATCAATCCCACCCCGACGGCTGCTGTCCAGATCGCCGCCGTCGTGTCAGCCGAGCCGAGCGCGACCAGCGCGACCGCGGTGCCAAAGAACCCGGCCAACATCGTGTGGCGCCGGCCGATCCGATCGCTCAACCATCCACCGAGCAACAGCGACACCGCGGTTCCGGCGCCAACGGTGGCGACCACAGCACCCGCGGTTGCCGGCGAGAGCTGGCGCTCCTGCGTCAGGAAGAGCACGAGGAACGACTGCGGGACCCCTCCAGCTCGACTCACGAACTGACCCGCCGCCAACGCCCACACCAGGCTCGGCAGCCCGAACCGCGCTCCAGAGGGCCGGGAACCGCCTGGTGCCTGGGCGGGGGCCGCCGTGTCGTACGTCATGGCCGTGACGCTAGGTTCGACGTCACATCAAGAAAAGCGATTGTTTGTGATTATGACGATCGCCTTGGGCTATGTTCTGTCCCATGGCCAACGTCGAACTCCGACACCTGACGACGATGGCTGCCATCGTCGAGGAGGGCACCTTCGGACGGGCGGCCACCCGGCTCGGCTACACCCAGTCGACGGTGAGCCAGCAGATCGCCGCCCTGGAGAAGGCCGTCGGTGGTCCCGTCTTCGACCGGCCCGGCGGACCCAAGCCGGTCCGGCTCACACCCCTTGGCGCCGTGGTCCTCGGAGAGGGGCGCGACCTGTTGGCCAAGGCGGACGCGCTGGCCGAGGCCGTCGACCGGTTCAAGGCCGGCGATGGCCGGATCGACATCGGCACGCTCCAAAGCGTGTCGAACGTCATCCTGCCGACGGTCGTAGGCCGGCTCCGTGAGGAGCACCCCGGATGCGAGATCAGGTTGTCCGAGGAGGAGCCGGAAGATCCACAGATCGCAGAACTCGACCTGCTCTTCTACGACGGGCGGGTCGACGGCGATGTCGAGCACCTCAAGCTGCTTGACGATCCGTACCTGCTCGTGGTCCGACCAGGTGACCTGCCCGACGGTCCCGTACGACTCGAGCAGCTCGACGGCGAACCGATGGTGGCCTGGCCGGCGACCTGCGACCAACCCCGCCTGGAGCAGTCGTTGGCACGCGCCGGTTCGCGGCCACGGATCGTCTTCCGCTCGGCAGGCAACGAAACCATCCTGTCGATGGTGCGAGCCGGCATGGGACTCGCGATCCTGCCGTGGCTCGCCCTCCATGGGTCCGACGCCTGGGCCGACCACCAGCTACGCATCCACGAACTCCAGCCTGCGCCGGCCCGCGAGATCTACCTCCACCGGCCGGCCGGCCGTACCCAATCCCCACTCGCGACCCGAGCCACCGAAGTCGCCATCGATGTCGCCAACGAGCTGGCCGACCAGATGTGACATCGGACGAGTTCCGATGGGCTGGCTCGGCGAGCGCTTCTCGTTCCGACCTGTCGATACGGTGCTGTAGTGATCATCTGGCTGAATGGCCCATTTGGAGGCGGAAAGACGACTGCGGCCGAGGCGCTGCAGCCGCTCATCCCCAACAGCCGGATTTTCGATCCCGAGTCGGTCGGCTACATGCTGCGCGCCAACTTCAGTGACATCCCGGTCGACGACTTCCAGGACTGGCCAGCCTGGCGACCACTGGTTGCGGCCGCACTCGCCGAGGTAAGCCGCCAAACCGGGGCGCACCTGATAGCGCCTCAGTCGGTGCTGCACTCCGCCTACCTGACCGAGATCTTCGCCCGCCTTCACGGGCATGGCCTGCCAACGTTCCACGTCCTCTTGGACGCCGACGACGCAACCATGCGTCAGCGCATCAGGGGGAACAACCGTGCAGAGCCATGGCGTCTTCGGCGGCTCGAGACGTACGCACGGTCACGCTCGTGGCTGCACGAGGCAGCCGATCTTGTCATCGACACCACCCGGGCTTTGCCAGCGGACGTTGCTCGAGAGATCGCCGAGGGTCTCAAGCACATGTCGGGGACCTGCTTCGAACGCTTCAGCTGACCTGCTCGGCCAGCGCGACACTACGGACGCCGCCTCCGTATCACCGCCGCGAAGATCGACACGCCAATCACGAACAGCGCCGCGATCGTGACGTACAGGATGAGATCGAGGGCGATGCCAGCAACTGCCAGCAGGTACATCACCACGACGACGGCCATGAATCCGGCCAGGAGGGGGGTGACATGCGTCTCAGCCCACCGTCGCATGGTCCATCCCCGGTCCTGCGGCATCCTGCTTCTTACCTACCTGAGTATGACCTCAGCGTCAGGGGGCAAGCAGCGAAGATCAAGGGTGATGGTGCTGCCGGTGGTCGCCGCTCGGTCCCTTCGCCACCGTCGGTCCCTTCGGCTGACGCGGCTTCGCCACTGCGGCATCACACGTCTGAACCTTTGTCGGGCTCCCAGGGGAACTGCCGAGCCTTACGCCTCTGCTGGCGGCCGTCGGCTCGCCACGTCGTACGCCGAGCCGGGCTTGGCCGGCAGCACGGCCCCCACGAGCCAGAGGAAGGGTAGGAAGATCCCGATGATTCCCAGTCCCACGTAGCCCTTCTTGAAGGTGATGAGGCAGACGGTGAACAGGCAGACGAAGTAGAACGTTGCCAGGATGATCCAGAGCACCCATTCAAGACCACTCACGACAGTCCTCCGCTTCTCTCGAACGGGCACGAACTTTCCCGAGCAGGTCTCAGCCTGTGTCCGGTTCCGACGCCAGTCCCCACCCCTGACGGGTGACCAGGCGCGTCGATGCGCCCGATTTGCCAGGCTGTCCCTTGGCGACGACGGGCAGGAGGGGGCGGCCGGACATCCGGCCTCGGCACCCGTTTCGTTTGACGGGGTAGTTGGATGACGAGCCGACCGATGCGGTAATGGGCACGTCCGGGTGATCTGTCACGGGGGGTTGAGCGGTGACGGAGGCAGACTTTGCGGTGCTCGCCCTCCTTGTCCTCGGGTGGGCTGTCGTCTCAGGCGTTCTGGCTCGGCGCAACATCACCGGCCCGCTGGTCTTCGCGGCTGCTGGATACCTGCTGGGCAACCCGGACTGGGGACCGCTGTCGGTCGACGTCGAGACTTCCTCGGTCCACGCGTTGGCCGAGGTGACGCTCGCCCTGGTCCTGTTCTCCGACGCCGCTCGGGTCAACATCGCGAGGCTCCGGCACGACCTCTCCCTCCCGGTACGGCTGCTCGCGGTTGGCCTCCCCCTCTCGGTGGCCCTCGGCGGTCTTCTGGCCGCCTGGCTGCTCGGTGACCTCACATGGGCGCTCGCAGGCTTCGTGGGGGCGGCCCTGGCGCCGACCGACGCGGCACTCAGCGTGCAGGTGATCAACGACGAGCGCATTCCGACGCGGCTCCGGCGGACGCTGAACGTCGAGAGTGGTCTCAACGACGGCATCGCCACGCCGATCGTCACGTTCATGGTGGCGGTCGCCGCGAGCCAGATCGGGGTCACGAGCGAGAGCGAGCCGTACGAGGCCGGCACCGCCCTGCGCGAGCTGGGCGGAGGGGTCCTCGTCGGGCTCGCGATCGGTGTCCTCGCCGCCGCGTTGCTGACCGCTGCCGCACGGCGAGGGTGGGTTGCCACCGGTGGCCGTCGGTTCGCCACGCTCGCAGCAGCATTGGCTGCGTTCGCGCTCGCGCTGGCGACGGGCGGCAACGGCTTCATCGCCGCTTTCGTGGCCGGCATCTCGTATGGAGCGATGCTGGGCGACGACGTCGTCGACATCGAGGAGGCCGGGGAGCTTACCGAGCTCGGCGGGGAGGTGCTGGCGCTTGCGGTCTGGTTCCTGTTCGGCGCCACGCTCGTTCCGGTTGCCTTCGAGTTCTTCGACGTCCCCGTTGTGGTCTACGCAGTGCTCAGCCTGACGATCGTCCGCATGCTCCCCGTTGCCGTGTGCCTGTTCCGGTCTGGACTCGACTGGCGCAGCATCGTGTTCGTCGGCTGGTTCGGGCCGCGGGGCCTCGCTTCTGTGGTGTTCGCCCTGGTGGCCTTGGAGGAGCTCGGGGAGACGTCACCAGTCGTCGGGAAGTCGGTGGCGGTCGTCGCGCTGACGGTGTTGCTGAGTGTGGTTCTGCACGGTGTCACGGCCGGCCCCGGCGGGCGCCGCTATGTCCAGGGCGAGCAACCCGAGGCCGCGCCGGACGGCGTCCCACGAGCGAGGCCAATTGCCTTCTCCTCGACGGACGACGACGCTGGGACGGCTCCGGTCGAGCCGAGCTCTGGCCACGGACCTACGACGTCCGAATGACCTTTGTCGGGGCCCGGCCCAAGCGAGGCGATGCTACTTTCGGCGACGACTCGGGCCATCACAGTCATTACGCCGAACAGTCGGTAACTCGGCTGTTCGCTGAGCGTTGCCCGACGTCACGTCAGGTGCCGAGAGCGTCGAAGTGCTCCCGAGCAACGTATTTCGGGACCACCATCGTCCAGGCGTCCGTTACCAGCTCGGTCATCTCCTCGATATCGAGGGCTGCCGTCCTCACCTCGACCCAGTTGTAACGCATGTCCGCCACGGTCGGGAGCAGAAACTTGTGCGGTTCGCTTTCGACCAGTGCCGCGCGCTGCTCCTTGGGAAACGCGAAACCCATCAGAGTCTCGTCCCGGGAGAACGACACGTAGACCAGCTGTTTGACCCGGAACTTCACTCGATCCCTGATCAGGTGCTCCGTGGTCCTCGGCAGGCTGAGCGCCAATCCTCGTACGTCGTCGACGGTCACCACGGGTGAAGAGTCTGCCAAAGCCGCGCTCATCGCGGCATGGATGCGGTGGCTCTCAGCACGCCCCTACGCCTCCGCCAGGACGCGGACGATGCGCAGTGACGCCGAGGGAATCGCCGCCTCGACTCCTTCGGCCATCGCGTCGGCGCTCGCCTCATCTTCGAGAATGACAAGGGCATGCGCCAAAGTCGCGTCGCCCGGCTCGTGTCCCCAGTAGCCGCGCACAAACCCTGGCTGCTGACGGACATTGGCAGCGATGTGCCCCAGCTGCTCGCGGTCCAGTTCCTGGTCGACTCGCCAGTTTCCGATAATCGAACACGACGTCTCCGGCGAGGTTCACCGTCGTCGACACGTGAACCGTAGTGACGGATCCCGTTAAATGAACTGCTCCAGGAAGGCCCGTGAGTACGGCGTGTCGACGCGCTGGTAGCCGGCGGTCGCGTTGCACGCCAACGAGTTCACGAAGGAAGAGTCACCCGCCACGTACGGGCCGAGGAACACCGGCCCGCCGGAGTCGCCGAAACAGGAGCCGCCCCCGGCCTTGGAGTCGCGGTCGTTGATCTGGAAGGTGACAACCTCGTCCTGCACGGCCTTGAGGTACGACGTGGTGAAGCGTCGCTCAGGCACGACGATCTGCGACTTCTTCTCACCGATGTCAACGCCATAGCCGACCAGGGTGAACGTCTCGTTCTTGAGCGCCCCCTGGTTGGCGTCGAGCGTGTCGACCGGCAGCAGGGGCGCCGGCGTGATGCCCGGCCACTTGGAAGTGGCCCGCGCGTCCAGCACCACGACACCTTGGTCGTGCTGCTGGGAGACCGACAACTTGCCGGTCCAGCCGGGATCCGGGTGCGCGGTGCCCGTGATGTAGTTCGCGGCGCGGGCCGTGCGCTGCTCCGGCGTGATGCCGGCAGCGAGCGGGTCGAGGGGCAGGTCGGTGTTGAAGGAGACGTAGACCTCGGTGGCAGGGCTGTCGCCAGTGTCCCCGGTGCAGTGGCCGGCGGTGAGCACCAACGTGGGCGAGATCAGCGTGCCGGAGCAGCGGAACCGGCCCGACTCGGTGGTGAAGCGGACGACACCGACGTTGGTGTGCACCTCATCGCGCTCCCCGCCGGTGATCGCCGCGGCCGGCTGCGCGGTGAGCACTACGGCAACGAAAGGCAGCAGAGCGCCGAACAACCCACCGACAAGACCGATCCGATACCGCCTCACCGCGCAAGTCCTCTCATCCAACGAGCAAGCGCAGTATGGCCAGCCCCGGCGCACGCTGCAACGGTGCACCAGCAGTCCCACCGGACCGTGACGGACGAGAAGCGGTCAGTGACGGCGCCCGCGCGTCACATCGGCGACCGGGTGAGTGCCCTCGTGAACGGGATCGCCGGTGACGGCCCAGAACTCATGCCGTCCTCATAGGCAGGCGGGCCTCCTTCGGGATGGATCACCGCGACAGCGCTACGGCGGTGGCCTCGTGCCCCGAGGCAGGCACTGGTACGCGTACAGGCGGTGCTGACCACTCGTCGCGCCGACGAAACGGCACGCCGGCAAGGAGGAGCCACGTCCTAGCCGTGGGTGCGGAGCATGCGCAAACGTGTGGTGAAGAGTCGCCGTTCGGCGGTGCTGCGTGTGCGTCGGAGTGCTTCGCGGTACGCCTCGGCGGCACGCTCGGTGTCGCCGTGCAGCTCGTGCAGCCGTGCGGTGACGGCGGGCAGTTGCGCGCTGCGCGGCATCCGGTCGGCGACGTCGTTCACTGTCCGGAGAGCGACCTCGGGACCGAACACCATTGCCTCGACCACAGCCCGGTTCAGCGTCACGGCAGGGTTGTTCGGGGTCACCTGCTCAAGCATCCGGTAGAGGACGAGAATCTCGCGCCAGTCGGTCTCGGAGGTGCAGGGCGCCTGCGCGTGGAGAGCGGCGATACAGGCCTGAAGCAGGTACGGGCCCGGCTTCGCGCCGGGCGCGGCGGCCTCGACCAGAGCAACGCCCTCGGTGATCTTTCGTGCGTCCCAACGGGTTCGGTCCTGCTCGTCGAGCGGGATCAGGCCGCCGGCAGGCGAGATGCGTGCCGGCTGCCGCGCCTCGGTCAGGAGCAGGAGCGCCAGCATCCCCGTCGCCTCCGTATCGTCACCGACCGTTCCATGCACCATGCGGGTCAGTCGGATGGCTTCGGCCGCGAGGTCGACGTCGTGGGCGGGCTCACCGCTGGCGGTGTGGTGCGCCTCGGTGAACATCACGTAGAGGACGGTCAGGACTGGGTCGAGCCGCTCGGTCGGTGAGCGTGGCTGCGGCAGCGTGGTGCTGAGGTCCTGCAGCCGCCGCTTGGCGCGGGTGATCCGCTGGGCGATGGTCGCGACGGGCAGCTGGTAGGCGCTGGCGATCTGCTCCGTCGTCAGCCCGGCGACGGCTCGAAGCGTGAGGGCAACCTGCATCGGGCGCGGGAGGTCCGGGTGGCAGCACAGCTCGAGCAGGCGCACGCTGTCGTCGGTATGAGTCGTGACCGCGTCCGCGAGCGGATGGGCCAGCCGGGCGTGGTGTTCCTCACGCCCACGGCGACGGACCTCGCTGCGCACAAGGTCGACGTAGCGGCGGCGGGCCGCAGTGACCAGCCACGCAACGGGGTCGTCGGGTGTCCCGTCGGTCCACTGCTTGTGCGCATCGAGCAAGGCCTCCTGCACGGCGTCCTCGCACGCATCGAGCTGATCCGCGCCGTAGTGGCGCACGAGCCGGCCGAGGATCTGCGCCGTGACCTCGGGGCGCAGGTCCTCGACCGACCTGATCGGCATCTGGCTCACATGTCGGCCCCGGCCGAGAACATCACCGGCCGGATCTCCAGGGCCATGCCGTCGATCTGTGCGTCGGGGATCATCGTCGCCAGCTCGACCGCGCGCGCCCGGTCCTCGACGTCGACCAGGTAGTACCCGCCCATGAACTCCTTGGTCTCTGCGAACGGGCCATCGGTCACCTCCGGCGAACCTGCCTTGCCGCGCACCACCACGGACTGGCTCGGGTCGGCCAGCGCGTTCGTCGCCAGAAACTCGCCGGACTCCTTCGTGGCCTCCATGAACGCGTGGTGGCCGGACTGGATCCGCTGCCCCTCCTCCTCGCTGAGTCCCTCGAGCACGCTGGGGTCGACCTGCATCAGGATCACGTACTTCATGTTCCGCTCCCTCCTGCGACGCCGGATGACGTCACCCCCTGGTCGTCACCCGCGAGTGGAACTCGACAGCGCCTGGCATCACTCTTCCACCACCCGTGGTTCGGACACCGCGGCGAACTGCTCACCCGAGAGCGGCACGACGTACGACTCGACCACGCACGCACGTCCGTCTCGGAACGTGAAGACGTCCGAGAAGGCCGCGTGCAGGACGCCGCCGTCAGGTCGGGGAGCCCACACCTCACGAGAACCACCACGGTGTCACCGATTCGACACAGGCATCCGATTCTTCGGTGCCGAGATGTCGGAGGCACCTGTCCGGGGCCTGCGCGGCTTGCCGCCAGTGTGACGCCCTATTGACACCGAATGCCCCCGCCCGCAGGCTTGGGCGTCACCCAGCCGACCGCTCAGCGGACAGTTGTCCGGTCATCGCACGCGGGGATGCCGACCGGCGGGACCTGAGGGAGAACAGCCATGGAGGAGCGTCGGATCCCCGTCCTCGTCGTCGGGGGCAGCCTGGTCGGCCTGTCCACGTCGGTTCTTCTCGCCTCGTACGGAGTGCCGCACCTGGTGGTCGAAGGGCACGCGGGTACGGCGATCCATCCCCGTGCGGCCTCGTTCCACCAGCGGACCATGGAGATCTTCCGATCCGTCGGGCTGCAGAGGGCCGTCGAGCACGCCGCTGCCCGGGAGTTCAGACAGAACGGCGCGATCATCGCCGTCGAGAGCCTGGGCGGCAAGGAGCTCACGTACTTCTACCGGTCGTACAACGACGGGGTCGAAGGGCTCAGTCCCACCTCACGGCTCTTCCTCACCCAGGTGGGGCTGGAACCCCTCCTCCGCGACCAGGCGGCGCGACTCGGGGCGGAGCACCTGTTCGGCGCTGACCTCGTGTCGTTCGAGCAGCACGACGACCATGTCGTCTCCCTGATCCGCCCTCGTGACGAACGCCCTGAGCAGGTCGTCACGTCCGACTACCTCGTGGCAGCCGACGGCGCGCACAGCGCGGTGCGTGAACAACTCGGCATCCCGATGAGCGGACGCGGGACCTTCGCCGACTGCGTGACCATCTACTTCCGGTCGGACGTCAACGATCTCCTCGGTGACCGGAACCTGAGCGTCGTCTACGTGAACCATCCGGAGCTGCTCGGCTTCTTCCGGTTCTCGTTCGACGGCGACGCGGGGTTCCTCGCCGTTTTCGCCACCTTCGACGCGGACGGCGCCCGCAGTACGGACGTCGCGCAGGACGTCTCCGCCGAGCGTTGCACGGAGCTCGTACGCACGGCGCTGGGGGCGAAACCCGACCACCCCATCGCCATCGAGAGCGTCCAACGCTGGAGCGCGAGCGCGGCCACGGCGGAGTCCTTTCACCGAGGCAGGGTGTTCCTCGCCGGAGACTCCGCGCACGTGATGCCGCCGACGGGCGGGTTCGGTGGCAACACCGGCGTTGCCGACGCGCACAACCTTGCGTGGAAGCTCGCCTACACCGTCAAGGGCGTCGCGGGACCCGGGCTCCTCGACACGTACGACGCCGAGCGTCGGCCGATCGGGGCAGTCACCGTGGAGCAGGCATACACGCGCTACGTGACGAGGGTCGACCCCTCACTCCCCCAGGACGACCTGATGCCTCCGCTCGACGATGCCGCGATCGAGCTCGGTGCGATCAACCGCTCCACAGCCGTGCGGTCGGACGAGGAGCCCACGGACACGCTCGACGACCCCCACGCATGCCGCTGGACCGTGGGCGCACGCGTGCCGCACGTCCCCGTCTCCCGGGACGGCACCGAGACCTCCAGCCTCGACGTGCCGGGCCGTGGCTTTGCCGTCCTCGTCACGGAGGAGCACCAGGCCTGGAGAGACGCGGCTGCGGACGTGGAGCAGGCGTACGGCGTCCCTGTCTCCGTGGAGGCGATCGACCCCCGTGACGTGGGCGAGGTGGGCCCTGCGTCGTCGGGCGGTGCAGACACGTCCGTGACGTCCTGGCGGGGAGCCGCGTTGGTACGCCCGGACGGCGTGCTGGCGTGGAAGCCTGACCGGCCCGCCCGTGAGGCAGCGCACCGGCTCGCTGGAGTCGTGTCGGAAATCCTCTGCGTCCAGGGGCGGTAAGGCGTTCGTTCGCCGTGCTTGCGACGTGGAGCGCCATCAGAGCGGCACAGCTTCAGCGAGGGTCGCCCTCGTCGTAGGACAGCTCGTCGTGCACCTTTGGCTCCTGCGGCGACAGCCAGCGGCGCAGTAGCCCGCCCATGGCGGCGCCGATCACCGGCCAGGGGAGCCAGACGATCGGGCCGAAGATCAGCGTCGACCGCAGCGCGTCGAGTGCCCCGGCCCGCGCCGTCAGGGGTACGGGAGGCGCGTCGCCAGCGAGGATGAACACCCCGGCGGACTCCGCCCGACGGGCTCCGTCGGGCATGGCGACGACGAGGATCCCCAGCAGCCCGACGAGCAGGGCGAGGAACCCGTACTCGAGGCCGGACCGGAAAGACGCCCCGACATCCGCGCCGGGAAGTCGTGACCGACCGCCGCCGCCAAGCGCGGCCTCCGCCAGGACCGCAACTCTTGCCGGCGCCGGGCGTACCGGATGCCTTACCGGCGTGCGAGGGTGACGGGGTGGGCGGGGACGAGGTGCGGGACGACGTTCGTCTCACGAACCTGGACCAGCCGCTCTTCGACGGGGCGCAGGCCACCAAACGGCAGCTCGTCGACTATCTCGACGCCGCGGCGGAGCAAATCCTGCCCGCGCTCCGGGGGCGGCCGCTGTCGGTGACCCGCGTGCTGCGCGGCCAGCGGCCGTTCATGCAGAAGAACCTGCCGAAGTACGCCCCGCCGTGGCTTCACCGGGTCACGCTGTGGGCGGAGTCGTCACACCGCGAGGTGACGTACGCGCTCTGCGAAGACCGCCGCTCGGTGCTGTGGTTCGCGAACCAGCGCGCCGTCGAGTACCACCCCACCCTGGTCCGCGCCGAAGGCTTGGACAGACCCACCCACCTGGTGCTCGACATCGACCCTCCGGAGGGCAGCCCGTTCCAGAGGGCGGTCGGCGCTACACATCTCGTGGGCCAGGCGCTGGCCGATGTGGGGATGGCGGGCGCGGTCAAGACCAGCGGCGCCAAGGGGCTGCACGTGTTCGTCCCTCTCACGGACACGCCCGTCGAGGACGCCGCAGCGGCGACCCGGGCGCTCGCGGCGCGCGCCGAGCGGTTGGATCCGGGTCTGGCGACGACGGCGTACATCCGGGAGGACCGCGGCGGCAAGGTCTTCCTCGACTCCACGCGTGCCGGCGGGGCGACAGTGGTGGCGGCGTACAGCCCGCGCGTGCGGCCCGGGACGCCGGTGTCGTTCCCGGTGGCCTGGGAGGACCTGGACCAGGTGACTCCCACGGACTTCACGGTACGCAACGCGGCTGCGCTGCTCGCCGAGTCAGACCCGTGGGCGGAGCTGATGCCGGCGCCGCAACCGCTCGCCCGGGTGCTGATCGAGGAGGGGCGGGAGATCCCCGTGGCCCGCGTACAGGCGATGCACGAGGGGAAGCGGCGGGCGCGTGCCCGTCGCGAGGCGGCCGAGGACGCCTGACCAGGGTCAGCGCAGGTCCAGCCGCATGAGCACGCGGGGGAACCCCCCGGAGACCGAGGTCGTGTCCGCGGCCTTGGCGAAGCCGGCCCTCTCGAAGAGTCCACGGGTGCCCACGTAGGCCATCGTGGGGTCGACCTTCTTGCCCCGGTTGTCCACCGGATACCCCTCGATCGCCGGCGCACCGCGTGACCGCGCGTACGCCACGGCGCCCTCGAGCAGGGCATGCGAGACGCCCTTCCCGCGGTGCCCGGGACGCACGCGGATGCACCACACCGACCAGACGGGCAGCTCGTCGACGTGCGGGATCTTCGTGGACCGGGCGAACGGGAGCTCCGCCCGGGGTGCGACGGCGGCCCACCCGACGACCTCGTCGTCCTCGTAGCCCAGGACGCCCGGCGCCACGGTGCGGGAGCAGAGCTTCCTGACGTACGCGCCCCGTGCAGGGCCGACGAGCTCTCGGTTCGTCCTCGAGTCGAGCCGGTGGCTCAGGCACCAGCACACGGAGGACTCGGGGTTCCTGGGCCCCAGCATGGTCGCGACGTCGTCGAACCGCGCGGCTGTCGCCGGCTCGACCTCGATGCTCACGCAAACCCCAGGCAGTGACGGAAGGCCCCGGTCACCTCGGCGACCGGGGCCTTTCGCATCAGGCGAGGTCGAACCGGTCCAGGTTCATGACCTTGACCCACGCCGCGACGAAGTCCCGAAGGAACTTCTCCTGCGCATCGTCACTGGCGTAGACCTCCGCGATGGCTCGAAGCTGGGAGTTGGATCCGAAGACCAGGTCAACGGCGGTGGCGGTCCGCCTGACCTCGCCCGTGGCGCGGTCCCGACCCTCGAACACGTTCTCGGCCGAGGTGGACGCCTTCCATTCCGTACCCATGTCGAGCAGGCTCACGAAGAAGTCGTTCGTCAACGTCCCGGGCCGGTCGGTGAAGACGCCGTGCCGTGCGCTGCCCACGGTGGCGCCCAAGGCCCGCATGCCGCCGACGAGGACCGTCATCTCGGGAGCGGTCAGCGTCAACAGGTTGGCCCGGTCCAGCAGCAGGGTCTCCGGAGACAGCTTCTCGCCGGCTCGCAGGTAGTTGCGGAACCCGTCTGCCATCGGCTCGAGCACCGTGAACGACTCCACGTCCGTCTGCTCCTGGGAGGCGTCCGTACGCCCCGGTGCGAACGGAACCTTGATGTGGTGCCCGGCGTCCTTCGCGGCTTGCTCGACGGCAGCGCATCCACCCAGCACGATCAGGTCGGCGAGGGAGACCTTCTTCCCGCCGGACTGCGAGCTGTTGAACTCCCGCTGGATCCGCTCAAGCGTCTGCAGCACCGAGGCGAGCGCGGCCGGGTCGTTGACCTCCCAGCTCTTCTGCGGCTCGAGGCGGATCCGCGCCCCGTTGGCTCCGCCACGCATGTCGGTGCCGCGGAAGCTCGCCGCCGACGCCCACGCGGTGGAGACCAGCTCGGAGATGGACAGTCCCGACTGGAGGACCTTGCCCTTGAGGGCGGCGACGTCCTGGTCCGCGATCAGCTCGTGGTCGACCGCCGGGACGGGGTCCTGCCACAGCTGCGGCTCCGGGACCCACGGGCCGAGGAAGCGCGAGACAGGTCCCATGTCGCGGTGCAGCAGCTTGTACCACGCCTTGGCGAACCCCTCCGCGAACTGGTCCGGGTTCTCCAGGAAGCGCCGCGAGATCGGCCCGTACGTCGGGTCGAGGCGCAGCGCGAGGTCCGTCGTCAGCATCATCGGGGCGTGCCTGACCGAGGAGTCCTGGGCGTCGGGCACGGTGTCCGCGCCGGCCCCGTCCTTCGGCTTCCACTGGTTGGCGCCGGCAGGGCTCTTGGTCAGCTCCCACTCGTAACCGAACAGGGTCTCGAGGTAGCTGTTGTCCCACGCGGTCGGGGTGGGCGTCCATGCCCCCTCCAGACCACTGGTGATCGTGTCCCTGCCCTTGCCGCTGCCGAAGGCGCTCTCCCAGCCAAGGCCCTGGTGCTCGACGGGGCAGCCCTCGGGCTCGGGGCCGACCAAGCTGTCGTCGCCTGCACCGTGGCACTTGCCGAACGTATGGCCGCCGGCGATGAGCGCGACTGTCTCCTCGTCGTTCATCGCCATCCGGCGGAAGGTCTCCCGGATGTCCCGAGCGGCCGCCAGCGGATCCGGGTTGCCGTTGGGGCCCTCAGGGTTCACATAGATAAGGCCCATCTGCACGGCACCGAAAGGCTCGGCGAGCTCCCTGTCGCCGCTGTAGCGCTCGTCTCCGAGCCAGGTGTCCTCAGATCCCCAGAAGATCTCCTCGGGCTCCCAGATGTCCTCGCGGCCGAAGCCGAACCCGAAGGTCTTGAAGCCCATCGACTCCAGAGCAACGTTGCCGGCGAAGACCAGGAGGTCGGCCCAGGAGACCTGCCGGCCGTACTTCTGCTTGACCGGCCACAGCAGTCGGCGGGCCTTGTCGAGGCTCGCGTTGTCGGGCCAGCTGTTGAGGGGGGCGAAGCGCTGGGAGCCGTCGCCGCCACCGCCACGGCCGTCCTCGATGCGGTACGTGCCGGCGGCGTGCCAGCTCATCCGGATGAAGAGCGGCCCGTAGTGGCCGTAGTCGGCCGGCCACCAGCCCTGTGAGGTCGTCATCACGTCGAGGACGTCCTGCTTGAGCCGCTCGACGTCGAGGGCCTTGAACTCCTCGGCGTAGTCGAAGTCCTCGCCCATCGGGTTGGACCGCGGCGAGTGCTGGTGGAGGACCTGCAGGTTCGGCTGATTCGGCCACCAGTCCTGGTTCGTCCTGGGCCGAGTCCCGGTCGGAGTGGGGGAGGGGATCACAGGGTTTTCACTCTCGCTGCCGCGATCAGACACGTCGTTCCTTCTCCTGTCTTAATCTCTCGTACTGTCAACTGGTTGCCGGTGCCGCGACACACTCAGGACAAGCGCCCCAGTAGATGACCTCGGCCTCGTCGATCGAGAAGGCCTGGTCATCGGACGCGGTCAGGCAAGGAGTCTCGCCGACTGCGCAGTCGACGTCGGCGATGGCACCGCACGACCGGCATACGACGTGATGGTGGTTGTCCCCGACCCGCGACTCGTAGCGAGCCACCGAGCCGGACGGCTGGATGCGCCGTACCAGTCCCGCGGCGGTCAGCGCACGCAGCACGTCGTACACGGCCTGGTGGGAGACCTCGGGGAGTCCCGCACGCACGGCGCCGATGATCGAGTCTGTGTCGGCGTGCGGATGCGCGTGCACAGCCGCCAGCACCGCCAGCCGCGGACGGGTCACGCGAAGCGCGGCCCCTCGCAGCATGCGCTCGAAGTCGTAGGCCGTGGGCACGCAGCGCAGGATAGCGCCATCTTCTTGAACGAATCAAGAATCCTGAGGCGCCCGGCCGACACCTCACGGACCGCCCACTCAACCGCCATCCTGAGAACAAAGGGCAGACAAAACCGACGAAAGTCTTTACTCTCGCATCGCATCCATTTTGCGGATCCTGTCTGGGGCTGTTTCACGGGAGCGTCCATGAACCTTCGCGGGAAGGCGTGCGCCGCCGCGGCGGCCGCTGCGCTGGCCACCACCACCATCCTCACCGCGGGTGCGTTGCCCGCCGCAGCCCAGGCCGCACCGGCGGCTGTCGCAGCTGAGGACCCGGTGACCCACGAGGAGAACCCCCGGGTTCCCGAGGGCGCCGCGTGGACGGAGGCGTACTTCCCGTCCTCGGACGGCAGCGATGTCGAGCTGCACGCCGACGTGCTGCGCCCGGCACAGCTGCCGGCTGATGCGAAGACGCCCGTGATCCTCTCGGTGGGCCCCTACTTCGCGCACGCGGGGCAGACGGGTCCCGAAGGCTGGGACCAGGTCGGCCCATCGGCGCGCTTCCAGGACTTCATCGACGGAGCCGACCTGATGGCGCGCGGCTACACCTTCGTGATGGTCGACCTGCGCGGCTTCGGCGGGAGCACCGGGTGCCTGGACTGGGTCGGCCCGGGTGAGCAGGCCGACGTCCAGGCTGCCATCGACTGGACGACCAGCCAGCCGTGGTCGACCGGCGACGTCGGCATGTACGGCAAGTCGTACGACGCCGTCACGGGGTTGGTGGGCAACAACCTCAACGCGGACGGCCTCAAGGCAGTCGTCGCGCAGGAACCGGTCTGGGACATGTACAACTACCTGTTCAGCAACAAGGTGCCGCGCCCCAACGTCACGGGCACGCCGGCGGCGTACAACTCCATCGCGACGATCCCTGCGATGGCTGACGACAGCGACCGCTACCAGGCGAACGCGGCGTACGAGGCGAGCCATCCGGAGTGCCTGAGCGACAACCTCAGCAACAACAACAACCCCGACCCGGATTCGGCGTACTGGAGCGCCCGCAACCTGGCCTCCGACGCGGCCGGCACCAGCACGCCGTTGTTCGTGACCCAGGGCTTCATCGAGCCCAACACCAAGCCGGAAGACATGGAGGAGTACCTGGACAACCACCAGGGCACCGAGCGCGGTTGGCTGGGCCAGTGGGATCACGTGCGGGGCAACGACACCGACGCCAACGGCCGACTGTTGCAGGGTCGTGCCGGCTGGTTCGACGAGGTCATGCGGTTCTACGACCAGCATCTCATCGGCGTCGACCCGTCGGCGACCGACCCGGCGTACGCCGTCGAGGACAGCCTCGGCGACTGGCGCGCCCAGGCGACCTGGCCGGTGACCGCGACGTCGTACGCCGCGCGGCTCTCCTCCGGCCGTTACCTCGACGACGGCGGAGCCTCGACGGCAGCGGCCGAGGCGGCCACCACAGCGGATCGTGGCCGGTGGGACATGGAACGGGCGCCGCGGATCGCGCCGCTGTCCCGTACGGAGAAGAGCGCCGCCAAGCAGGGCGACGCTGCCGCCACCAGCTTCTGGACCTGGTCCACGCCCGCGGCGCAGCAGCTCCGGACCACCGCGACGCCCAGGCTCACGCTCAACGCGAGTACGAGCGGGAACGTGATGGTGCGCCTGTGGGACGTCGCTCCCGACGGCACGGCCACGATGTTCGACGAGAATGTCGCCCTGCTGGAACGCAAGGGACCGATCTCGTTCGACCTGAAGTCGACCGACTGGACCTTCGAGCGGGGTCACCGGCTGGGGGTCCAGATCGGGACGATCGACTCCAACCGCTGGCGGGACGTGCCCTCGGGCAACACGGTCAGGGTCTCCGACGCGCGGCTCGCCCTGGACGTACAGGACCCGACGTCCGACGTGCCGACGCAAGGTGACCGCTCGCCGTACCTGGACCTGTACCTCGCGGCGAACACCACCACGCTCAGCGACGTCGGCCCCGGCAGCTTCCCGCTGAGGCTCTCGCAGGGCTGATCGAGCGGCTGATCCGGCCTGACGGGGTACGCGGTAACGGATGTGCGTGACGAGCCACGCGGCCCGGGCGTCGAGGAGCTCAAGGTGCCGTGGCGGGACGCCGTCGAAGAGGCGCTCGCCGGACCCCAGCGTGACCGGCGCGGCGTCAGCCGGCCTCGCTCCGGGCGATGTGCGCCTTCGCGTCCTCGTACGTGCCCTCGGGGCTCGACTCGGCCGGGGCGTAGACGAGGTTCAGGACACCCGTGGTGAAGGTCTGGGACGAGACCAGCCGGAGCGGGATCGGGGGCTCGCCCTCGTCGAACAGACGCATGCCCCGACGGACGGCGATCGGGTGGACCAGCAGGTTCAGCTCGTCCAGGAGACCGGCGGCCAGGAGCTGGCGGACGACGGAGACCGATCCGCTCATCCCGATGCCCATCGTCCCCGGCTCGTTCTTCAGCGCGGTGACGGCCTCGACGAGGTCACCCTTCAACTGCTCGGTGTTGCGCCACGTGAGCTGGAGGTCCTGCCGCGACACGACGATCTTGCGCATGTCGCCGAGGATCTTGGCGAACTCGGCGTCCTCACCGCCAGCGGCCTCCCGCTCCGGCCATGCGCCGGCGAAGCTGTCGTACGTCTCACGGCCGAGCAATAGCGTGTCGGCAGTCCTCAGCTGGGCGTCGACGGCCACACCCATCTCGTCGTTGAAGTAGGGAAAGTGCCACTGGTCGGGGCTCTCCACGACGCCGTCGAGCGAGATGAACAGACCGGCCGTGATCCTTCGCATCGCACTGCTCCTCGATCGTGGTGACGCGGGCCCTCGCGAGTCTGCCCGCTGACCAGGCAGAGCGCAGCGCAAATCTCTGTCAGTCGCGGCCACTGCACCTGGCGACGTCGGCACCGGCACTGCGGGGGCTCCGGCTACAGCGGACGGTCTCTCTCCGGGTCAGTCAGGACCCGCGTCCCCGACCGGACGGGGCAACGGTTCAACGACCGCACCCTCGCCCGGAAGCCCGGACTCCCTGACCTGGACCTGCCTGGCGCCGGAGGCCCATTCGCGGAAACGCCGAAACACCATCGGGACGCCTCGGGCGACGGACAGGTCCGGGCTGTCCATGACTTGCACGTGCACATGCGGCTGGGTCGAGTTGCCAGAGTTACCGCAGGCCGCGACCTGCTGTCCCAGGCTCACCTCTTCGCCAACGGCGACGCGAAAGGAGCCGGCCCGCAGATGCGCAAGTGCGATGAATGCCGAACCGTCGCGCAGCGCAATGATCAGATAGTTGCCGGCTACAGCGGCCAATCCTTGGCGGAGCCGTGCGGCCTGGCCCAACGCATAGGGCACCAGGGACAGCTGTGACCGCCGCCCCACGTGATCGATCTCGCCGTCGTGCCCCTGGACGACGATGCCGTCGGCGGGTGCCAGGATCGGTCGGCCGTAGGCGACGAACCGCTCCGCCGGTTCGGTGGCGAGAACGGTCCGCCAGTCGCGGCGGCTCGCGGTCCGGTGGCGATCGTCCACACCGATGAAGTCGATGGCATAGCGCTCACCCAGCAGGTCGGTGCCGTGACTCGGGACCCTCCGAGCCGGACTGTTCCTCGCCAACCACAGCCCCTCGAACGGCAGTGAGATCTCGATGTCGCGGGTCGCCGGACTCCGCGAAGGCTGCCCCTCGGCCATGGACGGATCCTAGGCGGGACTCCCTGATGCACCCGTCTACGACGTCACCCTGCTCAGGTAGAGCACTGTCGGCTCGGACGCGTCCGGTGAGGAGAGCTCGGTCGCGCCCGCCCGTGGCCTGCGACCGGACCGCCCTCGTCGCGGGCGTGTTCTACCTGATCACCTTCGCCGCCTCCATCCCGGCACTTCTCCTCTACGGCCCCCCGCTGGACGACCCGGACTGCATCCTCGGCTCCGGCTCCGAAACCCGCCTCTTGTGGCCGGCTTCCTCGACGTGTTCACCGCCCTCGCCGGTATCGGCACCGCCGTCGCGCTGTTCCCCGTGCTCAAACGACAGAACGAGGGTGTCGCACTGGGCTTCGTCACCACCCGCGTCCTCGAGGCCGCGATCATCTTCATCGGTATAGCCAGCCTTCTTTCCCTCGCGACGCTGCGGGATGACCTGTCCGGAGCCACCGGAGCCGATGAGGCCGCGCTTTTCACTACCGGACAGTCCCTCGTGGCGATCCATGACTGGACGTTCCTGCTCGGTCCCGGGGTCATGCCGGGCTTCAACGGGCTGTTACTGGGCTACCTCATGTACCAGTCGGGACTCGTGCCACGCGCGCCATTCCCACGCTGGGCCTCATCGGCGCCCCGCTGCTTCTCGCGACAGGGACGCCCGGAGATCCTCACCGACGAAATGACCCACGTGTGGACCGTACCGTCACCTGCCGACGACAGCGCTGCATGAGCACCGCGCCCGACGGTTCAGCCGATCGTCTCCTCGGCCGCGACCCCCTGGTCCATGGGGCGGTAGACCTCGCGGAAGTCGAACTCGTAGTCGAAGTCGGCAAGCTCGAACTGACGTGCCCCCTGGATGTCGAGGTTCCGCACGATGAGCAGCTCGTCGTAGAAGTGCGAGGCCTGGACCAGCGGGACGCCGGACGGCGCCCACACCCCCGAGCCGCCCCAGAAGACGGCACCGGTGATCTCGTGGCGGCCGACGGCGTTGCAGGCGATCGTCCAGACCTGGTTCTGGGCGGACGAGGCGGCCATCGTCGTGTCCCAGAGCCGCCCGTAGTACATGTCCGTGCGCACGTTCATGTTCGGGTACTCCCGGCTGGCGGCGGCGCGCCACGAGGCGATCTGGACGATGGCGTCGACGCCGTCTTCCCACGAGTAGCGCCGCAGCAGCTCGGTGAACAGATAGTCGTAGCACGTGGTGAACCCGATCGTCGCCTCGATCTTGGTTCCCTTGACCACGAGCCTGTCGGACGTGCCCGAGGACGTGTAGGTCTTCTCGATGCCCGGGAGGAAGACCTTGTCGTACGAGTGCTCCGGGTCCAGCAGGTCCTCGACGAGCGGAGAGATGACGACCGTCCGGTTCCGGTACGTGTCGGCGGGCCCGGCTGTCAGGTTGTTGAGGACGATCGCATTCAGGTCCCCACCGCTGCACAAAGGAAGCAGCGCCTGGCGTACCCAGTCGAGGTGGTTCTCGGTGAGCGCCTTGTCCATGTACGCGCGGCAGGCCGGCTCGTCCTCCCAGAAGTACCCGCTGAGCGCGAACTCGGGGAAGACCGCCACGCTGACGCCCATCTCAGCGAAGATGCCCGCCGCGCGGACGATCTTGTCCTTGTTCTGCTCGATTCCTGGGACCACCGCGTGGATGTTGGCGAGGCCCACCGTGGGCAGCGTCTCGTCGTCGCAGTACGCACGCTCGACAACCTGGAACCCGTCGATCACCTGCACGGCGCCGTGCGGCGCTCGGTCCATGGCCATACCGCTCTCGCGAGGCAGCTCGGTCCGGCTCAGCGTCTCACCGGGGGGGTGCCCCCGCAGGCCGTCGTCAGAAGTGCGGTCGCCCCATCCGCCCCGGGAGGCCGTCACGCGCTCTGGCTCAAAGTTCAATCCCGCGATCGTCGGTGGGGGCGCGTCGATGTTCTCCGATGTGGCCGAACGCAGAGCACGGACGTTGCGCAGAGCGAGATCCTTTCCCCTCCGGCGCAGTCGCTTTGATCTACTCGACGTGAGCCGGGGCAGCCACGCTGAAAGGCGGGCTGAAGGGCGTAGAGCCCCGAATCCCCTCTTACCTCTGTGAATGTTCAGCCGCACCGCGAGCATCCTGCGACGAGCGCCGGCATACGGCTGCGTCGAGGAACTGGGGCCGAGTTCAGCGACTTCGTACGCAGCGCAGCGCCGGTGCTACCGTCGGTGACAGTGCGGCTTCATGCTGTGCACAAGGCGGGGAAGTGACCGGCGTGTCCTCTGACGAGCCTGGTTCGACCATGCTGCTCACGTCTGTCCCCCCTCCCATGGCGGGACGAACCCTGCCCAAGGCGGCGACCGGCATCACCGGTCTGGACGCCGTCACCGGTGGCGGCCTGCCGCGCGGCCGGCCAACGCTGGTCTGTGGGCCTGCCGGCTGCGGAAAACCCTGCTGGCGATGGAGATCCTCGTGCGAGGGATCACCGAGTACCAGGAGCCGGCGGTGTTCGTCTCCTTCGAGGAGACGGTCGACGAGCTGGTGGAGAACGTCACGTCGATGGGCTTCGACCTGCAGAAGCTCCAGGACGCCGGCCTCCTGGTCATGGACCACATCAACCTGTCCCCCGCCGACATCCACGACACCGGGTCCTGGGACCTGAGCGGTCTGTTCATCCGACTGGGAGCGGCCATCGACGAGGTGGGCGCCAAGCGGGTGGTGCTCGACACCCTCGAGACGCTGTTCGCCGCGTTCGAGAACACGGCACTCCTGCGCTCCGAGCTGAGCCGGTTGTTCAGCTGGCTCAAGCAGCGTGGCGTGACAGCCATCATCACCGGAGAGCGCGGCGACGGCACCCTGACCCGCTACGGCATCGAAGAGTACGTGTCGGACTGCGTGATCGTGCTCGACCACCGGGTGAGCGAGCAGACCTCCACACGACGTCTGCGGGTGCTGAAGTACCGCGGCACGCTGCACGGCACGAACGAGTACCCGTTCCTGATCGGCGCGACCGGTGTGTCGGTGCTGCCGATCACGTCGCTGGGGCTGCAGCACACCGTGTCCACCGAGCGCCTGTCGACCGGCGTGCCGAGCCTGGACGACATGCTCGACGGTGCTGGTCTCTTCCGAGGCAGTTCGGTGCTGATCAGCGGCACGGCGGGCAGCGGGAAGTCCACGATCAGCGCTCAGTTCTGTGTGGCGGCCTGCGCACGGGGCGAGCGCGCCCTGTACTTCGCCTTCGAGGAGTCCGCGGCGCAGATCATGCGCAACATGAGGTCCGTGGGCATGGACCTGGCTCGCTACGTCGACGCGGGGCTGCTGCAGTTCCACTGCGTCCGTCCGAGCCTGCTGGGTCTCGAGGCGCACCTGGTGGCGATGCAGGAGGGCGTCTCCGACTTCGACCCCGATGTCGTGGTGATCGACCCGGTCTCCGACCTACTGCACGCCGGTGTCTTCGAGGACGTGTCGGCGATGCTCACGCGTCAGGTCGACTACCTCAAGAGCAGAGGCGTCACCGCGCTGTTCACGAGCCTCACCACCGGACGGGACGCCGAGGGCTCCGAGCAGCAGATCGGATCCCTCATGGACACGTGGATGATCGCCAAGCTCGCCGAAGGGGACGGGGCGCGGACCCGGGTCCTCTACGTCCTCAAGTCCAGGGGAATGGCGCACTCCCACGAGGTCCGTGAGTTCGTGCTCAGCAACCAGGGGCTCGAAATCACCGACGTCTACCGCAACGGGACGTCGGCATGAACCAACCCCGTTCACAGGGCGAGGAGGTCGACCCCACCCTGCGGGAGTTCGAGCGACGCCTGGCAGAGCAAGACGCGGCGCCGTATGTGCTGACGCTGTTCGTGGCCGGCGCCTCGAACCTGTCGGTGCGCGCCATCACCAACGTCCGGTCGCTGTGCGACCAGTACTTGACGGGTCGGTATCAGCTCGAAGTCGTCGACATCCACCACGACGCCTCGACGATGTCGGCGCACGGCGTCATGGCTGCCCCGACCTTGATCAGGGAAGCGCCGCTACCGAAGAGGATGCTCGTCGGGGACCTGTCCGACACGGCCCGGGTGCTGGCTGCCCTGGACATCGACCGGACGGCGGCGGACTCGGCGTCATGACTCGCAGACGCCGGGGACCGTCGACAGTCGGGACACCCGACACCGACGGCGCTCAGGCTGGCGACATGGCTCGGCTCCGTCGCGAACTCGACGACGTTCGCCGAGCGCTTGCCGACTCGAACGAGACCCTGCGTGCGATCCAGAGCGGCGAGGTTGACGCGCTCTTCCTGCCGGCCGTGCCTGGCGATGGGCGCGTGTTCACGCTCGCCACTGCCGACCGGCCGTACCGCAACTTCGTCGAGAACATGCCCGACGGAGCCGCGACCGTCTCTGCGGCAGGTTTCGTGCTCTACGCCAACCAGTCACTCGCGGACCTCCTCGAGACCCCGTCCCGAAAGGTCGTCGGCCAGTCGGTGCTCGACCTCGTCGGCCCGCTGAGCCGCCCTGATCTGAGCGAGGTACTCAGGGACAGCAGAGGCGTCGGTCCCCTTGAGGCAACCCTGCGCACCGGCTCGGGCGGCAGCCTCCCGGTGCGAATCGCGTCCTCCTCACTCGACGTCGACGGGGCGAAGATCACCTGCCTGACCGTCACCGACCTCACCAGCGAGCATCATGCCGAGGCAGCACTCACGCACTCCGCGACCCACGACGCGCTGACAAGCCTGCCCAACAGGACGCTGCTGACCGACCGCATCACGCACGCACTTGCGCGCAGATCCAGGCAACGGACACTGATGGCGCTGCTCTTCTGCGACGTCGACGGCTTCAAGAACGTGAACGACGCGCACGGCCACCAGGTCGGAGATGAGGTCCTGCGTACGGTCGCGGCGCGGCTGATGGCCACCGTCCGGCCCGAAGACACGGTCGCGCGGATCGGCGGGGACGAGTTCGTCGTCCTCTGCGAGACACTCGCGGACGCCGGCGACGCCACATGGTTCGCCGAGCGGGTGCGCGCCGCCGTCGACGTGCCGATCCTGCTCGGGTCGACGAAGGTCGACGTCAGCATCAGCATCGGCGTCGCCATGGCCGCGCTCGACGAGGCGGTGAGCCCGGACACCCTGCTGCGCGACGCCGACGAGGCGATGTACAAGGCCAAGCGTCAGGGGCCCAACATCATCGAGCTCTTCGACGAGCAGCTGAAGGTGCATGCCGCCACCCGGCTGACGCTGCTCACGGATCTCCGGCACGCGGTGCCCAATGACGAGCTCCGCCTCGTCTACCAACCGGTGATCACACTGGACGACCAGGGGGTCATCGGGGCCGAGGCCCTCGTCCGGTGGCAGCACCCGGAGCGCGGGCTGGTGGGGGGGGGGGGGGGGGGGGGGGGGGGGGGGGGGGGGGGGGGGGGG
>JBOGEN010000024.1:0-14750 GCA_050743265.1 Actinomycetes bacterium
TTCCTCAACGCGTACCCCCAGCCGCAGCACCCCACCCGGGCGCTGCCGGGGTGGGACGACTGGCACGCCGGGGCGGGCGCGGGGCCGTACGACGGGTACCGCTACACGATGGTGGAGAACGGCCGGCAGGTCCGGTACGGGGACCGGCCGCGCGACTACGAGGTGGACGTCCTGAGCCGCAAGGCCTCCGCGTTCGTCTCCTCCCAGGAGGGCAGGAAACGGCCGTTCTTCCTCTACCTCGCCCCGTACGCGCCGCACGCGCCGGCGAACCCGGCAGAGCGCCACCGTGACGCGTTCCCTGGGGCAACCGTGCCGCGGACGAGCAACTTCAACCCGGAGGACGTGAGCGGCCTGCCGGTCTGGGAGCGGCTTCTCGCCCGCATGGGCCCCCGGGACGTCCGCAAGGTCGACAAGCAGCACCGCAACCGCCTGCGTTCGATGCTGGGCGTGCAGGACATGGTGGAGCGCCTCGTCCGTACGCTCCGCCGGAGCGGCCAGCTCGACAACACGTACCTCGTGTTCGCGTCCGACAACGGGTTCCACCTCGGCCAGCACCGGCTCGGGTCGGGCAAGCGCACCGCGTACGAGGAGGACATCCGGGTGCCGCTCGTCGTCCGGGGGCCGGGGGTCCCCGCAGGACGCTCGGTGCGCGCGATGGCGAGCACGCTCGACCTCGCGCCCACCATTGCCGACCTGGCCGGCGGCAGGACCCCCGCGTTCGTGGACGGCAGGTCGCTGGTCCCGATGCTGCACGGGGGGCGTACGCCGGCCTCGTGGCGCAGGTCGCTGCTCGTCGAGCGGTCCAACGAGTTCGAGCAGGGCGTGTTCGACCCGGACCGCGAGCACGAGTCGACCTTCACCCGCGTGCCGATGCCGAGCTACACCGCGCTGCGGACCACCCGGTACACCTACGTCGAGTACCACGGCGGCGCGGTGGAGCTGTACGACACCCGGCGTGACCCGCAGCAGCTGCACAACATCGCCCGAACCGTCGGGCCTGCGCTCGTGCACAGGCTGCACACGACCCTGCGCGGCCTCGCACGGTGCTCGGGCAAGTCCTGCCGTTCGGCGGACCGGAGGCGCTAGTTCGGGCCGCGGGGCTCAGCTGTAGCCCACCACCGGGTTCGCCGTGTACGGCTCCTCGAGGTGCGCGACCTCGTCGTCCTCGAGGCCGAGGGACACCGCCGCGACGGCGTCCTCGAGGTGCTGCATCTTCGTCACCCCCACGATCGGCGCGGTGACCACCGGCTTGGACAGCAGCCACGCGAGCGCGACCTGCGCCCGGGGGACGCCGCGCTTGTCCGCGATCTCGCCCACCCGGTCGACGATCGTGCGGGTCGCGTCCTCCGCGCCGTAGAGGGACTTGGCGAACTGGTCCTGCACCGAGCGCTCGGTGCTCTCGTCCCACGGGCGGGCGAGACGGCCGCGCGCCAGCGGCGACCAGGGCAGCACACCGATGCCCTGGTCCGCGCACAGCGGCAGCATCTCCCGCTCCTCCTCGCGGTGGAGCAGGTTGTAGTGGTCCTGCATCGACACGAAGTGCGTCCAGCCCCGCAGCTCGGAGGTGTAGAGGGCCTTGGAGAACTGCCACGCCCACATCGAGGACGCGCCGACGTAGCGGGCCTTGCCGGCCTTGACGACGTCGTGCAGCGCCTCGAGCGTCTCCTCGACCGGCGTGTGCGGGTCCCAGCGGTGGATCTGGTACAGGTCTACGTAGTCGGTGCCCAGGCGCGAGAGGCTGCGGTCGATCTCGCCGAGGATGGCCTTGCGGGAGAGGCCCGCGCCGTTCGGTCCGTCGTGCATGCGCCCGTTCACCTTGGTCGCGAGCACGACCTCGTCGCGCCGCGCCAGGTCCTTGAGCGCGCGGCCGGTGATCTCCTCGCTGGAGCCGGCCGAGTACACGTTGGCCGTGTCGAAGAACGTAATGCCCAGCTCGAGCGCCCGCTCGAAGAACGGCCGGCTGGCCTTCTCGTCCATTGACCAGGGGTGCCCGCCGCGGTCGGGCTCCCCGAAGCTCATGGTCCCGAGGCAGATCCGTGAGACCTCGAGCCCGGTTGCGCCCAGTCGTACCTGGTCCATGACGTCCGCTCCGTGGGTCGTGTGACTGGTCAGTGTGTGTGTGTGTGGTCTGTGGGTGCTCTGTGTTCCGTGGGTGGTCGTCTCCCTGGTGGCCTACCCACCCGTCCGACGCCGACGCCCTCTCGTGCCGGACGACTCCGCGCGACGCAACACGCGCACGAACTTCTCACGCACCAGCGTGCCCGGCGTGGCGACTCGGGGCCAGGACCCGGTTCCCCCACCATTAGTAGGCTGCGCCTATCATTGGCGCGGAGGTGGGACGTGGACGCCCGACAGCTGGCGTACTTCCTGGCCATCGTCCAGCACCAGCATTTCGGCCGTGCGGCAGAGCAGCTCCATATCGCGCAGCCGTCGCTCTCCCAGGCGATGAGGGCGCTCGAGCGTGAGCTCGGCGTGCCTCTGTTTCATCGCGTTGGTCGCGGCATCGTGCTGAGTGACGCGGGTGCGCAGCTGGTTGAGCCGGCACGTCAGGTGCTTCGCGACCTGGACTCGGCCAAGGCTGCCGTGCAGTCCGTGGGCAGCTTGCAGAGAGGGCGGGTTGAGCTGGTGTCCATGCCCAGCCCCGGTATGGAGCCCTTGTCCACCATCATGTGTGACTTCACCGGCAGGCATCCGGCCATGTCGGTCACCGTCGACGCAGCGTTCACACCCGACGAGGTCGTTCACGCGGTCAAGAGTGGTCAGGCCGAGCTGGGACTCCTCGGCGCGGCCTCGGCGCCCCTGACCGGCGGGCTGAAGACCCTCCCCATCGAGGACCAGCCGCTGGTCCTCATCTCGCCTCCTGAGGAAGACGAGGACTCACCTGGACGGCTCAAGCGGCGCAGCCAAGCTCAGACGGACCTGACGCCCAGCGCCACCATCAACCGTCGGGAACTCGGCTCCATGCGGCTCGTCGTGAGCAAGCCGGGGAGCCTAATGCGGCAGCTCGTCGACGACGTCCTCACCAGCGGCGTGGACGCCCAGATCGTGGTCGAGGTCGAGCACCGCACAACGATCTTGCCGATGGTCCTCGCGGGTGTGGGGCACGCTGTCGTGCCGTCGTCCTGGACCCGGCTCGCCACACGGGCGGGTGCCCGCGTTCGCCACATCGAACCTACATCGCCGCTACGAATCGCCCTGGTGACCCGTACGACGACGTTGACCCCTGCCGCGCGAGCGTTCCTTGCGTGTGTGGACGACTACGTCGTACGGATGCCGTAGCTCTCCCCTTGGGCCAACCCGGTGATAGGCACTCCCTATCACGAGCATCGTCAATGCGTCTTGGACGCTGCCTGCGGTGACACGGTTCACTCGTTCTCCCTGAGCCTGTGCCCCGACCCGTCGGAGAGCTACCCGTGACCGCTGAGAAGACCTTTCGCATCGCAGCCGTTCCCGGCGACGGGGTCGGCAGCGAGGTGCTCGAGTCCGGACGTGCCGTTATTGACGCACTCGCCAGCCAGTCGGAAGGCCGCATCGGTTTCCAGTGGCACGACTTCCCGTGGGGCTCGGCCTACTACGCCGAGCACGGGACGATGATGGTCGACGACGGTCTCGCGCAGCTCGAGGGCTTCGACGCGATCTACTTCGGCGCGGTCGGGTGGCCCACCGTTCCGGACCACGTCAGCCTCTGGGGCCTCCGCCTTCGGATCTGCCAGGCCTTCGACCAGTGGGCCAACGTGCGCCCTGTGGAGTTCTGGCCGGGCGTCCAGAGCCCGCTGCGCCGCGCGGACGACCACGACCTCGACTGGGTCGTCGTCCGCGAGAACACCGAAGGGGAGTACGCGGGCCTCGGCGGCCGCAACTTCTCCGCGCGTACGGGCGGCGAGGTGGCCGTGCAGTCCTCGCTCTTCACCGAGGCCGGCTGTGAGCGCATCATGCGCTTCTCCTTCGACCTGGCGGGGCAGCGCGCACGCAAGAAGGTCTCCAGCGTCACGAAGAGCAACGCGCAGCAGTACGGCATGGTCATGTGGGACGAGGTCTTCCGGAGGGTGGCCGCGGACTACCCCGACGTGGAGACCGAAAGCGTCCTCGTGGACGCGATGGCGGCCAAGTTCGTCCTGGCGCCCGAGGACCTGTCGGTGGTCGTCGCCTCCAACCTGAACGCGGACATCCTCTCGGACCTGGGCAGCGCGATCGCGGGAAGCCTCGGCCTCGCGGCGAGCGCCAACCTCAACCCCGAGCGGCGCTACCCCTCGATGTTCGAGCCTGTGCACGGGTCCGCGCCCGACATCGCGGGGCAGGGCCTGTGCAACCCCGTCGGCGCCATCGGCAGCGCTGCCCTCATGCTCGAGCACTTCGGCCTCGACGGCGAGGCAAAGGCCGTCCGCCGCGCGATCGAGGCCACCACCGGCAGCGGCATCCGCACGCGGGACGTCGGGGGAACCGCGAGCACGGGCGAAGTCACGGAGGCGATCATCGAGCACCTGCTCAACGGTTGATCGCTTCCTCTACGGGGGACCAGTGGGGGGCCAGACGACGACGGAGGGACCATGGCCACCACCACGACCGGAGACCAGCCGAGGCCGCCGAGCAGCGGAGCGCACGAGCGCGTCGACGTCGAGAAGGCCCTGCTAGGCGGCTCGACGTACCGCGGCATCGCGGAGCAGACGCTCTCGCCCGCCGAGGAGCGTTTCGAGAAGGGCAGGCGCACGGCCGGCTTCGTGCTCGCACCGCTGGCCACGGTCGTCGTGTTCCTGCTGCCGCTGGACCTGCCAGAGGTCCAGCACCAGGTCGCGGCCGTGCTCGCGGGGGTGATCGTCGCCTGGGTGACCGAGCCCATCCCGATCCCGGTGTCGGGGCTCATCGGTGCCTCGCTGCTGGTGCTGCTGGGCGTGGGCGGGGACGAGGGCGCCGATGGTGTGCTCGCGCCGTTCGGCTCCGGCACCGTCTTCGTGTTCATCGGCGCGTTCATCCTCGCCCAGTCGATGCTCAGGCACGGACTGGCGCGACGGTTCGCGTTCCGGATCCTGTCCATTCCCGGTGTCGCGAAGAGCTCGTACCGCGTCGTCATCGCGTTCGGGCTCATCACATGCCTGATCTCGGCGTGGATCTCCAACACCGCGACCGTCGCGATGCTCATGCCGACCGCGATGGGCATCCTCGGGGTCATCGGCAACGCCGTGCAGGACAAGCACGAGGCCGACGGCACCATGCACCGCTTCGACCCGACCCGGATGCGCGTCGGCTTCGCGATGATGCTGATGCTCGCGTACGGCGCGAGCGTGGGGGGTCTGCTGACCCCGGTGGGGAGCCCGCCGAACCTGATCGGCCGCGAGCTCATCGAGCAGGCGACCGACCAGGCGATCCCGTTCGGGACGTGGATGGCCATGGCGTTCCCCATCTGCGCGCTGATGTTCGTGGGGCTCGTGCTTGTCCTGCTGCTCGTCAACCGGCCGGAGGTGCGCCACCTGACCGGCGTCGAGGAGTACGTCCACCGGGAGCGTGAGCGGCTCGGCCCGATGAGCCGCGCCGAGAAGAACACGCTGGTCGCGTTCGCCATCACCGTCACGCTGTGGGTCTTTCCCGCGGTCGTGGCGCTCGTCGCGGGCGCCGACTCCACCGCGTACGAGACCGTGTCCAACAACCTGGACGAGGGCGTCGCGGCGATTCTCGGTGCCTCGCTGCTGTTCATCCTCCCCACGGACTGGAAGGCCCGCGAGTTCACGCTGCGCTGGGCCGACGCGGCCCGGATCGACTGGGGCACGATCGTGCTGTTCGGCTGCGGCATCGTGTTCGGGACCCTGCTGGAGGAGACCGGCCTGGCCAAGAGCATCGGCGAGGGCGCGTTCAACGCCCTCGGTATCAGCAGCGCCCTTGCCATCACGGTCTTCGGCGTCCTGCTCGCGATCAGCGTGTCGGAGACGACCTCGAACACCGCCTCCGCGGCGGTGGTGGTGCCGATCATCATCCCGCTCGCCGCGGCCGCCGGGGTCGACCCGTTGACGCCGGCGCTCGCTGCAACGTTCGCCGCGTCGTTCGGCTTCATGCTGCCGGTGTCGACACCTCAGAACGCGATCGTGTACGGCTCCGGCACCGTGCCCATCACGAGCATGATCCGCTCTGGCTTCTCCTTCGACATCATCGGCGCACTGCTGATCATCATCATGCTGCCCGTCCTGGCCACGGTCCTGCTGTAAGTCGACATCCACGCAACACGCGACGCCCGCTCCCTAGAGCAGGTGCACGGCCAGCACCGCCGTGTCGTCCTCGTGGGCGGTGTCTCGGCCGAGGGCGGCAAGTGCCCGGTCACACAGGCTCTCCGGACCGTCGGCCGTGGCCGCGGCGACGCGCAGCGCCTCCAGGCCACGGTCGACCGCACGCCGCCGGTCCTCGACCAGGCCGTCGGTGTAGAGCAGCAGCGTCGACGACGGGGGCAGGGTCGCCCGCAGCTGCGGGTACGTGGGCTCGCCGGCACCGAGCGGGGGGCCGGGCGTGACGTCGAGGTAGTACGCCTCACCCTCGCGCGGCACGACGAGCGGGGGCAGGTGGCCGGCGGAGGCCATCGTGACCGTGCGGGTGGTGGGGTCGAGCAGGCCGAACACCGCGGTGGTGATCTGCTCCTGCTCCAGCGGGGCGAGGGCGGCGTCGAGGCGGGCGAGCACGGCCGCCGGCTCGAGATGTGCTGACGCGTGGGCCCGCGCGGTCGCCCGCAGCTGTCCCATGAGCGCTGCCGCCTGCAGGCCGCGCCCCATCACGTCCCCGATGACGAGGGCGACGAGGCCGTTCTCCACCGGGATGACGTCGTACCAGTCCCCGCCGATGTGCGTGCCCGCCGAGCCCGGCAGGTACCGCCAGGCCAGCGCGACACCGTCGACCTTGGGCAGGCGCTGCGGCAGCAGGCTGCGCTGCAGGGTCAGGGCGGCGTCACGCTCCCTGCCGTACTGCTCCGCGTTGTCGATCGCGACCGCGGCCCGCGCCGCGATCTGCTCGACCAGCCGCAGCTCGTCGTCGGTGTACGGGGTGCCCTCGACCCGTACCAGGGCGAGCGCGCCGAACACCCGCCCACGGGCGACGAGCGGGACGCCCAGCCCGCTCTCCGGCCCGTCCTCACCGTTGACGGCCACGCCGGTGCCCTCGAGGTACCGGGCGGCGCAGGAACGGATCTCCTCCGGTACCTGGTCGTACCGCAGGCTCTGACCGGTCCGCAGGACCTCGCCGAGCCCGCCGGTGGCATCGACGTCGAGCGGCCTGTTGGGCTGAAGGCGGCGCATCGTCCTCGCGATTCCGGGGCTGCGGTGCTGGGCGGCGGCCGCCTCGACCCGTCCGGTGCGGTCGACGAGGTAGACGACGGCCCAGTCCGCCATCGAGGGGACGAGGAGCCCGGTGAGGTGCCTGAGGGTCTGCTCGGGCTCGAGCGACGAGCCGAGCAGCGCGGTCGCGTCCGCGAGGAACGTCGAGCGCTCTCGGGCCGCTCGCTCGGCGGCGAACAGCCGTGCCCGCTCCAGCGCGAGCCCGCACTGCCGGCCGATGATCGTGAGCACCTCCACCTCGGCGTCGTCGACGACGTGGCCGGGCGGGAACGTCAACGTCAGCGCACCGAGCGTGCGCTGTCCCGCGGACAGGGGGACCGAGACGAGCGGTCCGTCGTCGGATCGGTCCCGGTCGAAGCCCGGGGCGGGCTGGCGGTCGCGGGACGCGAGGGGGATGGGCCCGGTGTCGAGCACCGAGCCGGTCGACTCCTCGCCGACGAGCACCGCTCGGTTCGTCCTGACCGCCGCGCTGGACGGCAGGTCGGCGTCCAGGCGCGTGCTGGCCCAGAGCTTCTCGACCTCGTGGCCGGTGCCGCTGGCGCCGAGAAGGCGCAGCGTCGTGCCGACCTCGTCCAGCTCGGACAGCATCGCCACGCGCGCCCCGAGCGTGGCGGCCGCTTCGCCGGTGGCGATCTTGGCGATCTCGTCCGCCTCGCTGGCCGATGCGAGTGACGTGGTGACCTGGTGCAGGCGGGTGAGCCGCCGGGCGGCCGTCTCCGCCTGGTCGCGGGCGTGGTGCTCGGACTGGTGCAGCTGGCTGCGGTCGAGCGCGTGCGCGGTCTGCGCGGCGAGCGCGAGGACGAACCGGCGCTCGTCCTCGTCGAACAGCCGGGACGTGTCGAAGCTGAACCGCAGGGCGCCGAGCGCGCGTCCGGCGAGGGTGAGCGGGACGGCGCACATCGCCATCGTGGTGGGCTCCAGGCCGGCCAGTGCGGGGAACACGGCGTCGCGTTCCTCACGCGACTCGACCCAGACCGGGGTCAGGGCACGCATCGCGAAGGCGCCCGGCAGCTGTGCGTCGCGTCGCTCGGACCGCAGCTGCGCGATGAGCGTCTCGTCGTACGCCACGGTGCCGGGGACGGCCAGACGGTCGTCGTCCATCGGGACGAGCAGCGCCCCGCCGGAGGCGCCCAGTGCCGCCACACCCTGGGACACGACGGCCGTCGCCACCTCCTCCGGGGTGGAGGCCCCGGCCAGGCTCGCGGTCGCGGCCTGCAGCCCGGCCGAGCGGTCCGCGGCGCGCCGGGCGGTGGCCACGATCCCCAGCTCGTCGAGCAGGTGGCGCTCGAACGTGGGGGGCGGGGGCGGCTTCGCGCCCTCGGAGATCGCGCGCAGCTGGTTCACGAGCGCCGCCACGTACCACTGCCGGAACGCCCGGTGCTGCGGCGGCGTCTCGAGGGTGAGCAGCCGCGCGGCCCGCGCGTACGCGTCCGCCTCGTCCAGGGCCGCCAGGTACTCCTGGCCGGCGTCGGCGGCGCTCAGGGGCAGCGTGAGGACGAGGGTCGTCCGCTCCGCCCCGGCCGCGGCGGCGGCGAGCGCCTGCCGCTTGATCTCCTGCCTGGCGTCGGCGAAGCGGGTGGTCACCGTCTCGATGAGGGCGGCCAGGTGAGGTGAGATGGCG
This sequence comes from Actinomycetes bacterium, assembly GCA_050743265.1. Classification (GTDB taxonomy): domain Bacteria; phylum Actinomycetota; class Actinomycetes; order JBOGEN01; family JBOGEN01; genus JBOGEN01. Next base: position 8,929 of record JBOGEN010000024.1, read on the forward strand.
GCGGTACGCCCGGACTCGGCTCCGGACCGGGCGAGCGTGAACTCGCGCACCAGGTTGTCGACGTGCGCTTTCGCACCGAGCAGCAGGTCGGTGGGCACGTCGCCGAGCCTGATCCGGTGGCGGGGCTCCCGCGCCGATTGGTGGTCCAGGTCCGGCCACCCGGCCAGCACGGTGTCGATGTCGGGGTTCGGGCCGTCCACCCTTGCAGTCCCGACGCCGCCCAGCTCGGCCCAGACCACCTTGCCGCCGTTGTTCGGGGCGACGCCCCACCGGTCGCTCACCGCGGCGACGAGGGCGAGGCCGCGCCCCGTCATGCTGTCCGTACCGGGCAGGGCCCGCAGCGGCGGGACGTGCGAGCCGTCGGAGACCTCCAGGCGTACGCGGTCCACGGTGACGTCGACATGCACCGTGACCGGCTGCCTGGCGTACATGAGCGCGTTCGTGGTGAGCTCGGCGACGACCAGCTCGGCCTCGCGTGTGACCCGGGCGAACGCGGTGTCGCGCAGCGCGCCCTCGACGAAGCGGCGCGCCGCGGGGACGGCGTCGGGTTCGTCACCCAGCCGAAAGCGCTGCTCCACGGCGCGTGGTCCCCCCTCGTCTCGAGCATGCGCGCCGGGGCTCCGAGCGCGCGCGGAACCCTCGCTCAGATAATGCACCGCAGGACGTGTCCGGGGGACCGGCAGCCGCGAGTCGCCCGGTTCGTCCGTACCTGGTCGCCGGGGATGCAGGCTGGGCTGGACCCAGGCAGGGGAACAGGGTCACGGGGCGGAACCTACCCGCCGCGGGGCGCCACGTCTGCACCCTGACCAGGTCGATGCGACCATCGAGAGCGTGACCGGGACCCCGCGCACCGCCTTCGTCCTCGGCGGCGGAGGGATGCTCGGAGCCAACGAGGTCGGCATGCTCCGTGCCCTGTTCGAGGCCGGGCACCGCCCGGACCTCGTCGTGGGGACGAGCGTGGGGGCCCTCAACGGGGCCGTGGTGGCGGCGGACCCCACGATGCACGCCGTCCAGCGGCTGGCCGCCCTGTGGGAGCGGCTCTCCGGGAACGAGGTCTTCAGCGGCTCCGGGCTCGCCCGGCTGCGGCTGATGGCCAGGACGCGGACGCACCTGCACGACATCGCGCCGCTGCGCGCCCTGCTCGAGGCGGAGCTCGGCCCGTGCGCGATCGAGGACCTCCCGGTGCCGTTCCAGTGCTGTGCGGCGTGCATCGAGCGTGCGGCGGAGACGTGGTTCTCGCGCGGGCCGCTGGCGCCGGCGGTGTCCGCGTCGTGCGCCGTTCCGGGGCTGTTCCCCGCGGTGGAGATCGACGGGCTGCACTACCTCGACGGCGGCATCGTCAACAGCATCCCGGTGGGACGCGCTGTCGCGCTCGGCGCCGACACCGTGTTCGTGCTCCAGGTAGGCCGCATCGAGACACCGCTGACCGTGCCGACCCGGCCGTGGGAGGTCGCCACGGTCGCGTTCGAGATCGCGCGACGTCACCGCTTCGCCGCCGACATGGCGGCGCTGCCCGAGCACGTGACCGTGCACCTCCTCCCCAGTGGCGAGCAGGACGCGCCGACGGCCAACCTGCGCTACCGCGACACCCGCAAGGTGCCGCGCCGCATCGACCAGGCGTACCGCGCCAGCGCCGAGTATCTCGAGGCGTTCGTCCCGACGGCGGGGGGATGACGATGTTGCCGCCGCGGTGGGTGCGTCGCCTCGTGCTCGGCCCGCTCACCGTCGTGCTGACCGTGGTGGTGGCGACGTCGCTCCCGCTCTGGCTTCTCCTCGCCGCCTGCCTGTCGCCGCTGCTGCCGTTCTCACGGTGGCGTCCGCTGCGGGTGTTGTGGGTGATGCTGGTGCACCTCGGGCTCGAGGCGCTGGCCCTGGTCGCGCTCTTCGTGCTCTGGGTCGCCAGCGGGTTCGGCTGGCGGCTGCGTACGCCCCGGTTCGAGCGCTGGCACTACGACCTCGTCCGGATCTACCTCCGTACGGTCTACCGAGAGGCCAGACGGGTCCTGCACGTCCGGGTCACCGTGGAGGGCCCCGACCCGGACGCGTACAGCGGGCGCCCGCTGCTCGTGCTGAGCCGGCACGCGGGACCGGGCGACTCGTTCCTTCTCGTCCACGCGCTCGTCGACTGGTACGACCGGGAGCCGCGACTCGTGCTCAAGGACACGATGCAGTGGGACCCGGCCATCGACGTCCTCCTCAACCGCCTGCCGAACCGCTTCATCAGCACCGAGCCCGGCAGGACGGGGGACGTCGTCGAGCAGCAGATCGGAGACCTGGCGAGCAACCTCGACGACGACGACGCGTTCGTCATCTTCCCCGAGGGCGGCAACTTCACCGAGCGCCGTCGCGCACGGGCGATCGAGCGGCTCCGCCGCCGGGGGCTCATGAGCGAGGCGGACCGGGCGGCGCAGATGCGCAACGTGCTGGCGCCACGCCCCGGCGGCGTGCTCGCCGCCCTGGCTCACGCCCCGGACGCGGACGTCGTCTGGGTCGCGCACACGGGGACCGACCACCTGCACTCGGTGATGGACGTGTGGCGAGAGCTGCCGATGGACACGGAGATCCGGATGCGGTGGTGGCATGTGCCGAGCGACGACGTGCCGGAGGGGCGCGACGCCCGGATCGACTGGCTCTACACCTGGTGGGAGCGGATCGACGACTGGATCACCGAGAACCGCGGCGCCACCGCCGACGCGGTGGACCCGGCGGCCTGACCGCGGCCAGCTCTGTCCCCGCCGGCTCTGCCTCCACCGGCTCTGCCCCCGCCGGCTCTGCCTCCGCGAGCCGGGCGTGCAGCCGCGCCCGGATCTCCTCCGGCGTGTACGTGCGACGCCGCCGCTGCGACCGTGCCACCACGGCCCCCGTCGCGGCCACACCGACCAGGCCGGCCAGACCCATCACCTTCCACCAGCGCACACGCCTAGGCTACGTGCGTGCCGGGCGTGAGCATCAGTCTCGACGAGGCGGTGGACCTCACCCGTACGGGCGACGTGTGGCTGTTCCGCGGCCGTAAGCCCGCCGACCGGGCCATCCAGGTGACCACGAACGCCCCGGTCAACCACGTCGGCATGGCGGTCGTCCTGGACGACCTGCCTCCCCTCATGTGGCACGCCGAGCTGGGGCGGTCTCTGCCCGACCTGTGGGCGGGCACCCACCACCGGGGGGTGCAGCTGCACGACCTGCGCGAGGCCGTCCTCGTCTGGTGCACGCGCTACGACCAGAGCGCCTGGCTGCGCCAGCTCGAGCCGCCGGTGACCCGCGAGACCGAGGACGCGGTGCTGCGCGCGGTGGCCCGCCTGGACGGTACGCCGTTCCCGTCGTCCGCCCGTCTGGCCGGCCGCTGGGTGCGGGGGAGGGTTCCCCGGTGGCGTCGGGGCCGTCCGCGGGACGTGCCCGCCCCCGACCTCGCATCCGCGTACTGCGCGGAGGTCGTCGCGATGACGTACGAGGAGATGGGCCTCTTGGCCGCCGGCCGCCACATGGGCTGGTACGACCCCGGCAGGTTCTGGAGCGGTGACGACCTGAGCCTGGCCGGTCACGCACGGCTGGGCGGCGAGATCGCCGTCGAGGTGCCGCGCTCGGGCCGGTTCGGCGGCGACGGCTGAACGCGTAGGGAGGGCGTCGCGGGGCGGCCGGCCCCTCGACGGGTTACTCGGCCTTCTCGAGACCTGGACCCGGGGCGGGGGCGGGACGCGCGGCCAGGGGGCGGGCCTCGCGCCGTCTCAGGCGGGCGTCCTCCGCGCGGAGGCGGCGCAGCTTGACCACGCGGTCCCCGTACTCGCGGGTGAACGTGACCACCGTCCGCAGGGAGGGTCGCCGTCCTGCGCCGGAGAGGACGTATCCGTTCTTCCGCAGCCTGCGCCCTGCCACCAGCTCGACCAGGCCGAGCTCCTCGGGTTCCAGGCCATCACGCCAGGACTCCACGGTCGAGGTGTCGACGGCTTCGCCGGTCCGGGTGTGCCACTTCCTCATCTTGTATGCCGGCAGGCTGTCCTTCGCCACCTCGTGCGGCTGCAACATGGCCGGGGCGAACTCCTCGCCGAGGAAGGCGCACAGGCGTCGCAGCTCGGCCTCAGGGTCGACCACCAGGTCCTCGTACCGCAGCTCGTGGAACCGCCCGGGTGGCAACCTGCCGGCGTCGCGCCGGCACTGTCGCTGGGACATGAGCCACACGGCCGTGGCGGCCGGTACACCTCCCACCCACCAGGGCATGCGCTTGAGCGACGCGACACAGGAGCGCCCGTCCCTCAGCAGGTGGATGAACTGGGCGTCCGGGAACATCCGAGCGAGCACGTCGATGTCACGCCAGTACCCGGGCCTCTTGTCGCCCCAGCGGGCGCGGCCGTGGTCCTCGGCGTACATCGCGAAGACGGTGCCGATCACAGACCCGATCGTGGGGGCAGCGGCCTCCACGCGATCGACCAGGCGCTCGGGATCGAGCCCGAGATCCTTGGAACCGCGGCGGGCCACGATCCACGTGGCGAGCTTGCGGCGGTTGGCCGGCTTGGTCAGGCGACCGAACCGGCGGCGCATCCGGTACGCGGGAATGACGAACCGCGTCTCCGGCGGGACCGCGATCCGGGGATGGGCGTGCAGCATGAGCTGGAGCAGCGTGGTGCCCGACCTGGGGCAGCCCACGATGAAGATCGGAGCGTCGGACTGTCCGGGCGCGGCATCCACCGTCGGTCACACCTTCTCGTCGCCTGCGAGCCACCTGGATGGTGGCATGCCGGTCAGTGCGAGTCGTGGTCTGCCCGCCGGCAGGAGGCCCCGGCGCAGTTGGCGAGGTCGCGGAGCCGGGCGGACAGGTGCTGGATCAGCGAGGGGTCCGCGACGTGGGCGAGGTTGTGCAGCTGATGGGGGTCGTGCTCGGTGTCGTAGAGCGCCCGTTCGCCGTCGACGTACTCGACGTAGGTGTAGCGGTTCGTACGGATGGCCTGATAGCTCGGCATCGGGACGAGGGGCTGGCCCGGGTCGTCCAGCTGGTCGGGGTCGAAGGGCCCGAGCTCGTACTCGTTCGCGCGTTCGACCAGGGTGGCGTCCCGCCAGCCCCTGGGTGGGGTCCGGCCGTGCAGCATCGGCACGAGAGATCGCCCGTCCACGAACGACGGGGTGTCGGCGCCCCCGAGCCGGGCGAGGGTCGGGGCCACGTCGGTCGTGCTCGTCAGCGCGTCCACGCGTCGCCCGGCCGGCACGCCCGGCCCGCGGACGACGAGGGGGACGCGGATGTCTTCCTCGAAGGGGCTGCGTTTGCCCGGCGGGAGCTGGTGCTGGCCGAGGTGGTAGCCGTTGTCCGAGGCGAAGACGAGGTACGTGTTGTCGAGCTGGCCGGTGCGGCGCAGGGTCCGGACGAGCCGCTGGACCATGTCCTGCACCCCGAGCATCGAGCGGAGGCGCTCCCGGTGCCGCGCGTCCATACCGCGCTTCTCCCGGGGGCTCATCCGCGGCAGCAGGCGTTCCCACGGCGTCTCGCCGGTGGTGTTGGCGGGATCGCGGTTCGCCGTCTCCGGAGACTGGACGCCGCGGAACGCGTGCGCATAGCGCCTCGGCGGGGTGGCGGGCGCGTGCGGCGCGTACGGGGCGAGGTAGAGGAAGAACGACCGCGCCCGGTCACGGTTCGACCGGACGAACGACGACGCCTTGCGGCGGAGCACGTCGACGTTGTGCTTTCCGCGGTGGTTGCCGTAGTGAACGCGCCGGCCGTTCTCCACCATCGTGTAGCGGTACCCGTCGTACGGCCCCGCGCCCGCCCCGGCGTGCCAGTCGTCCCACCCCGGCAGCGCCCGGGTGGGGTGCTGCGGCTGGGGGTACGCGTTGAGGAA
>JBOGEN010000025.1:0-11258 GCA_050743265.1 Actinomycetes bacterium
CCGTGAGATTCGGCGGGCGCGCCTCCTGCCAACGTGTTCAGCGCACCGGTTGGCCGGTGTCGTACCAGAGGTTCGTGCTCTTCTCGAAGGCCACGTCCATGCGGTTGATCGGGCCGTAGCGGAAGTCGTGCTGGTACTTGTTGCGGGCGACGGTTCCCGTCCCTGTGATCGCCATGTTCAGCGAGTAGTTGCCACCGTTGATGAGGTTGTCGGTGAAGGTGAGGTTCGTCGTCGGTGACGCGGCCTTCCCGGTGGAGTCGGTGAGCTGGTACACCGAGTTCATGAAGTCGTTCGTGGTCGGGTTGTAGGCCTGCAGGTTGTTGTGGACGATCCGGATGTTGTTGCCCTTGACCGTCTGGATGCAGTCACCGTGGGCGCCGGATGTGGGCCGCAACAGGTGGTGGATGTAGGAGTCCACGAGTGTCGTGTTGTCCTCCATCTTCACGCCGTCCTCGCCGCCCCTGATGTCCACGCGGCGGGCGGTCCAGCCGGAGTAGCCGATGCCGACGTAGCCCTTGCCGACCATGTCGATGGCGACGTCCTCGATGAGCAGGTTGGCGTTGCTGCCCGCCTGGTTGCGGATGCTCGGCGTCGTACGACCGCAGGTGATCTTGCTGTTCTTGATCGTCACGTTCGCCGCCATCACGTCGACGCAGCCCAGGTTCCGGCCGTTGATGACCGTGCCCGGGGTGGTGATGCTCAGGCTGGCGCCGGTGCCCGTGAGCGTCGTGCCGGCAGGAACGCCCGTGGTGGAGGCGTTCGGGAAGCCGGTGGTCGGCGTCGGGGTCGGCGTCGGCGTGGGTGTCGGGGTCGGTGTCGGGGTCGGTGTCGGCGTGGGTGTCGGGGTCGGTGTCGGTGTCGGCGCGGTGGCGCTGGTGACCGTGACGTTGACCGACCACGAGGCGGTGGTCCCGTCGGTGCGGGTCAGCACGGCACCGAGCCTGTGCGCCCCGGGTGTGACGTCCGCGCTGAGCGGGTTGCCCTCGGCGCCTGTGCTCGTCGCGAAGTCGAGCGGGGCCGTGGCCTCGGTGCGGACGGCCTGGCCGTCCACCGTGAACGCCACGGACTTCGCGTCACCCTGCTGCCAGGGGTCCATCGACGACGCCGGGGCCACGAACACGCGGGACGTGTCGGGGATGGTGGCGCCCTCAGCGAGCACCGTAGGTGCGGAGCGGTCGGCCGACGCCGAGCGGAGCAGCGACCAGGAGGACGCGGCCGGCACGGGGGGCGGGGGGGTTGTGGTCGAGCCCGTGACGTTGACGGTCGCCGTGGACACGTCGCTCGTGCCGTCCTTGAAGAACGCCTTGAGCGTGATCGAGTGCTTGCCGTTGGTCAGCTTGCCGAGGTTGTAGGGCAGGGCCTGGGTGGCCGTGCTGCCCTTGACCAGGTCGAAGGGGGCGCTCGTGTCGCTGTTGAACGGGGTGCCGGTGCGCGCCGAGTTGTCCACCCAGAAGTCGACCCGGTTGACGTTGGTCGTCGAGCGCGCGAAGACGAAGACGTTGCCGCTCATCGTCTTCTGGTCCAGGGACATCGGGCTGGAGCGGTTGGCGCTCTTGCTGACCATCACGGGCACGTTGACGGCGGCTGACCCGAGCGTCGGCAGGAAGGCAGCCGTACCGGTGGCAGCGATCACCGTCGCCAGGGAGACCGTCGTGATGCGCCGGACGCCACGGGGGGCGGGGGCGGTACGGGACATGGGGAGAGCTCCTTGGGCGAGTCCTGGTGCGGGACAAGAAGGTGTCCCGCGCTGCAATGGACTTCGGCCCCAGGCGAGGAGAGCCTGACCCCGTGCCCGTGAAAGGCCGTATGGGTTCCCCCGATCGGAGCAACCCGCGGGCCGTCCCGGGTCGGCCGGACCACGACAAGTCGGCCAAACCGACCGGGCTGACGGCGAACACGCTGCGCCGCCGGTTGCCCGGTCCGTCCTTATGTACCCAAACGCAGGTGAAGAGCCACCTCCGCCCTTAGATCGGACGTAGAGTGGCTCTCGTCCCGGGGCGGGGGTTACGACCCGGACAGTGGCACTTCGGTTCGGGGGGATCATGAGGGTCGCCGTCTTCGGCTTGGGCTACGTCGGCTCCGTCACCGCGGCGTGCCTCGCGGCAGCCGGCCATGAGGTGGTGGGCGTCGACCCGGTGGCGGCGAAGCGCGACGCGCTCCGCAAGGGACGCAGTCCCGTCTCCGAGCCCGGTCTCGACATGATCATCGCGGACGCCGTCGGGCGGGGCGCCCTCCGCGTCGCCGACGACGTCACCGAGGCCGTGCAGGCCGTGGACGTGTGCGTGATCTGTGTCGGCACCCCGTCCCAGGCGAACGGCAGCCTCGACCTCTCGTACCTGACCCGGGTGGCGGAGCAGATCGGCGCCGCCCTCGGCCCGGTCGACCGCCACGTCGTGGTCGCCGTCCGGAGCACGGTCCTTCCCGGGACGACCGAGAGCGTGGTGGCCCCCCTGCTGGAGCGGGCTAGCGGCAAGATCGACGGCGAGGGCTTCTCGGTGGCGTTCTGCCCGGAGTTCCTCCGGGAGTCCACCGCGGTGGAGGACTTCTACGCCCCGCCGTTCACTGTCCTCGGCACCCGCAGCGACACCGCCTCGAGCATGCTCACCGGGCTGCTGCGCCAGGGCACCTCGCCCGTGCACGTGGTCGACCCCGCGACCGCCGAGGCACTGAAGTACGCGTGCAACGCCTTCCATGCCGTCAAGGTCACGTTCGCGAACGAGATCGGCCGGTTCTGCCGCTCGGTCGGGGTCGACGCCCGTGGGGTCATGGACATCTTCTGCGAGGACGACCAGCTCAACGTCTCCCGCCGCTACCTGCGGCCGGGCTTCGCCTTCGGCGGGTCCTGCCTGCCCAAGGACCTGCGCGCCCTGGTGCACCGTGCCCGGCACGCAGACCAGGACCTGCCGCTGCTGGCGAGCCTGCTGCCGAGCAACGAGACGCATATCAGGCAGGCGGTCGACGTCGTGCTCGCCACGGGCACCCGCCGGGTCGCGCTCCTCGGCCTCAGCTTCAAGCCCGGCACGGACGACCTGCGCGAGAGCCCGTTCGTGACGGTCGCCGAGGCGCTCCTGGGCAAGGGCATCGACCTGCGCGTCTACGACAAGGCGGTCAACCCCCAACGGCTCGTCGGCGCCAACCGCGAGTACATGGAGAGGCACCTGCCTCACCTGGCCCGCGTGCTCACCTCCGACGTGGAGGAGGCGCTGGACGGAGCGGAGTGCGTCGTGCTCGCGACGCCCGACCCTGGCGTGGCCACCGCCGTGCTCCTCGGACCCTCCGTTCCCGTGGTCGACCTCAGCGGCGGGTTGGATGCCGAGCAGGAGGACGAGCTGCGCCGGGTGATCGAGATCCCCCAGCAGGGCGCCCCCGCCCGGGCGTACTACGGGGTGGCCTGGTGAGCCGATCCCGGCCGCGCCGGGCGTCCCGGCTGGGCGGGGCTTCCCGGCCGCGCCGGGGTGGGCCACCTGCCGTCCTGGTCGTCGTCCAGAACCTCGCCCTGCCGGGGGACCGGCGGGTGTGGCTGGAGTGCCAGGCCCTGCGGGACGCCGGGCTCGAGGTCGCGGCGATCACCCCGATGGCGCCGGGAGGCGACCCGGCGTACGCCTGCGTCGACGGCGTCCACCTCTACAAGTACCCGGCCCCCCCGCCGAGCTCGGGCGTCGCGAGCTTCGTCCGGGAGTTCGCGTACTGCTGGCTGCAGACCGCCCGGCTTGCCGCGACCGTGTGGCGCCGGCACCGGGTCACCGTGTTCCAGGCCTGCAACCCCCCGGACACCTTCTGGCTGCTCGCGCTCCTGCTCCGTCCGTTCGGGGTGCGGTTCGTGTTCGACCAGCACGACCTGTGTCCCGAGGTCTACCAGTCACGGTTCGCCCGTCCGAACCGGGTCTTGCTGGGCCTCCTGCGCCTGCTCGAGCGAGCCACCTACGCCACGGCCGACCACGTGATCGCGACGAACGACTCGTACCGGGACGTCGCGCTGCGCCGCGGAGGCTGCGAGCCGGAGGACGTCACCGTCGTACGTACGGGCCCCGACCCGCAGGTGATGCGGGCCGGTTCTGCCCACCCCGCCCTGAAGCAGGGCCGTCCCTCCCTTGCGTGCTTCCTCGGGGTGATGGGGCCGCAGGACGGCGTGCACGTCCTGCTCGACGCAGCGGACGTCCTCGTCAACGAGTGGGGGCGACGGGACGTGACGTTCGCCGTGCTCGGCGGCGGGGACTGCTGGGCAGAGCTGCGGGCGAAGCGGGACGTGCTCGGGCTCGCCGAGTACGTCCACATGCCGGGCCGGGTCAGTGACGAGGAGATGAGTGCGTACTTCTCCACCGCCGACGTGGGGCTCTCCCCGGACCCGCCGGGGCCGCTCAACGACGTGAGCACGATGAACAAGACCATGGAGTACATGGCGTTCGGACTCCCCGTGCTGGCCTTCGACCTGGCCGAGACCCGGGTGTCGGCGGATGAGGCGGCCGAGTACGTCGAGGAGCCCACGGCGCGGGCGTACGCCGAGGCCCTCGTCAAGCTGCTGGAGAACGACGCGCGACGCGCGGCCATGGGTGCCGCAGGTCGCCGGCGCGTCGAGGAGGTGCTGGCATGGCAGTACCAGGAGCCTGCATATGTGCAGGCAATCCGCAGGATTGCGACGCGAACTCACCATGGGGAGGGATTCACACCGTGACGGAGATGTCTGTCAGGGAGTTGAAGAGTCGTGCTCGCGTGGCGGCGCGCGCGGGGGCTCGTGGGCTGCCAAGTCCGATGCAGCACGGCCTTCGTCATGTGAGAGGACGCTTGAAGTATCTCCGGAGGATTTCAAGCCTCGGGATGACACGCATCGGAATCTCGCAGTCGGAGTCCACGATCGTCCGCGACTCCCAGGCCTACTGGCAAGGCGAATCCGGAACGCGCTGGCGCAAGAGCTCGCACTGGCGAGGTGACGATGGTCTGTCCGAAGAGCAATGGGACCAGCTAGGCCGTGAGCACCTCCGACTGTTTGACCGCCTCGTGCGTGTGCTGGGCACAGAGACTCCCATGCCTCGGGTAGTCGAGTGGGGTTGCGGCGGTGGTTCGAATGCGGTGCATTTCGCCCCTCGCGCCGAGCAGTTCATCGGGGTCGACGTGGCTGCCGCGAGCCTCGCTGAGTGCGAGAAGCAGGTCGAGCGTGTTTGCACAACCCCGTTTCAGGGAGTCTTGGCGAAGGCGCCCGAGCCCGAGGCGGCCGCGAGACAGGTCTCGCAACCGTGTGACCTGTTCCTCTGCCTGCACGTGCTTGAATGTCTGCCCACGCCGGAGTACGGACTTCGCGTGATGCGAATCGCTCGCGACATGCTGCGCCCGGGCGGGCTCGCTTTCGTCCAGGTGAAGTACAGCACTACGTCATGGCGGACCAAGCCTCGGCGTCGCAGTTACCGGCACTCATTCGGCCAGATGACCACTTACCGCATCGAGGAGTTTTGGACTTCGATGCAGGAGTGCGGCCTCCGTCCGGAGGCCGTGAGCCTGGTGCCATCGACGAGGGTTGGCGATCGCTACGCCTATTTCTTGCTCTCCAAGACCTGACTGGGTACGCCGGCCGGTCGGCGCAGCCTCCGCGTCTCGCGGAAGGCCAACCAGACCGACGCGTACCGGACGAACATCTCGCCGCAGACGTACGCCGCCCTCGCCCGTGGCGTCTCGAGGCTGCTCGAGGTCAGCGCACGGCGGACCGCGCCCACGGGCGGGCGCAGGGCCCGCGCGGATTCGCGCGTCCAGACCCCGACCGGACGGCCGGCCGCCTCGGCCTGGAGGTGGTGCTGCCGCGTCACCCGGCGCAGCTTGCCGTAGAGCGCCCGGTAGTCCGGCCGGGCCGGGTGCCGGACGACACAGGACGGGGCGTAGGCGATCGGGACAGCCCGTGACGTCGCCCGTCGCCCCCACTCCGCGTCACCTCCCGAGTGGAGCCGTTCGTCGAAGGCCCCGACGGCGTCGAACACCGCCCGGGTCGTGATCATGTTGGCGGTCACGCCGAACCCGGGGCTCCGCTCCACGTACGTCTGTTGCGGGAACGCCCGGACCAGCTCGTACGCCTCGGCGGGATGCGGCCGGTGCGGGTCGCGGGCGAAGACCGCGACGCGACCGGCGACGATCATGTCCCGCCCGCCGAGCGCGCCGACCGCCTCCCGGAGCCACGTCGGCGTGGGTCGGCAGTCGGCGTCAGTGAACGCCAGGACCGCGCCTCGGGAGGCAGACAGGGCGGCGTTGCGGGCGGCGTACGAGCCGGGGCGTGGCTCCCGGACCAGGCGGACCCCGACGAAGCGCCCGATCACCGGCTCCGGGTCGTCCAGCGAGCCGTTGTCGGCCACGACGACCTCGAAGCGCGTGGGCGGGTAGTCCTGGCGGGACAGAGCCTCGAGGCACGTCACCAGGGCGGCGCTGTCGTCCTTGACCGGGACCACGACGGAGACGAACGGCAGGTCGGCTGCCGTCACCAGAGGTCCCTCCGCCCGGTCACGAGGTTGCGTGCGCGCCGGGTGAGGCGGCTCTTGAGAAAGCGCCACCCGCCGTACTGCCGGAGGTCGAGGCTGGACTCCAGGACGACCCGCGCTTCGCGCTCGGCCCGAGCGGCGAACTCGTCGAACGTCTTGACCCCGTTGCGGATCGCTGAGAGAGGCATGGCGCCGACGAGGTCCGCCTCCGACCGGCGCAGCGTGTGCACGGACCTGGGGTCGTCCATGTTGTCCATGAGGACGAGCGGGTACGGGTAGCCGTTCACGAGCCCCGTGCGGGCGAGCCGCACGCACCACGCCGTGAAGGACAGGTCGTCTCGTACGGGTCCGACCCGGGCCAGGTGCTCGCGGCGGACGAGGTAGCCGTGTCCGCCCACCCAGTGGTTGCAGACGACCCGGTGCCCGCCGGGGAACGTCCCGATCCGCGGCTCACCCAGCTCGGGCACGAAGTCCTCGGCGGGGAAGGGCCAGCAGCCCAGGGCGCCGAAGCCGTCCCAGTCGTCCACCATCGTGCGGAGGGCCTGCACCCAGCCCGGCTCGACGAGGAAGTCGTCGTCGACCTTGCCCACGAACCGGGCGCGGCTGTTCTCCCAGAGCCAGTTCGTCGGTGCGGTGAGCCGCAGGTTCTCCTCGCTGTGGTGGAAGCGGGCCACCCGCGGGTCCGCGGCGTACGCGCGGGCGAGCTCGAGGGTCTCCGGGTGGCTGCCGTTCTGCCACAGCCACACGCGGGTGTGCTCGTCGCAGGTGTCCAGCAGCCGCGGCAGCGAGCGTCCCAGGGCATCCGGCCGGTTGTACGAGATCATCAGGACGTCGGTGGACAGGTCCACGCTCACTCCCCGCGGGAAATCAGGTTCTGAGGGGGTGCCACCCGGACGGTTCGCGCGTTCACCCGTCCGCGAGAGAGCAGCTCGCGCTTGAGGCTGCCCCGGTTGCCCGAGGCGAAGCGCCACAGCGACGGACGGCACCGGGCGCGCTCGGCCGCCGAGATCGGGGCCCGCCGCAGGGCCCGCCCGAACTCGTGCAGCAGGCGCCATGTCGGGAAGGCGGCGTCCGGGACGGGCAGGCCGGTGTAGATGGCGTACCGCTCGCGCAGCCCCCACCGCCGGGTCGTCCGGCCCACGAACTCACGGTTCATGAACAGTACGTCGTCTTCGTCCACCAGCCGGCCCTGCAGGCCCAGCTCGGCGAGCAGGACGCGGTCGGAGCGGGGGTAGGGCCCGTGCAGGCCGGTACGCCGGACCGCGGCCGTCCGGATGAGTCCCGAGATCTGGACGCACGAGTGACCCGTCCGGGTCAGCTCGCGGAACCGCTCGTGCGGCGTGGCCGCGTCGGTGCACAGGCCGTCCTCGACGATCTCGAGCGGGGCTCCCGTCTCGTCGATCTTGATGCTCCGCGTGTGGGCGAGCACGGCCGACGGGTCCTGGTCGAGCCGGGCCACGGTCGCGGCGAGGTAGCCGGGGTCGAGCACGTCGTCGTACATCGCCCACTTGAGGTACTCCCCGCGCACCTCGGGCACGAGCCGGTTGAAGTTCCACGTCAGGCCCCGGTTCTCCGGGCTGCGGTAGTGGACGATCCGGCGGTCCGCCCGAGCGAAGCGCTGGACGATGTCGGGCGTGCCGTCGGTGGAGCCGTTGTCGGCCACGAGCAGCTCGAAGTCCCCGAAGGCCTGGGTCACCAGGGACTCGAGGCACCCCTCGAGGAAGCGTTCCCCGTCGAACACCGGCAGCAGGATCGAGACACGCGGTGCTGACACCAGACCCCCAAAGCTCACGTACGCCAGGCATGCGTCGGGTCGCCCGGCCCCCACTCAGGCGCCCCGACCGCCCGCCGTACGGGAACAATAATGTCCCGGGTTCCGGCGGAGTGGGTGAATTGCCGAACCCCTGTGCGTCCGGAGACAGGACGAGCTCGGTCCGGTTCGGTCGGCTCGCCGGATACCGTGCGGTGGGCCGGGGACTCTTGGGAGAATCGGCGTGCGCCCGGTATCGCCCGGTATCCAAGCACCGACGGAGAGTCAGGCCGTCACCGCGAGTCGCGGATGAGGCGCACCGAAACAGGGGGGCCAGTGAGCCTGTACGTCGAACAGCAGCGGGGCACGTCCCGGCCCGAACCCGACCGCTTCGAGAGGTCCGCCGAGGCGAGCGCGCGGCTGGGCGCCCTCGTCCCGGGCGGGGCCCACACCTACGCCAAGGGCGAGGACCAGTACCCGGAGCACATGGCGCCCGTGATCACCCACGGGCGCGGCGCCCACGTGTGGGACGTGGACGGCCACGACCTCATCGAGTACGGCAGCGGGCTGCGTGCGGTCAGCCTGGGGCACGTGCACCCCCGGGTGACCGAGGCGGCACGGCGCGCCCTCGACCTGGGCGCCAACTTCACCCGGCCGTCCCACCTCGAGCTGGAGGCTGCCGAGGCGCTGCTCGGCGTGCTGCCTCGGGCGGACATGGTGAAGTTCGCCAAGAACGGCTCGGACGTCACCACGGCGGCCGTCCGGCTGGCCCGTGCCGTCACCGGTCGCGACCTGGTGGCCGTCTGCCGGGACCACCCCTTCTTCTCCACCGACGACTGGTTCATCGGGACGACCCCGATGGCGGCGGGCATCCCCGCGCCGGTCCGCGCGCTCACGCTGGGGTTCGCCTACGACGACCTGACCGACCTCGAGCGGCTCTTCGCGGCTCACCCCGGCCGTATCGCGTGCCTGGTCATGGAGGCCGCGACCGGGGTGGAGCCGTCGCCGGGCTACCTCGCGGGCGTACGCCGGCTCTGCGACGCCCACGGGACGCTGCTCGTCTTCGACGAGATGATCACGGGCTTCCGCTGGTCGGTCGGCGGGGCGCAGGAGACGTACGGCGTGACACCGGACCTGTCCACGTTCGGCAAGGCGCTGGGCAACGGGTTCGCCGTGGCCGCCCTCGCCGGGCGACGTGAGGTGATGGAGCGCGGCGGAACATCTCACGGCGGCGAGCGCGTGTTCCTGCTCTCGACCACCCACGGGGCGGAGACCCACTCCCTCGCCGCTGCATGCGCAGTGATCGAGACCTACACCTCCGAGCCGGTGATCGAGACGCTGGAGGCACGGGGCGAGCGGCTGCGAGCCGGCGTACGGCGGGCCGCGGCCGAGGCGGGCGTGGGGGACCACGTGCTCGTGCTCGGCCGCACGTCCAACCTCGTGCACGCCACGCTGGACGCCGACGGGCAGCGTTCTCAAGCCTTCCGCACGCTGTTCCTCCAGGAGCTGCTGCGCCGCGGGGTGCTGGCGCCCTCCTTCGTGGTGAGCGCCGCCCTCACCGAGGACGACGTGGACGCCACCGTCGACGCGGTCTTCGAGGCCTGCCAGGTGTACCGCCGCGCGCTCGAGGACGGCGTGGAGCACTACCTGCACGGACGGCCGGTCAAGCCGGTGTTCCGCCCGTACGCCTGAGAGGGGCCGGACGTGAAGGTCGTCACGACGTCGCTGCCCGGCGTGCTCCTGCTCGAGCCGACCGCGCACCGGGACGAGCGGGGCTTCTTCGTCCGGACGTTCGACGCCGCCACCGCGCGTGAGGCCGGCCTGGACCACGCCGCGTTCGTGCAGGACAGCCAGTCCCGCAGCCGGCTCGGGGCGCTACGCGGCCTGCACCTGCGGCGGGGGAGCGGCGAGGCCAAGCTCGTCCGCTGCGCCTCCGGCGCGATCTACGACGTGGTGGTGGACCTTCGGCCGGCGTCTGCGACCTTCCGCCGGTGGGAGGCCTTCCGCCTGGACGACACCGACCACCGGGTGCTCTACGTCCCGCGGGGGTTCGGACACGGCTGGCAGGCGCTCACGGACCCGGCGGACGTCTGCTACCGCATCGACGCCGAGCACGACCCGAGCGAGGACGTCACCGTCGCGTACGACGACGCAGAGCTGGGAGTCACCTGGCCGCTGCCGGTGAGCGTGATGAGCGAGCGCGACCGCACCGCGCCTGCCCTGAGCGAGGTCCTGCCCCTGCTCACGGGGTGAACGACAGCACGGCCTTCCCCACGGAGAACGCCTCGGCGTACGCGGCGCGGCACTCCATGCCCCGGAGCCGGGCGAGGGCGCGGAACGTCTCGTCGGTGAACCAGTCGCGGCCGCGCTGCGAGGCGAAGCATTCCCACAGCAGGGCGTACTTGCGGGCGACGTGCTCCGCGCTGAGCGGGACGTAGTGCGTCGGCCGGGCAGCGCCGAGGTCCCCGTCCCACTTGGGGATCTCGTAGTGGAGAACCAGGTGGTCGCGGAACGCGGTGGGGACGAGCTCGCCGAGTAGCCGGTGGTCCTGGTGGGCGTCCTGCGGAGAGGGGGCCAGCACCACGTCCGGACGCGTCCGCGCGGCCAGGTCCTCGACGAGGCTCTTCGTCTCTGCCCACTGGGCGGGCAGGTGCCCGTCGACTAGCGCGTGTACCTCGGTCGTGTGCTCCGCCGGGGCGAGGAACGCCTTCGCGCTGAGGTTCGCCTCGGTGGCTCGCTCGGGCGTCGAGGTGCACACGGCGACGTGCACCGTGAGGCCTGCCATCTCGTCGGCGAGGCGGAGCAGCGTCCCGCCGCAGCCGATCTCGATGTCGTCCGGGTGCGCACCGATGGCGAGGACGGAGAGCGGCCGGCCAGGCCCGGCAAGGGTGAGCGGGAGCACGGCGGCCTCAGCGCGGCGCCGGGACGCGCCCCGCGGTGGCGCCGGACCGGTCGCCCCGCACGTCCCACACCGCCCAGGGTCGGTCGCCGCGGTGGTACATGTCTTCGAGGTGGGAGCGTTCCTTGACGGTGTCGGCGGGCATCCAGAACCC
>JBOGEN010000026.1:0-23414 GCA_050743265.1 Actinomycetes bacterium
AGTCCGGTCAGCGTTGACGACGCCCAGCCGCGGTCTCCCCTTTCCTCCAGCGTGTTCGTCGCCCTTTAGCGCATGTTCCGCGCCTGCCTCTTTCACACAACACTTTTCGGAGGGACATGCGATTCAAATCGTGCACGGGTGGTCGGTCACTGCAGCGGGGATGCCCTTGCCGCCGGCCAGGCCGCACATCACCACGTGCCAGCCGTCGCCCTTGTACTCGCGGTTACAGGACGGGCACACCGCCGCGCGGCGGTTGCCGCAGCGCACATAGGTGTAGCCGTCCAGCTCGTCGGCGGAGGCGTAGGACTCACCGACCTGACCAGTCCTGGTGTTGACCACCGCCGTCGAGCCGACCAGGCGCACGGGGCGCGCGCAGCCACGGGCACGGCGCTCGGCCGAGTCCAGACCCGCCTGCCCGAAGGCAAACCGAGCCTCGGCCAGCGATCTGCCCGCCGGCTCCGCGGTGGCTGTCGCGGTGGACATGGCGCCAACAATGACACGCTTGTAAGAGAGCCGATCCGGCGCAAAAGCGGGGCATCATGTCCCGTTGTTTGCCGCTGGATCCCGCGAGTTCCGACGGTTCACCGCCGTTTGGCAGCCAGCCTCTCAGCCGGTATATCAAATCGTTGTCTCTGGCCCGCCTGTGGCGCACCTTCGACGCGCCGAGGGGCGCCAACGGACGGGCCGCCAGGTGAGGACGGTGCCCGCTGGGCGAGCGACTTCGGCAGCGCCTGGTGCACTTCCCGGGCACCCGTGGTTTGCCTCCGGGACTTCGGGTCAGTACGGTGGACTGCATACCCCCCCGGGTACTGCAAAGGAGTGCGCATGGACGTGGAAGTGGAACAGCTGAGGGACGTCGTTGGACGCCTGAAGCGTGTGCAGGGCCAGATCGGCGGTGTCATCAAGATGATCGAGGACGGACGCGACTGCTCCGATGTGGTCACGCAGCTGTCTGCGGCGGCTAGGGCCCTGGACCGCGCCGGCTTCAAGATCATCGCCACCGGCATGCGCCAGTGCATGGTCGAGACCGACGAGGGCGCCCGCCAGATCAACCAGCAGGAACTGGAACGGCTGTTCCTCTCCCTCGCCTGAGGCCTGAACGCCCACAGGAGGCCACATGCAGTACGAACGCAGCGCGGCCCTGAACCTTCCTTACGCCGAGGCCGTCGCCAAGGTAAGGGAGTTGCTCAGCGAGCAAGGGTTCGGCGTGCTCAGTGAGATCGACGTGAGGGCCACGCTGAAGCAAAAGCGTGGCGTGGAGATCGAGGACTACGTCATCCTCGGCGCCTGCAACCCCGACCTCGCGCACAGGGCCCTCGACGTCGACCGCAGCATAGGCGTGTTGCTGCCCTGCAATGTGGTGGTCAGCGCTGACGGTGACCGGTCGAAGGTGCAGATCCTCGACCCGCAGACCATGTCGGGCCTCACCGGGCTGGCCGAGCTGCAGCCGGTGGCCGACGAGGCGGCCGAACGGCTGCAGGCGGTGCTGGACAACCTGGACAGCCTGTCTTGAACCTCGCGGTAAGGAGGAGCACAGCTTGGACCCCCGTGCAACGTATGAGCGTCGCAGCGAGCTGCAGATCCTCGATGTGCGCGAGCCCGATGAGTGGGCCGAGGGTCACATCCCCGACGCCGTGCACATCCCGATGGACCAGGTCCCCGAGCGCCTCGACGAGCTCGACCGCGACCGTCCCGTGGTTGCCGTGTGCCGCAGCGGCCGGCGCAGCGGCGAGGTCGTCGACTACCTGAGCCGCCTGGGGATCTCGGCGGAGAACATGCCGGGCGGCATGGTGCAGTGGGCCGATCAGGGCCTGCCGATCAAACGGCCGTAGCAGGGCCCCTCGCTTGTGAAGTCCGCAGAGATGACCACGAAGAATCGACAGATACCCTACGGGGTAGGGAAGGAAGCATGGTACGCGTCGAGATCATCGAGACCTCTGGACTGGGCGACCGCAGCTATCTCGCCACCGACGGTGAGACCGCGGTCGTGGTCGACTCGCAGCGCGACATCGACCGTGTCCTGGCAGTGCTGGACAAGCACGGGGTCGGAGTGGCTTACGTGTTGGAGACCCACATCCACAACGACTACGTCACCGGCGGGCTGGAGCTGGCTCGGTGCGCGGGTGCCGAGTACGTCGTGTCGGCCGACGACGAGGTGTCGTTCGACCGGACGCCGATCCGCGACGGCGACGTGCTCACCGCGGGCGGCATGCGGGTCCGTGCTCTGCACACACCGGGGCACACGTTCAACCACCTGTCGTATGTGCTCGAGGATGCCGACGGCACCGCTGAGGCGGTCTTCACCGGTGGGTCGATGCTGTTCGGCACCAGCGGGCGCACCGACCTGCTGGGGTCGGAGCACACCGACACACTGACCCGCAAGCAGTTCTCGTCTCTGCGGTGCCTGGCCGCGGAACTTCCGACGCAAACCAAGGTGTACCCCACGCACGGGTTCGGCAGCTTCTGCTCGGCCACCCCGGCCACCGGGGATGCCTCCACCATCGCCGACGAGAGGAAGAACAACCCGGCGCTGACCCTGCAGGAGCAGGACTACGTCGACCACCTGCTCTCGGGCCTTGACGTCTATCCGGCCTACTACGAGCGGATGGCCCCTATCAACCGGCAGGGCCCCGAGCCGGTGGACCTGTCCTTACCCGAGAGGGCCGACCCCGCCGAGCTGGGAAGGCGCATCAAGGCCGGCGAGTGGGTCGTTGACCTACGTGAACGCACCGCCTTCGCGGCCGGGCACCTGGCCGGCTCGCTGGGGTTCGAGCTGTCGACCAACTTCGTCACCTACCTCGGCTGGCTGTACCGATGGGGCACCCCGCTGACGCTGATCGGTCACTCGATGGACCAGATCACCGAGGCCAAGCGCGAGCTGGTGCGAATCGGCATCGACTCCCTCGCCGGTGTTGCCGCAGGCGACATCCAGGCTTTAGCGGACGGCGGCGAGGTGCGCTCCTACCCGGTCAGCGACTTCGCCGGCCTGGCCAAGACACGCACCGAGCGCGACGTTCACGTGCTCGACGCACGCCGCAACGATGAACGTGCCCGAGGCGGCGTCCAGGATTCCCAGCACATCCCCGTGCACGAGCTGTTCGACCGCGTCGATGAGGTGCCCGACGGCGAGGTCTGGGTCTACTGCGGATCCGGCTACCGCGCCTCCATCGCCGCGTCGGTGCTGGACCGTCCCGACCGGCAGGTAGTGCTCATCAACGACGCCTACGACTCGTCCAAGGAAGCCGGGCTGGAGCGGTAGCACCCAAGGACTGGCGGTGCGGGCTGTCCGTCGGCGCCGCATCCCCGTCTGGGCATACCGATTCCCACAGACCCTCAGGAGAACACGTGAGCACCAAGATCTCGAATCCCGTGGACGCTGCCACGGTGCGCCAGTGGTTGGAAAACCGGCTCTTCATCAGCAAGCGTGGGTGACCGGGCCGCGACACGCCTCGGTGGTTGAGGGGTGAGAGGGGCCTGGGGCCTCACGATCCGTGAACGACCAAGAACGCGGATCGAGGAGACCCCAGGTGGAAGAAGACGCTACCGGCCCTCGTCCGGCCTCGGCGGTGATGCTGGGCCTGGACGGGTTCGTCGTCACAGCGGCCGGCGAGTACGGCGGCGAGCTCGAGCTGCTCGTCGAGACGATGCAAGCCACGACCGGCTGCCCGGACTGTGGTGTGGTGGCTCGGCCGCACGGGCGGCGTGCGCATGTGGTGCGCGATGTGCCGGCCGGCGGGCGGCCGGTGGTGCTGGTGTGGAACAAGCGGATCTGGCGGTGTGCCGAGCCAGCCTGTGCGCGGCGGACGTGGTCGGAGACCAGCCCGGCGGTGCGCCCGAGGGCGGCGCTGACCGAACGCGCCCGGTGGTGGGCCTGCCGGCGGGTCGGCGAGCAGGAGGCAACCGTCGAGCAGGTGCGCCGCGAGCTGGGCGTGGGCTGGAACACCGTCATGCGCGCGGTGGACGAGCACGGCCGACCTCTGGTTGATGACCCGCACCGTCTGCAGGGTGTGCGCGGGCTCGGGGTCGACGAGCACGCATGGCAGCGGGCTGCCCGCAAGCGGCGGACCCAGTTCGCCACCGGCATCGTCGACCTGTCCCCAGGACGGCCCCCACGGCTGCTCGACGTCGTGCCCGGCCGCTCCGGCACGGTCTACGCGGCCTGGATCGCCGAGCGTGAGCCCGACTGGCGCGCGCAGGTGCGGGTGGCCGCCCTGGACCCGTTCCGCGGGTATGCGGTCGCGCTGCGCACCGAGCTGCCCGAGGCGACCCGGGTGCTCGACGCGTTTCACGTAGTCAAGCTGGCCAACACGTGCGTGGACGAGGTGCGCCGCCGGGTGCAGCAGGAGACCCTGCACCGACGCGGACACAAACACGACCCGCTCTACGAGGTACGCCGGCTGCTGCGCCGCGGGGCCGAGCACCTCACCGACCGGGCCCGGCTCGAGGCCGCGCTGCAGGCCGGCGACCCCGACTACGAGGTCACCATCGCCTGGCAGGCAGCACAACGCCTGCGCGCGGTCTACCACGCCCCGAACGCAGACGAGGGGCGCCGACGTGCCCGCTGGGCACTCGAGTCGCTGCCCAGCTGCCCGATCCCCGAAGTGGCCCGTCTCGGGCGCACCCTGCGCTCCTGGCGAACCGAGTTCCTCACCTACTTCGACACCGACGGAGCCTCGAACGGGCCCACCGAGGCGGTCAACCTACTCATCGAGAAGACCCGCCGCCTCGGCCACGGGTTCAGGAACTGGTCCAACTACAGACTGCGACTACTGCTTGCCTGCGGCCTCGACTGGAAGACACCCTTGACACCACGGATCAGAAGCCGCCGTCCAAGGTTCGTGGCGTAGAGCCACCAACAGGGTCTGCGGGGGAACTGGCTCGCGATCATGGGCGAACGACACGACTTCCCCCGGGTCTCGAAGGTCCATCACGCGCCGCTGCTGGCGCCGCCCTCGACTCGCATCTTGCGTGTCATGTACGTGCCTCTATCCGACCGTCGAGGCGGGCTCCGACGGTCACTCACGGTCAGCACGTCATAGACTGACCTGCAAGAACGCTGGTCATCCTCGTTCGCACATCGACCTTGATCCACTTCCCAAGCTGAGAGCGAGGGTTCGATTCCTTCACCCGCTCCACGTACGAGGCCCGGGTCAGGTGTTGGGTGCTGACCTGGGCCTTGATCGTTTGAGGGCCTTGGTGTACCTGCGCGCAATGGGCCGCGGGAACCAGGGACCCGACGGCCCGCAGCACCGTCGTCGGGATCGTCGTGCTGCGCCTTCAGGAGTTCATGTGGGCCCCGGGCTATGGATTGGTCCGCCTTGTCGGTGGCGTGCGGGCAGATGGGAGCGGCCCGCTCGTTGTCGTGGCCCATACGCCGCAGGAGGTCCTAGGCCGCTGCGCCGGTGGAAGCGGCGAGCATGTTGCCGGTACGCCGGAGGTCACCACCGCACCGTCAGGTCAGAGCCCCTCGACCGCGGTCAGAACCCCTCGGCCTTACGGTCGATCCGCAGGTGGTAGCGCACCCCGGCCCGCCCGCCCACGAGCGAGGCGACCAGGGTGAACAGCAGGAGGAGCCCGCCGGCGACGAGCCCGCCGATCGCGACACGGTCGGAGCCGAGCAGGGTGTCCGGGACCTCGACCTGCGCGAGCAGATCGTGGTCGGAGCCGTACATGATGCCGGCACCTGCGAGCAGGCCCGCGACCACGAGGCCGATGGCCCAGACGGCGAAGCCCTGCCGTCCCCCGTCGAAGCGCGACATCCGGCCGGCGACGTAACCACCGCAGTAGCACGCGATCGCGAGGATCACGACGACGAGCGCGGCGCCGGCGATGCCGGCCGTCTCCGGGTTCTGGCGCCACTGCTGCTCCGCGTACCCGGTGAGACCTAGGGCAACGCCCGCAGCGAGGGCCGCGGCGACGAGGAGCACGGCCACGCCGTTGGCGACGAGCCAGCCGAAGAAGGCCGCGCCGATCTTGAGCCCGCCCGGGCGTCGGTGCTCGGGGTCGAGGTGGTCGTTCCCCGTGTCGACGACCACCGTGTCGTCGATGCGGGAGACCGCGTCTTGCTCGTACGTCGTGGACAAGGCGACTCCTCTGGAGTGCCGGTTGGAGCCCCCACCAGTGATCTGGTCGACGGATACCCGGGCCGGGAACCATGGAAACGCTCTCGCCCGGGAGCGCGCACGGCGGGGTGCCGCCCCAGTGGTCACCCCACGGACGGTGCCAAGGCAGGACCCAAGGCGGATTCCTCGTGTTGGAACGTGAGGACAGCCGCTACGACCAGCAGCGGGAGGACGCCGGCCGCTGCCGCCATTCCGGCGGCACCGCGTGCCGAGATCATGACCATGCCCGCAAGGAGGGCCCGCGCGGCCCAGGCGAACCATGCGGGGCTACTTGGCGATGAGAAAGAAGGCCTGCCATTCGTCCGGGCAGGACTGTCCACTCCCGGTCTCGTAGCACGGCCAGAAGGTCCAGGCACCGGGGCTGTCGAGCAGTCGCCGGCCGTCCGCCCGGACGGTCTCGCCCGGCGAGAGAACGGTGCCCTCGTTCGTGGCCTCGGTGTCCAGGGCAGCGTCGGCTGCGTTCCTCACCCCCACGAAGGTGAAGCTCAGCCGGACGGGGTCGTCGGTGACATTCGTCAACGAGTACGCCACGGCGACCGTGTCTCCCACCCGCGGAGGACTGTGGGACGAGCCTGCGCGGACCTCCGTCAGCCTGATGCCGTGGCCACTGGTCACCGGGGCTGAGACCACCTCGATCGCCTGTAGCCCCGAGGGGAGCGCGCTGTCGCCACCTCCGGACAGCTGCGAGTACGCGACGACCGCCACCACGGGGAGCCCTACCGCGAGGCCGCCGACCGCCGCGAGGACCCGCGCACGTCGTGACAGACGGTGGCCTCGCCCGCCGGAGGGCCCGTGACCTGAAGGCGGGCCAGCCGCGCCCGGAACCGGGGCTTCCTGCCCTCTCGTCGTGGCCGGCTCGCCCGGTGTGGACGTCGGAGGCGCGTCCTGTGCAGTCCGCACCTCGGCAAGCGTCCAGTCGAGGACCTTGAGCAGGCGGTTGGTGTCGAACTCGAACCGGCTCGCGCTGAGCTCCAGTGCCTGACGGCGCACGAGCTTGCCGAGGCTGCCTGGCAGCAGGTCCGCGCGCGGCATGCTCGCCCCGTCCACCAGGACCGGGATCACGCGAACGTTCCGCGTCAGGGCCGCCTCGATCTCCAGTCGTACGAAGTCATCCTGGTCGTCGAGGCGAGGTCGACCGACCTCGTCGGTGATCGTCAGCCACTCTTCGCCGATCAGTGCCAGCAGCACGTCGCACGAGCCGACGGCGGTGGTGATGACCTCGACGAAGTCGTCACCCAGCTGGATCGAGTCGACGTCCTTGAAGACCCCGGTGGCTCCGAAGTGCTCGGCCAGGCGCGTGTAGAGCCACCCCGCGGGATAAGCGGTCTCCTCGCGCCGGTAGCTGATGAAGATGCGGCCAGGAACAGCCTGGGTGGGTCCAGCCATTGCCCCCCACCTCCAAGGGCCGACCCTCGTTCTCATCACGATAATCAGCGCGGTCGACGCGCTCAACCGATACTTCCTTCCTGGCTTTCCCTCGCGACAACCGAACCGGGAGTCCGTCGCGGAGCAGTGCTGCTTGTCCTGATACTGCCTAGTTCCTACGACCCCGCTGAAGAATCGAATGTCCACTCGAGCCGGCTATTTCTTCGTAGGGGGGATGCCCGTGTCACGCGAGTGATACGAACCGTCTGGGCGCTGAATGGCCGACCCTCTGGTGTGAGGGACGACAGGGTCTGCGCCCCGAGAGTTCTCGGTACACGGGCCGGTCGTTGTCGGACGAGCCGCAGCCGACCGAGGGGAGGGCGACATGGAAGGTCGCGAGGAGGAACCGACGCGGCTGCCGCCGATCGGCACCCTTCGCGCTCCCGCCAGCGAGGATCCGACGTGGATCCGGCTGGAGGAGCAGCTCGGCTGGTATGACCGCAAGAGTGCCGACAACCAGCGCCGCTACAAGTGGCTCAAGCTCCTCGAGCTGGCGGTCGCCGCGTCGCTGCCGGTGGTGGCCGGGGTGGGCAGCCCCGTCGGGCTGACCGGCGGCCTGGCCGCCGTGATCGTCGTGCTGGAGGGCGTCCAACACCTCTACCAGTTCCAGGAGCACTGGATCACCTATCGGTCCACCGCCGAGGCGCTGAAGCACGAGCGCTACCTGTACCTGGCCGAGGCCGGTCCGTACGTCGCCGAGGACCGGCACCGCCAGCTGGCCGAACGGCTCGAGGGGCTGATCTCCCAGGAGCACGCGAAATGGACCGCCAGCCAGCATGAGGGCCGTGCGCATTCGGCGGATCAGTAGACAACCGAGAGACGCCGGGAGTCGATATCAACCCCCGGCGCCCAGACGCCAACGGGGGGAGGCCGGCGTCAGCCCGTACCCCGAGTCTGTTCCATCCCAGCTCGCGCGTCTATGGCTAGGTGCGACACGGCCCGGCACCACACACGCTTGTCACCGTCTCAGCGTCGAGACAGTTCCCCTCGTGACTCGCCGTCATCGGCGCGAGGGCTACTGCATGTGACCGAGAATCAGGTTGTGGACGTGATGGGCCTTTTCATGGCCACGGAACTCGACCTCGTACGTGTGTCCTGACACGGCGATCGCGATGGTGCCCGTGCTGAAGAACTGGCCGGCCCAGCTCTTGTTGCTCACCACCGACACCGCGATGATCCGCGAGAACGGGACGGACGTGATCGCCACCTTCTTGCCGACGAACGCCTTGTCCTGGATGATCACCCGCCGGTCGGTGAGACCGATGAAGCCGGTCCCCGCGCCCACGGCGTCGTAGACGGCCAGGATGCTCTCCCCGTCGAGCAGTCCGCTGGCGACCTGGTCGAGCTGGTCCTTCTTGTCGTACGGGATCTCGCTCATGATCAGAACCTAGGTCGGTTGGGCCGGCCTGTGAACCTCCCGGTTTCGAGCCGCCCACCCTCTGGCGGCTGCACCGGCGGAAACGGTCAGGTCTGAGCCTCCTCGGTCGAAGTCCCGGGTGACGGACGCGGCCCCGAGAACGGCTCCCATGCGATGAAAACGCTCAAGTTCGACGTCACGAGCCCTGAGTACCAGGTCCGGAAAGCGGCCTACCTCGCTCCCAACCTCAACATGCTGGTCCTGTCGCGCTCGCTGACCCAGATCGCCCGCCACAGATCGCTGACCGCCCAGGACGCCCCGCAGCTGGACAACCTTCGTCGGCAGCTCGACGACGAGCTGACCCGGGTTAGCACGGCGTCCTCCGACGGAGTCGCGGGCCAGGAGCCGTCCGAGCCCGACGCAGCTCACGCGCAGCTCATCCGCGTACGCGACCTGCTCGTCGCGGCAGTCGAGACGCTCAGGCAGGCCGATGAGCTGACCCGCCTCGCCCGGGACCGGCTGCGCTAGTTCTCCCCGCACATAACGTCTCCCCGCATACCTACTCGCCCGCATACGCCTTCTGGAGCTCGGCGATGTCGAGCTTCGTCATGCCGAGCATCGCCTGGGTCGCACGCTTGACCTTCTCCGGGTCCGGGTCGTTCATCATGTCCATGAACACCGTGGGGATGACCTGCCAGGACACCCCGAACTTGTCCTTCAGCCAGCCACAGGCGACCCCGGACCCGCCGCCCTCGGTGAGGCTGTTCCAGTAGTAGTCGACCTCGGCCTGGTCCCCGCAGAAGATCTGGAACGAGATGGCCTCGTTGAATGTGAACTCCGGGCCTCCGTTGAGCGCGACGAACTTCTGCCCGTTGATCTCGAAGTCGACGGCCAGCACGCTGCCGGCGGGACCGGGCCCGGCCTCGGTGACCCGGTTGACGCTGCCGATCTTCGAGTTCTTGAAGATGGAGATGTAGTGGTTGGCGGCCTCCTCGGCCTGCTCGTCGAACCACAAGCACGTGGTGAACCCGTCCGTGGCCATGGCACCTCCCTGCGCGTGAGCGTGATCCCCCGTACTGACCGGTCTCTCGGCTCGCCAACCTAGGCGGCGGACCCGACACGTGCGGCGCCTTCGGCGCACTCGTCAGGCCCAGGCGTGCACCGGGACTGGCAATCTATACCGTCTGGACGGTATAGTAGCCGGCATGCCCCGCACCTCGGTCCCCGGACGCGACCGCATCCTCACCGCCGCCCTCGCCCTGGCCGCCCGCCGCGGGCCGTCCGCCGTGACGCTGGACGCCGTGGCCGCCGAGGCCGACGTGAGCAAGGGCGGCCTGCTGTACCACTTCCGCAGCAAGGACGTGCTGCTGCGCGAGCTCGTCCGCACGGTGATCACCCGGTGCGAGGAGTCGGTGCAGGCGCTCGCCGCGGCCGACCCGCAGCCATCGGGCCGCAGCGCCCGGGCGTACGTCGACGCGATGGCCGCGGACACGGACGCCCCCGATCTGCAGCTCGCGCTGTTCGGCGCGCTGCTGGACGACCGCGAGCTCGTGCCCGCCTGGCGCGAGAGTGCCGACCGCTGGGCGGACGAGGACAGGGACGACCCCGACGTCGACACCGTGGACGCCACCGTCGCCCGACTCGCCGCCGACGGGCTCTGGCTCGCGACCATGCTCGGCCTCTACCGCCTGGACGGGGCGCACCGCGAGGCCGTCGTCGCCCGCATGCGCCGGCTCACCGAGGGAGGTGCCTCCGCATGACCTGGCTGCTCCTCGTCATCGCGATCGCGCTCGAGGTGACCGGCACGCTGACCCTGCGCGCCTCGGACGGGTTCAGCCGGCTGTGGCCGAGCCTGCTCACGATCGCGTGCTACGGCGGTGCGTTCGGGCTGCTCTCCCAGGTGCTGCGGCAGGGCATGCCGGTCGGCATCGCGTACGGCGTGTGGGCGGCCAGCGGGGTCGCGCTCGTCGCGCTGCTCGGCTGGCTGGTGTTCGACGAGCGGCTGAGCGTGCTGAGCACGGTGGGCATCGGCGTGGTCATCGCCGGGGTGCTGCTCGTCGAGCTGGGCAGCCGGCACCCGATCGCCTGACCGCCTTGACGGCCTTAAGCGCCTTGCCCCCTTGACGGCCTCGGTCACCGTTGCCCCGATGGCTCACATCTGGTCCGGTTTGGCGGCCTGACCTGCGACGTTGTTCCTCTCTCGTACCGCCGGAGGCTGTTGACAGTCGGTGGCGGTGCGCTCACGCTGCGGAAACCGGCCCGCGGCGTGACGGAGGAACGGCCTCCTTCCCCGGGCTCGCCCGAGATCGGGGGATTGCCATGGCGCTCTTGCCTCCCGGCGGAACCACTCAGACCGGGTCCGGCCTTCGTGTCATCACGGGGGCGACACCCTTGGGGCACGCGGATCCGTTCTCTCCCGAAGCCGTCCCGCTGCCGCGGGCCGGCGCGCGGGCAGCTGCGGCCAACGACATGTACGGGTTCTGCTCGATCGAGGACTTCCCTCCCGGCATCGGCGACCTCTCCGCCACCCACGACGACGCACAGGGCTTCTACAACTACGTCGCCCAGTTCGTCACGCCGAACTTCTGGTTCCGCGACGCCTCCGTGCTTCAGTGGATCTACGGCGAGACGTACGACAACTACCAGGACTTCTACGGCTTCGACTCCTGCGCCGTCGTGTACCACTCCGGCCACGGGAGCATGGACGCCAACGGCGTCTTCTGGATGCCGATGGGCGGCGACTGGGGCGGGGCCACCTGGGCCAGCTCGAACGACATGCGCCTGGGCAACGAGATCGCGCGGTACGTCTTCCTCTCCACCTGCTTCTCCCTGCGCGTGCTCGGCGAGATGAACCCGCGCAAGACGTGGAGCGCGTCCAACCTCGGCTTCCGCGAGCTGTTCGGCTTCGAGACCGTGAGCATCGACAGCCCGAACTACGGCAAGTTCTTCTGGGAGGAGTGGAGCAAGAACAAGTCGTTCAGCCAGGCGTGGCTGGACGCGTCCTGGCGCATCTCGACCGCGCAGGCCCCGTCCGCCGTCGCTGTCGGCGCCACCCAGGCCGAGGCTCAGGACCGGCTGTTCAACGAGCGCACGTTCTCCCGCGCGGGCACCTCGGCGGCCTGGTGGTGGTGGCGCTGGTACGACGTGGCCCGCGCGCTGGCCCGACCCCAGGCCACGCTGCCGCAGACCGCGAAGACCGCGCTGTTCTCGCCCCCCGACCTCTCGGCCCCGCGTCTCTCCGAGCTGGCCGAGCACTACGGCATCCAGCTCGCGTCCCTGGACGGCATCGAAGCCGCCGAGCACGGGCTCCTGCTGGGCGGCGGCCGGGGTGAGCCGACCATGACCGTCGACCCGCGAGGGATCAGCGAGGTCCGCTTCGCCGACCCCGACGGCGGAGGCCGGGACGCACCCAAGGGCGACGAGGCCGTCCGCATCGCCAGCGCGGCCATCGAGTCGTTCGCACTGGCCCAGGACTCCGACCTGCGCGCCGACCTCGTCCGTACGGAGATGACGGCCGGGACGGACGGAGAGGAGACCACGACGCCCCGGACCCGGGAGACGACCGTCGTCTACACCCAGATCATCGACGGGCACCCGATCGTCACGCCCGGCATCGGCGAGGTGCGGGTCAGCATCGACGGCGCCGGTACGGTGACCCGGGTCGTCGACGCCACCCTGCGGATCGCCGATGTGACCGCGCCTCCGTCCCGGTCCGCGCCTCCGCCGCCGGCCGGGGCCGAGACCAGCCGCATGGCGCAGCCCCGGGCCGCCGGCTCGGCCATCGACGACGTGCTCGAGCCGGGTGTGCAGCGGCTGCTGCGTCGCGTCGCGGCCGGGGGTCACATCCCGTCGCAGGTGCGTACGGTGCCCGACACCACCGACATCGGGTACGCGCTGCACGGCGGCGAGGGGACGCTGGTCGCGCGGTGCACGCTCGAGGTCGACTGCGGCGAGGGCCTCCGCAAGCGCTACGTCGTGGAGGAGCCGCTGGGCGGGTGAGCCTGGAGTCGTCGCGGTGTCGTAGCACTGGCGACGACCAGTCAGTCCGTGGGAGCCGGCATGGTCCGGCTCCCACGGTCATGTGTGCGCCCCTTCCGCGTGAAACGGGTCACAAAGTCGTCGTGACCGGCCTCCAGGCGCGGAATTCCGTCCTACGCGGGGTACACCCCACGACACACACGGCACACCACCGCCCGTACGGCGAGCCGCAGAGCCGGACCACGCTCGACGCACAGCACGACGAGGAGCACCCATGCCCTCACCGCTCTACCGCCTCGGCCGGGTCGCCGCTCTGCACCCCTGGCGGGTCGTCGCCGCCTGGCTGCTCGCGGCAGGGGCCGTCGCGGGAGCGGCGCAGGTGTCCGGCGGCGTCCCCACCGACGACTACACGCTGCCCGGGACGGGCACCCAGCGCGCGACCGAGCTGCTCGAGGAGCGGTTCCCCGAGGCGGCCGGGGCGGACTCGCGGGTGGTCGTCCACCGCGACGGCGGGCCGCTCGACCAGCGGGCCCTCGGCGAGGCGAAGGCCGAGCTCGAGGACGTCCAGGACGTCAGTGCGGTGGCGCCTCCGCTGGTCAGCCGCGACGGCAGCACCGCCGTCCTCACCGTGCAGTACGACGTCCCGGTCACCGAGTTCCGCGGCAACGAGGGCGTCGACGAGCTCGAGCCCGCCACCGCGCCGCTGGACGAGCGCGGCTACCAGGTCGAGTACGGCGGGCAGGTGCCGGAGAACGTCCAACCCCCGAGCGGCACCGCCGAGCTCGTCGGCATCGGGGCCGCCCTCGTCATTCTGCTCGCCGCGTTCGGGGCCGTCATCGCCGCCGGCCTGCCGCTCGCCATCGCCGGGGTGGGCCTCGGCATCGGCACCAGCGGCATCACGCTCCTCGCCGCCAGCGCGGACGTGAGCACCGTCGCCCCCACCCTGGCGACGATGGTGGGACTCGGCGTCGGCATCGACTACGCGCTGCTCGTCGTGACCCGCCACCGCGACGCCCTCGCCGAGGGCATCCCCGTCGCCGACGCCGTCGGACGCGCGACCGCCACAGCCGGCCAGTCGGCACTGTGGGCCGGGGTCACCGTGCTGCTCGCGCTGACCGGCCTGCTGTTCTGCGGCATCCCGAACTTCGCGACGATGGGAGTGGCCACGGGCATCGTCGTCCTCGTCACGATGGTCGCGGCCGTCACGCTGCTGCCCGCCCTGCTCGGACTCCTCGGCTTTCGCGTGTACAGCCGCCGGGACCGGCGCAGCGGGCACCTGCAGGCGTCCGCGTCCCACTCGCGGATGGCCGAGCGGTTCGCCCGTGTCGTCGGGCGGCGACCGCTGCCCTGGCTCCTGGTGACCCTCGTCCTCCTGCTCGCGCTCGCCGCCCCGGCGCTGTCGCTCCGGATCGGCGAGGCCGACGCGGGCAGCGAGTCCGAGGAGCTCACGATCCGCCGGGCGTACGACCTCGTGGACGCGGAGTTCGGGCCGGGCGCGAACGGTCCGCTCGCGGTGGCGGTGGACGTCCCCGCGGCCGGAGGACCCGAGGCCCTGCCCGACCTGCGCCAGCGGCTGTCCGGCGTCGAGGGGGTCGCGACGGTCGGCCCGCCCACAGTGTCCGACGACAGGACGGCCGCGCTGTTCACCCTCACCCCGACCACCGGGCCGCAGGACACCGAGACCGAGCAGCTGGTGGAGCGCCTCCGCGACGGGCCGCTGCCGCCCGGCTCGGACGTCGCCGGCTTCACCGCGGCGATGATCGACCTGTCCGACGTGCTCGCGGAGAACCTGTGGCGGGTCGTCGCCAGCGTCATCGCGCTGTCCTGTCTTCTGCTGCTGCTCGCGTTCCGGTCCCTGGTCATCCCGCTCAAGGCCGCGGTGGTGAACCTGCTCTCGATCGGTGCCGCGCTCGGCGTCGTCGCCGCGGTGTTCCAGACCGAGGCCGGGGCGAGCCTGGTCGGGCTGGACGAGACCGTTCCGGTCGCCGCGTACGTCCCGGTGCTCATGTTCGCGGTGCTGTTCGGCCTGTCGATGGACTACGAGGTCTTTCTGCTCTCCCGCGTACGCGAGGAGTGGCTCGCGACCGGACAGAGCCGCAGGGCTGTCGTCACCGGGCTGGCGTCGACCGCACGGGTCATCTCGTCCGCCGCGGCCATCATGGTCGCGGTCTTCCTCGGCTTCGCGTTCGACCCGACCGTCGTCGTGAAGATGATGGGCGTCGGGATGGCGACCGCGATCGCGGTGGACGCGACCCTCGTCCGCCTCCTCCTCGTCCCGGCGATCATGGCGGTGCTCGGACGGCACGCCTGGTACCTGCCGCGCTGGCTGGACCGCGTCCTGCCGCGCCTGGAGCCGGCGTCCGTCGGGGACGCGGAGGACCCCGCCCCCGCGCCGGCCGACGCCGGGCGAAGCGTGCCCGCAGGGAGGCGCTAGCTGCTCAGTCCCGGGCCAGCCGGGGCGGCCACGGGTCGAGAGTCGGCAATGCGCCGTCTCCCGCGCGCACCGGACCGACCGGCTCGCGTCCGGCCAGCCACGCCGTCAGGTCGCAGAGCCTTCCGGTGACGCGCGGCCCGTCGCCGGCGCCGACGACCCACTGGTGCGCGTCGTCGTCGGGGACGACTGCGGCGCCCGACTCGACGGGTAGCCGCTGCAGCAGGAACTGCACCGCGTGCACGCAGAAGTCCGGCTGCCAGGCCGTGCAGTCGACCCCCAGCCCGAGGTCGACGGCGTGGATCTCGCTCTCCCGCCACCGGGAGTACACCGTGTAGGCGAGCGTCGCGTCGCGGATGGAGATCGGACGGTCCCAGTCGGGCCCGCTCACCTCGGCCCACACCGCTTCCAGCTGTCGCGCGCTCTCGGCGACGTCGGCGAGGAGGGCGGGCGCCAGGCGTACGGCGACGGCCTCGATGTCGGCGGCGCGGCCCTCCTGGCCGCCGTCGTACATCGGGACGAGCTGACCCTCCAGCCCGGCGCGTGTCATCCGGGTGAGGGCACGCGCGTTGTTGGCGAGGTGCGCAGCCACGTGGGCGCGGGACCACTCCGGGAGCGGCGACGGCGCGCGCGCCGTCTCCTCGGTCAGACCGGCGAGCACGGTGAGCAGGCGGTCGTGGCTGGAACGGACGGCGTCCACGGGTGGGGGCGGCACGCTCATGGCGCCTGACCCTATGCCTCCCCTGGCGCCGGGTCGGCGCCCAGGCTCGCGCGCTGTGCTCCGACCGGGCGACACATCCCCCCACCCCGGTTGCCTGGGGTTACCAGCGGGTAGCATCATGGTGTTACTGACCAGTAGGTAACCCAACTGCCTCCCTGCACCCCAGTGGACGACCGGAGCGAACCATGGGCCACTACAAGGCCAACCTGCGCGACCTCGAGTTCACCCTGTTCGAGGTCTTCGGCCGGGGCGAGGTCCTCGGCCGGCCCCCGTACGACGAGGTGGACGCCGACACCGCGCGCAGCATCCTCGCCGAGGTGGAGCGGCTGGCCACCCACGAGCTGGCCGACTCCCTGCTCTCCTCAGACCGGACGCCGCCCACGTTCGACCCGGCCACCGGTGAGGTGCAGCTGCCCGAGGACTTCAAGAAGAGCTACCAGACGTACATGGACGCCGAGTGGTGGCGGCTCGTCGTCCCCGCGGAGCTGGGTGGCACGGTCGTCCCGCCGACGCTGCGCTGGGCGTTCGCCGAGCTCGTGCTCGGCTCGAACCCCGCGGTGTGGATGTACTCGGCCGGTCCCGCCTTCGGCGCCGTGGTCTGGAAGCTCGGCACGGACGAGCAGAGGCAGATCGCCCGGCACATGGTCGAGCGGCAGTGGGGCGCCACGATGGTGCTCACCGAGCCGGACGCCGGCTCCGACGTCGGCGCGGGGCGGGCGACGGCGCACCCCCAGCCCGACGGCACCTGGCACCTCGAGGGCGTCAAGCGCTTCATCACCTCGGGTGAGCACGACCTGTCCGAGAACATCGTCCACCTCGTGCTGGCCCGGCCGGTCGGCGTCGAGGGTGCGGGCGGCCCCGGGACCAAGGGCCTCTCGATGTTCATCGTCCCCAAGCACCAGTTCGACCTCGAGACGGGAGACGTTCACGCGCGCAACGGCGTCCGTGCCACGAACGTCGAGAAGAAGATGGGCCTCAAGGTCTCGACGACGTGCGAGCTCACGTTCGGCGAGAAGGAGCCCGCGGTCGGCTACCTGCTCGGTGAGGTCCACCAGGGCATCGCGCAGATGTTCGAGATCATCGAGTACGCGCGGATGATGGTCGGCACGAAGGCCATCGCGACCCTGTCGACCGGCTACCTCAACGCG
The DNA here is from genome assembly GCA_050743265.1 of Actinomycetes bacterium. GTDB lineage: Bacteria > Actinomycetota > Actinomycetes > JBOGEN01 > JBOGEN01 > JBOGEN01. The sequence continues at coordinate 17,183 of JBOGEN010000026.1, forward strand.
CTGGAGTTCGCCAAGGAGCGCGTCCAGGGCGCCGACATGCTGCAGATGGCGGACAAGGGCGCCCCACGCGTCACGATCACGCACCACCCCGAGGTACGGCGCTCGCTGCTGCTGCAGAAGGCGTACGCCGAGGGCATGCGCGCGCTCGTCCTCTACACCGCGCTGCAGCAGGACGCGGTCGACCTGGCCCACGCGAACGGCGAGGAGGACACGCTCGCAGAGCGCGTCAACGACCTACTGCTCCCGGTGGTCAAGGGCTTCGGCTCGGAGAAGTCGTACGCCCTGCTCTCGGACGCGCTGCAGATCTTCGGCGGCTCGGGTTACCTGCAGGAGTACCCGCTCGAGCAGTACATCAGGGACGCAAAGATCGACACCCTGTACGAGGGCACGACCGCGATCCAGGGCCTGGACCTGTTCTTCCGCAAGGTGGTCAAGGACCACGGGCAGGCCCTCACCAAGCTCCTCGGCGACATCCAGCAGTTCGTCAAGGACGAGGCGGGCAACGGCGCGCTCGAGAGGGAGCGCGCGCTGCTCGGCACCGCGGTCGAGGACGTCCAGGGAATCGTGGGCGCCATGGTGGGCCAGCTCACCATGGCCGAGCAGGACCCGGCCAACCTCTACCTGACCGGCCAGAACACGACCCGCCTGCTCATGGCGCTCGGCGAGCTCGTCACCGGCTGGCTGCTGCTCCGCCAGGCCGAGGTCGCCCTCGGCGCAGTGGACGAGGCCACCGGCCGCGACAAGGCCTTCTACCAAGGCAAGGTCGCTGCGGCACGGTTCTTCGCTCAGCAGGTCTTCCCGACCCTCTCCGCGCAGCGGGTCATCGCGGAGCGCACCGACAACGCGCTCATGGACCTCGCCGAGGACGCATTCTGAGGCCTCTTTTCGGGCGTCGCCCTCCCGGCCGTGCCTTATCCACAGGATTGCCCACAGGGTGGGGAAAGCCGACACTTGCCTGTCCGTGGGCCAGACAGTCACCAACCGTCTGGCCTCTCAGAGGATCGACCTCAGCACGCGTTTCACCCCCCACGACCGGGGGAACTCCCGGTCGTCGACACTTCGACGGGGCAGGTTCGGCCGACTGCCAACGCCCCGTCCCGACGGGAGGATTCCTCATGGGAATCGGCGTCAGCGTCTTCCTGATCGCACTCGGCGCGATCCTCGCCTTCGCCGTGGAGTTCGACGTCTCCGGGCTCGATCTCAACGCCATCGGGTACATCCTCATGCTGGCCGGGCTCATCGGCCTGGTCATGGCGGTCGTCGTCTGGGGTCCCCGCCGGCGAGCCAGCTCGGACGTCGTCGAGGAGCGCCGCGTGTACGACGACCGCCGGATGTGAGACCGACGGCGCGCACCCGACCGCGCCGCTGACCCGTCCCCGGTGACGGCGAGTCTCGGTAGTCACTCTGCGTAATCAGCCGTACGACCTGCGGCGAAACCCTTACTGCTTGCCCCGAAGCGTCCTAGTCTTCCCGGCTGGTGCCCTCGTGACAGATCTCACACCATCTGGGCACGCTCACAGACCGCTTCCAGAAGGGGAGACACCGTGCCCAGAGGCTCTCGCCTACGCCTGCGCGCCCTGGCTCTCGGTGCAGCCGCGGCCACCGTCGCCGCTGTCACCGTCCCTGCCGCCATCGCGGCTCCACCGACCGACACCACCGCCCTGCGTGACGCCGTCACTGCCGAGGGCGTGATGGAGCACGAGCGCACCCTCCAGTCGATCGCGGACGCCAATGACGGCACCCGCGCGAGCGGGACATCGGGGTTCGACGCCTCGGCGGACTACGTCACCGACCGCCTGCAGGACGCCGGCTACACGGTGACCCGCCAGCCGTTCGACTACGAGGTGTTCCTCGAGGACGCCGACCCCGTGCTCGAGCAGGTCACGCCCGACCCCACGGCGTACGCCGAGGGCGACGACTTCTCCACCATGGAGTACTCGGGCAGCGGCGACACGACCGCGGCGCTCACGCCGGTGGACGTCGTGCTGCCACCGGGGGCGGCCGACAACACGTCGAACTCCGGCTGCGAGGAGGCCGATTTCGCCGGGTTCCCCGCGGGCAACATCGCGCTGGTCCAGCGCGGTACGTGTGACTTCCGGGTGAAGGTCACCAACGCCGCCACGGCCGGGGCGACCGGCGTCGTCATCTTCAACGAGGGCCAGGAGGGCCGCACCGAGGTCATCAGCGGCACCCTCGGCGCCGAGCAGGGCCAGGCCGCCATCCCCGCGGTCGGGACGTCCTTCGCCGTCGGCCAGGACCTGTTCGACCTGACCCAGACGGACGAGGTGACGATGCACCTCGCGGTCACCGCACACACCGAGGTGCGCTCGACCGAGAACGTCATCGCCGAGACCAACGGCGGGCGTGGTGACCGCGTCACGATGCTGGGTGCCCACCTGGACTCCGTCCAGGAGGGTCCGGGCATCCACGACAACGGCAGCGGGTCGGCGGGCATCCTCGAGATCGCCGAGGAGATGGCCGAGTCCGGTGTCACCCCGCGGAACAAGGTGCGCTTCGCCTGGTGGGGCGCGGAGGAGTCCGGCCTCGTCGGGTCGCAGCACTACGTCGACCAGCTCTCCGCCCGGGCGGCCAAGGACATTGCCGTCTACCTGAACTTCGACATGATCGGCTCGCCGAACTACGTGCGGTTCGTGTACGACGGCGACGGGTCGGCGTTCGGGGTCAAGGGCCCGTCCGGCTCCGCCAACATCGAGAAGGTCTTCACCGACTTCTTCGCGGGCCAGGAGATGGCGTCCGAGCCCACCCAGTTCGACGGGCGCTCCGACTACGACGCGTTCGTGAACCGGGGCATCGCCGCCGGTGGGCTCTTCACCGGTGCCGAGGACGCGAAGTCCGCGGCGCAGGCCGCCGAGTACGGCGGCGTGGCAGGAGCTGCGTTCGACCCCTGCTACCACCAGGCGTGCGACAGCCTCGACCCGGTCGGTGACGGAGCGGACGCGGGCGTGTACGCGGCACTCGCGGCCGACTACGACATGGAGGGCAACGTCAACCTCACCGCCCTCGAGGAGATGACGGACGCGGCCGCCCACGCGGCGCTCACGTTCGCCATGTCGAGCTCGTCCCCGAGCGGTACGGAGAAGGGCTCGAGCACCCCGAGCAGCACCACGCTCGAGTTCCGCGGCAACCACCAGGTGCGCTGAGCACCACCCACACCGCCGATCTTGGGGCCGGAGTCGTCTCCCGGGGCGCCGGGCGCCGCCCGGCTCCAAGATCGGCGGCCTCTGGGGGGTCTGTTCACCTGATCATGGACCGGGGTGAACAATCAGTCCCATGCGGCTGACCACCGGAACCGGCGTCACCATGATCGCGGGGGGTGCGGTCCTCGCGTTCGCGATCGACCCGCCCCGCTGGATCGTGCGCTACATCGACGTCATCGACCTGGGGCTCATCCTCATCTGGGTCGGCGTCCTCGTGCTCGCGATCCACGTCTACCTCTACGCCCCGCGCCGCCCGAAGCCGCCCCGCCGGGACCGGCACGAGCCGCCGCCACCCCCCGACAGTGACCGGTACGCCCCCGGCCGCTTCGCGTCTCCGCGCGAGGATGCGTACGCCGACGGGTCGTCCACGCCGGTGCAGCCCGGCGCCGGCTACCCCCCTCCTCCGCCGCCCCCTCAGGCGTACGACGAGACGCGGGTCTTTCCGGACCCCGCGCCAGCACCGGCCCCGCGCCCTGCCGACCCCGGGCCGCGGCGTCAGGTGCCGCGCCCGGCCAACGACGACGACACGCAGTACCTGCCGCGCCGCGACTGACGGCGTCCCCGGTCGAGATGGGCCCTGACGAGCTCACCCGCCGGTCAGTGGTCCGCTAGGCCCGCGGCGTCGACGTCGAGTCCCGCGAGCACGAGGCCGAGACGTGCGCGCCCGTCCGGCGTCACCCGGACGGGGATGCCCCAGTCCTGCTGGTGGACGTGGCACGCCGGGAACTCGGCACCGCCCGCGGCGTCGCACGACGCCGCCATCGCCGAGACGTGCAGCACGCCCGCGCCGAAGCCGTCCGCGAGCCGGACCCGCCGCTGCAGCCCCGTGCCCGCGCCGTTCCCCTCCGCCAGCAGACCGGACGGCGAGGACGACACCACCAGCCGGGTCGCCGGCCCCTCCCGCTCGTCGAGGACCTGCCCGGCCGGCGGGGTGAACACGACCTCGACGTCGAGCTCGCCGGGCGCGATGTCGGTGACCGGGCGCTGCGTCCGGTGCGCGGCGCCCCGCATCCGGGTGACCTCGGCCGGCAGCCGTGCGCGGGTCAGCCGGTGCGCAGCGGACTCGACCACGACGAGGTGGTCCTCGTCCGCGACCACGGCCGCCGACGGCTCACGCAGGCCGGTCGCCAGCGTGCTCACCTCACCCGTGGCGGGGTCGTAGCGCCGGATCGCGTCGTTGTACGTGTCGCAGATCGCGACCGAGCCGTCCGGCAGCGCCGTCACCCCCAGCGGATGCTGCAGCAGCGCCTCGGCCGCCGGGCCGTCCACGTGCCCGAACTCGAAGAGGCCCTGGCCCACGGCGGTGCTGAGCACCGGACCGACAGGCTCGGCGCCTGCCTGCTGGGCGTCGTCCGGGCTTGCCTGTTCGGCGTTGTACGGGCCGAGCCTCAGCGCCCGCAGAGCCGACGTCTCGGAGTCCGCGACCCACAGCGTCATGCCGTCCGGGCTCACCGCGAGGCCGGACGGCTGCGCCAGCCACGCCTCCCGGGCCGGCCCATCCACCAGTCCCTCGTTGGTCGTCCCGGCCACCACCTCGACGGTGTCGCGCCGCGGGTCGTACGCCCAGATCTGATGGACGCCCGCCATCGCCACGTGTACCCGGTCGGCGAACCAGGCCACGTCCCACGGGCTGGACAGCGGCACCGTACGCGCCGGCCCTGCCACCGGCGACCCCTGCCACCACTGCTGCCCCGTGCCGGCGAGCGTCGTCACCTCTCCCGAGTCGAGCCGTACGCCACGCAGGGCGTGGTTCACCGTGTCCGCGACCACGGCGTCCATCCCCACGGCGCGTGCAGCGTGGTCGGGCAGCAGGCAGACCCCCTGCGGCTCGGCGAAGCGCGCACGCTCGGCGGGTCCGTCGTGGAGGCCGCGAGCGCCGTCGCCGATGCGGCGCAGCACGGTTTCGCCGTCGGCGTCGAGCACGGCCAGGGAGTGGTGCCGCGTGTCCGACACGAGGTAGGTCCCGTCGTCGCGCGCGACCAGCTTGCCGGGGAAGCGCAGCGATGTCCGCGGCGCCGGCGGCGGCACATACGGGCCGTCACCGCGCCGCAGCGTCCCTGCCGCCTCGTGCTCGGCGACGAGCTCGGCGAGCAGGCGGTCGAGCCCGTGCCCGTGCCCCTCGCCGGCGAGCTGGGCTACGACGTACCCCTCGGGATCGACGACGACGAGGGTGGGCCACGCGCGCACGGCGTACTGCGACCACGTCGACAGCTCGGGGTCGTCGAGGACGGGGTGGTGCACGCCGTACCGCTCGACGGCGTCGACCAGCGCCTGCGGGTCGGCCTCGTGGACGAACTTCGGCGAGTGCACGCCCACGACGACGAGCGCGTCGGCGTGCGCCTCCTCGAGCGGCCGCAGCTCGTCCAGGACGTGCAGGCAGTTGACGCAGCAGAACGTCCAGAAGTCGAGGACGACCACGCGGCCTCGCAGGTCGGACAGCCGCAGGTCGCGTCCACCGGTGTTCAGCCAGGCGCGCCCGGTCAGCTCGGGCGCGCGGACGCGGGGCCTCCGCGAGGTCGTGCTCATGCCCCTAGTCTGACCGGACGCCCGTGGAGCGCGTCCACCGGACATCGGTGACGCCGGTCAGCCGCGACCGCCGGGTCAGGCGTGATCGGAGCCCGGGCCGCCGCTGCCGCCCGGTGGGCGCGCACGACGGGGGACGTAGTTCCAGCTGGGCCCGTCGACCGGCCGGGAGTGCTGGCCCCGGTCACGGTTGTCGTCGCGGCCCTCGCTGTGACCGTCGCCGCGAGGTTCGTGGCGGTCGGCATCGTGGCGGTCGGCGTCCTGAGGTCGGTCGTGCGGTTCGTCGGGGCGCTCGGCCGCCGGGCGCACGGGACGCGCGAACGACGGAGGCGGCGGGGGCACCGGCTGCGGGATCGGCCCCGTCGGGGGCGAGGACGAGGACGGCCCGGTGACGGTCGGCGAGACCACCGGCAGCGACCCGGTCGAGAGACCCACGGGCACCCCCTGACCGGGACGGTGCACGAACGACGGCTCCTGACGCTGGCCGGGCC
>JBOGEN010000027.1:0-8344 GCA_050743265.1 Actinomycetes bacterium
CTCTTCGGGTCCCGCGGTGGCCGGAGAATCAGAACTCACGGTGGTCGGCTCCATGCTGCTCATCGAATCGAGTCTCCAGCCGGTCGGGTGGGCGTCACCATCGTTGCTGGAACCTGTTCCGCAAGTAAATGGCGACGGCATTGAGGGCGAGCAGGATGAGGATCAACAGCAGGATCGCTGAGTAGGCCAGCATCTTGGATGCCTCGTTGGGCTGTGCCACGAGGCCGTAGATCTGTACCGGCATGACGGTGAACTGCGACAGCGGCGTCGGGTTGAACGTGATGAACGTCGCGGCGCCGACCAGGATCACCGGTGCTGCCTCGCCGACCGCCCGCGACACCCCCAGGATCGTTCCGGTGGCGATGCCCGGGATGGACGCCGGCAGGACCTGACGCCAGATCGTCTGCCACTGGGTCGCGCCGAGCGCCAGTGACCCGTCTCGGATTTCGCGCGGCACCGCTCGCAGCGCTTCCCGCGAGGAGATGATGATGATGGGCAGAATGAGGAACGCCAGCGCGATCGCGGCCGACAACGCAACCGCGCCCAGGTTCAGCGGGGCCCGCACCACGAACGCTAGGGCCAGGATGCCGTAGATCACCGAGGGCACCGCCGCGAGGTTCTGGATGTTGAGCTCGATCAGCCGGTTGTACCAGCGGCCCGGGTTCGCGTACTCCTCCAGGTAGATGGCCGCCATCACGCCCGTGGGCACGCAGTAGAGCCCGGTGAACGTGATCACCCAGAACGTGCCCATGATCGCGGACTGCGCGCCGGCCGTGCCGGGCGTGATGACGGACGGCATGTTGAGCCACAGCCGTGAGTCGAGCCGGTCCCAGCCTTCGACGACGACGTACACGAGCAGGATCGCGAGGAACGCGATGCCGACGAGCAGGCTGGCCCACAGGGACGCCGTGAACACGACCTCGCGCACCGAACGTCGTCCGCCGGTCAGCCGGGCGGGGACGGCGCGGTCGGGGGTGGTGGTCGCAGCGGTCACTCGTACACCTCGCGGAACCTGCGGACGAGTCGGATGCTGATGAGGTTCATCACCAGCGTCATGACGAACAGCAGCGTGCCGACGGCGAAGATGGTCTTGTACCCGGTCGAGCCGCTGGAGAGGTCACCGATCGCGGCCGACGCGATGAAGCCGGTCATCGTCTGCATGCCCTCGAGCGGGTTCCAGGACAGGTTCGGCTGCTGGCCTGCGGCGATCGCCACGATCATCGTCTCGCCGATCGCGCGGGAGATGCCGAGCACGAACGCGGCGACGATGCCGGACAGGGCCGCCGGGACGACCACGCGGACGGCAACCTGCATGCGCGAGGACCCCAGCGCGTAGCCGCCCTCCCGCAGGCCGCTCGGGACCGCGCCCATGGCGTCCTCGGACAGCGACGCCACGGTCGGGATGATCATGATGCCCATGACCAGGCCGCCGGTGAGCGCGTTGAACACCTGCGGGCCCTGTCCCACCGGCCAGATCGCCTGGAGGAACGGCGTCACCGCGCTGAGGGCGAAGAAGCCGTACACGACGGTGGGGATGCCGGCCAGCACCTCGAGGATCGGCTTGAGCGTGCGGCGTGTGCGGTCGTTCGCGTACTCGCTGAGGTAGATCGCCGAACCGAGGCCGAGCGGGATCGCCACCGCGATGGCGACGAGGGTGGTCATGATCGTGCCGCCGACCAGCGGCAGCACGCCGAACTTCGGGTCGGCGAACAGCGGTGACCACTCGGTCCCGGTGAGGAACTCGCCGACGCTGACCTCACCGAAGAACTCGATGGTGGGCGGGATCAGCGCGACCACGATGCCGATCGTCGTGGCCACCGACAGCCCGGCCGCCACGAACAGCAGGGCCTGGATCACCCGCTCGCCGTAACGCGGGCGGGACCGCCTCAGGGAGAACCCCGAGGCGGCCCGCGCCGGCGTGGTGTTGCCTGCTGTCACGACGTCTGGCTCGTCAGCTTCTCGAGGTTGCTCTTGAGCTCGGACTCCTGCTCGCTGTTCAGCGGGATGTACTGCGCCTTCTCCGCGATGTCTGCAGCGTTGTCGACGTAGTACTCGACGAAGCCCTTGACGTGCGGCTTCTTCATCGACTCGGTCTTCGGGTAGATGTAGAGCGGCCGGGACAGCGGCTTGTACTCACCGGTCTGGGCGACCTTCTTGCCCGGGGCCACGCACCCGTCACCGCCGTCGATCTCCACGGCCTTGAGCTTGTCGGTGTTCTGCTCGTAGTACGTGTAGCCGAAGTAGCCCATGCCGCCGGTGGAGCCGGAGACGCCCTGGACGATCACGTTGTCGTCCTCGGACGGGCTGTAGTCGGTGCGGCTCGCGCCCTCCTCACCGTTGATCTCCTCGGTGAAGTAGTCGAACGTCCCGGAGTCCGTGCCAGGCCCGAACAGCTCGATCGGCTCGTCCGGGAAGCTCGGGTCCACGTCCTTCCAGGACTTGACCTTCGATCCGGGCTCCCAGATCTTGTTGAGCTGCTCCGTGGTGAGGCAGTCGGCGAAGTCGTTCTCCTTGTTCACGACGACGGTGAGGGCGTCGTTCGCGATCTGGAGCTGGCTGTAGTCGATCCCCTTCTCCTGGCAGACCTTCGCCTCGTCGGGCTCGATCGGACGGGAGGCGTCGGAGATGTCGGTCTCGCCGGCGCAGAACTTCTCGAAGCCGCCGCCGGTGCCTGACGTGCCCACCGTGACGCGGACGTTCGGGTTCTCGCTCTGGAACAGCTCGGCCGCTGCCGTGCTGAGGGGGGCGACGGTGCTGGAGCCGTCGATGCTGATGCTGCCGCTCAGGTCCTTGCCGCTGCCGGTGTCGCTACCGGCGTCGGCCCCGCCACAGGCGGCCAGGCCGAGGCTGAGCGTGAGCGCGATGGCCGCGGGCGCGGCCGTCCGACGCAGGGAGCTGCGCTTCACTGTGATGGCGACCTCTCTCGTCGTGGTCGTGGCCGGGTGCTCCGGCCATGCGTCATCGACTTCTCTGTCTCGGTACGTCACGGACGCTAGGCAGGCGAGGTGACGTGACGGCCCGGACCGGGTGAACGGGGAATGAACAGAGGCGATCGAGCGGGCCGCGGTCGGGCGTCCTGCCGTGGTCCGGCAGGTGAACCCGGCGTTGATGCGGGCACGTGACCTGCCGACGTGGGTCGCTACGCCCGGGTCGGGCCGCCGGGACGAAGGGGGCCGAACCGGTACATGACGTCGGTGTCCCAGTGGGTGAAGCCCAGCGACTCGTACACGCGGATCGCCGGCGCGTTGTCCGCCTCGACGTAGAGCATCGCGAGCGGCAGGCCGACGCCGCGCAGGTGGCGCAGCCCGACGAGCGTGAGCGCCCGGCCGAGCCCGTGGCCCTGGGCCGCCGGGTCGACGCCCACGACGTACACCTCACCCACGGGTTCGTGGCCGTGCCGGTGGGTGTCGGCCGGCTGCCCGTCCGTGCCGTTGCCCCCGTGGACCTTGGTCCAGTGGAAGCCGACCATGGCCTGGCCGCGGTGGGCGAGGAAGAACCCGGCCGGGTCGAACCACGGCTCGCGCATCCGGGTCCGCAGGTCGTCGAGGCTCAGCTGGCCCTGCTCGGGGTGGGAGGCGAAAGCGCTGGCGTTCAGCGCGACCCACTCCTCGTCGTCCTCCCCCGGACGGAACGTGCGGATGGTCACGCCCTCGGGCAGCACCGGCTCGGGGAGCGGCGCGTACAGCGAGCGGCGCATCTGCCAGAGCACGCGGAGCCGGACGAACCCCATGCCCTCGGCGAGCCGCTGTGCGCCGGGGTGCTCCCCGTGGGCCCAGAGCCGCAGCCGGCCGTCGGGGGACGCCTCGACCAGGGCGGACACGACGGCGCGCCCGTGCCCGGCCTTCCGGCGCCCCGGGTGGACGACCATCTCCGCGCTCGAGCCCTCGACCGGGTCGGTGACGTCGAGGTGGCCGTACCCCATGAGGACGTCCCCGTCGTAGCGCAGCACGTGCCGGACGTCCGCATCGCCGCCGTAGCGCAGGTGCAGCATGACGTGCTCGTTGAGCGGCCGGACCCCGTCCGCGTCCGTGGCCGCACTGACCAGGTCGAAGACCTCGCGGACGACCGTGGCGTCGAGATGGCGGACGACCTCGGTGCGGGACGTGCTGACGGGCCTGGACACGCCCCGACGGTACGCGTCGGGGGAGCGTACGCCCGTGGCGAGGGCTCCTGGCCGAGGCGTGGTCGGGCGTCCACCTGCCACGGGGTCTTTCACCGGACGTTCGCCCGTTGCAGGCACCCTGTCCAGCCATCTCCGCCGGCTGCGGTGGCGTTGGAGGCGACCTGCGACGGCGGGATGTGCCGAGTTGCCGCGTTCCGGGCTTCCGGGCGGCTAGGTTGCCTGCGACCCGGATGGGGCCCGTATCCCTTTTCTCCCAGGAGCCCGCATGACCTCGAGGCGTCGATCACGCCGAACCGTCGTCCTTGCGATGGCCGCTGCAGCGACCGTGACCACCGCGCTGGTGCCGATGTCGGCCAGTGCCGCACCGGAGCAGAAGCCCGAGAGCCGCACGGTCGACCTGCAGCTGCTCGCGGTCAACGACTTCCACGGCAACCTGGAGGCGCCGTCCGGCTCCGGGGGGCGCATCGTCGTGGGCACGAACCCGGACGGCACTCCGCGGACCGTCGACGCGGGCGGCGCCGAGTACCTGGCGACCCACCTCGCGAACCTGCGGGCAGGTCACCCCAACTCGCTCACCGTCGCCGCCGGAGACCTGATCGGCGCGACCCCGCTCCTCTCCGCAGCGTTCCACGACGAGCCGACCGTCGAGTCGCTCGGCACGATGGGCCTGGACGTGACGAGCGTGGGCAACCACGAGTTCGACGAGGGCCAGGCCGAGCTGCTCCGCATGGCCGACGGCGGGTGCCACCCCGTGGACGGCTGCTTCGACGAGGACGGCTGGAGCGGCGCCGACTTCCCGTACCTCGCCGCCAACGTCGTGAAGGAGAGCACGGGCGACACGCTGCTCCCGCCCACCTGGGTCAAGAAGGTGGACGGCGTCAAGGTCGGCTTCATCGGCATGACGCTGGAGGGCACCCCGGACATCGTCACCCAGTCCGGCATCGAGGGCCTCGAGTTCCGTGACGAGGTCGAGACGGCCAACGCGCTCGTCCCGGCGCTGCAGCGCAAGGGCGTGCAGGCGATCGTCGTGCTGCTGCACGAGGGCGGCATCCAGCCCGGGCTGTACGACGAGTGCACCGGTATCTCCGGGCCTGTGGTCGGCATCGCCGAGAACCTGGACCCGGCCATCGACGTGATGGTGACCGGGCACACGCACCAGGGCTACAACTGCACGATCGACGACCCTGCCGGCGACCCGCGGCTGGTGACCAGCGCGTCCTCGTTCGGCCGCCTGGTGACGGAGATCGACCTCACGCTCGACCACAGGACGAACGACGTCGTCCGCCCGTCCGCGACGGCGACCAACCACATCGTCACCCGGGACGTGGCCAAGGACCCGGCGCAGACGCAGCTCATCGCCAAGTGGCGCGAGCTGCTCGGCCCGATCGCGAGCCAGCCCGTCGGCACCATCACCGCGGACATCAACCGGGTGCCGGACGCCTCCGGCGAGAACCCGCTCGGTGACCTCATCGCCGACGCCCAGCTCGCCGACACCGCGCCGGCGGACCGCGGAGGGGCGGTGGCCGCCTTCATGAACCCGGGCGGCGTGCGTGCCGACCTCAGCTTCGCGCCCGACGGCGTGGTGACGTTCGAGGAGGCCTTCAGCGTCCAGCCGTTCACGAACCTGCTCGTGACGATGACGCTGACGGGCGCCCAGCTCGACACGATGCTCGAGCAGCAGTTCGGCAACCCTGACCCGGCCCAGAACCGCATCCTGCTGCCGTCGGACAACGTGCACTACACCTGGTCGGCCTCGGCGCCGAAGGGCTCCAAGGTCTCCGAGCTCACGTTCGGCGGCACGCCGGTCGACCCGTCCGCGAGCTACCGGGTCACGGTGAACTCGTTCCTCGCCGACGGTGGCGACGGGTTCAGCGTGCTCCGTGAGGGCACCGACCGGCTGGTCGGCGCCACCGACCTGGACGCGTTCACCGCGTACCTCTCGGCGAACAGCCCGGCCGCACCGCCTGCGACGGATCGGATCGACATGACGCCGTAGCGGTCTCGTACGACGACGACAACGGCGTCGGCGTCGACGTACCGGTGGCCCTGTCCCCGAGTGGGACAGGGCCACCGGTGTGTCGGAGGCGGGCGCGGCGCGGGCACGTCGGTGACGTGTCCGCGACGGAGCTGCGCCGTCCGGGGACGTCAGTGCTCGTGCGCCGGCTCGCGGGCCTTGTCCTTGTCCTTGGGGGGGAGCACGAACCGGTAGCCGACGTTGCGGACGGTGCCGATGAGCGCCTCGTGCTCGGCGCCGAGCTTGGCGCGCAACCGGCGGACGTGCACGTCGACCGTCCGCGTGCCACCGAAGTAGTCGTATCCCCAGACCTCCTGGAGCAGCTGGGCGCGGGTGAACACCCGGCCGGGGTGCTGCGCGAGGTGCTTGAGCAGCTCGAACTCCTTGAACGTGAGGTCGAGCACGCGACCCTTGACCTTCGCGGTGTACGTGGCCTCGTCGATGACCACCTCGCCGGTACGGATCTCGCCGGGGTCGTCCTCGTCGGCCGCGTCCTGCCGCCCGAGGGACAGCCGCAGCCGCGCCTCCACCTCGGCCGGCCCGGCGGTGTCGAGCAGGATGTCGTCCACCTCCCAGTCGGCGGTGACCGCGGCGAGGCCTCCCTCGGTGGTGACGAGCAGCAGCGGCGCGTCCAGGCCGGTGGTGCGCAGCAGGCGGCACAGGCTGCGAACCTGGGGGAGGTCGCGCCGGCCGTCCACCAGGACGATGTCCGCGGGCGGGGCGTCGACGAGCGCGCTGGCCTCGGCGGGAGCCACTCTGACCTGGTGCAACAGCAGGCCGAGCGACGGCAGCACCTCGGCGGACGGCTGCAGCGCGTTCGTGAGCAGCAGCAGGGCGCTCACCAGCGCCACCTCCCTTGGCCGTGGAGGCAGGATAGTCGGCGTGACCCACGCGATCTCGCCCGACCGTGGTCCTGACAGCCGGCCTGAGCCTCAGACCCCACCTCGGATCCAGCCGATCGGCCACCCGCGCCGGTGCCTGCTGCGGACCGCCGACGGCGTGGACGTCGACGCGGTGCACCTGCCCGAGCGCTCCGGTGGGCTCAGCCTGAGCATCGTCCTCGCGCACGGGTTCACCGGCTCCTGGCGGCGTCCGGCGGTGGCCGCGGTGGCGCGGTGGCTGTCCGCCGGCGCCGGCGTGGTCGGGTTCGACTTCCGCGGGCACGGCGGTTCCGGTGGCGAGTCCACGGTGGGCGACCGTGAGGTTCTCGACGTGGACGCCGCGCTCGCCTGGGCGCGCGACCTCGGGTACGCCCGGGTGGTGACGGTCGGCTTCTCGATGGGGGGCTCCGTGGTCGTACGCCACGCCGCCCTGCACGGCGGGGTGGACGGCGTGGTGTCCGTGAGCGCGCCAAGCCGCTGGTACTACCGGGGCACGCCGGCGATGCGCCGGGTGCACTGGGTGGTGGAGACACCGGTCGGACGCGTGGTCGCCCACCGCCTGCTCCGGACTCGCGTCACGGGCACCGGCTGGGACCCGGTGCCGGAGCCGCCGACCGTGTGCGCCGCCCGGCTCGCCCCGGTCCCGCTGCTCGTCGTGCACGGCGACAGGGACGCGTACCTTCCGCTCGAGCACGCGCACGCGCTGGCCGACGCGGCCGGGGCGCACGGCACCCTGTGGGTCGAGCGTGGCTTCGGGCACGCGGAGGGTGCGATCAGCCCGGCCCTGGCCGGGCGCATCCTGGAGTGGGTGCGGCAGGCGTGACCGAGGAGGCGAGCGTGGCACGGGGCACGATCCGGTACTGGGCGGCGGCGAAGGCCGCGGCAGGGACGTCCGAGGAGCCGTACGCCGCCGGCACGCTCGCCGAGGCCCTGGACGCGGCTCGCGCCCGGCACCCGGAGCCGCGGTTCACCGACGTGCTGGCCCGGTGCTCGTACGTCGTCGACGGTGACCCGGTGGGCACGCGGTCGCACCAGGACGTCGCCCTGCCGGACGGCGCGGTGGTCGAGGTGCTCCCGCCCTTCGCCGGCGGCTGACTGGGCAGGCTGCCGGGCCAGCATGGGCAGGCCACCGGGCCCGCACCGGCAGGCTGCGAGGATGCCCGGGTGCCCGCCGCTCTCGCCCTCGCGGCCGTGGGCGTCCTCGTGCTCGCGGCGTACGCCGGCGTGGTCGTCCTGGCCCTGGCCACCGCGCTGCTCCAGGCGTGCGTGGTCGGGGTCTGGGTGCGGGCGACGCCGGTCGCGCACCCGCGCGGCACGAGCCTGCTG
>JBOGEN010000028.1:0-20880 GCA_050743265.1 Actinomycetes bacterium
CGTCCACGCCGAGGTCGCGCAGGTGGGGGAGCCGGGCACGGACGCCGGCCAGGTCACCGACCCCGTCGCCGTCACTGTCGGCGAACGAGCGGACATAGACCTGGTAGAACACCGCGTCACGCCACCACGGGCTCCCCCCCTGCGCGAGGGGCATCAGCGTTCGGATGCCTGGTTGAGCTCCTCCGCCATCGCGGCCGTCGCCTCGTCGACGGTCATCTTGCCCTGCAGGGCCTCGTACGCGTTCTTCTGGATGGCCAGCGTGACCTCGTTGTAGTTCGGTGTCACCGGACGCGTCTCGGCCTGGAGGATGGCCTCCTTCAGCGTCGCCAGGTACCCGAGCTTCTTCTGCAGCGCGGGGTCGTCGTAGAGCGACGTGACCACAGGCGGCAGCGACAGGTCCGTGAGGACCCTGCGCTGGATCTCCTCGGACTGCATGAACTCGATGAAGTCCTTCGCGGTCTTCTGGTTCTCGGAGAAGCTGCTGACCGCGAGGTTGTACCCGCCTAGCGTGGACGCGCCGGGGCCGTCCGGGCCGGGGAGCGGCACGACGTCGAACTTGCCCACGATCTTCGAGTCCGGGCCCTTCGTGTTGGCCAGGCCGTACACGTACGGCCAGTTGCGCAGGAAGAGCAGGTTGCCCTGCTGGAAGGCGCGACGGCCGGTCTCCTCGTCGTACGTGATGGCCTCCTTCGGGATGTAGCCCTCCTTGAAGCCGTTGACGAGGAACTCCAGCCCCTCCTTGGCCTCGGCGCTGTCGACCGCGGCCTCGGTCCCGCTCTCGTTGAGCACCGTGCCGCCGGTGGAGTTGATCGCCTCGGAGGCGTTGACCGTCAGGCCCTCGTACTGGGCGAACTGCCCGGCGTAGCAGTCCATGTCGTTCTGCTCGGCGATCTTGCAGTCGTCGATGAGCTCGTCCCACGTCTTCGGCGGGCTCTTCACGAGGTCGGAGCGGTAGTAGAGGAAGCCCGCGTTCGAGTTCCACGGGGCGGCGTAGAGCTTGCCGCCGTACATGCCCGTCTCGACGGTGGGCGGGAGGAGCTGCGAGCCGCCGAACGTCTCCTTGTCGAGCGGCTCGATCCAGTCACGCGCCGCGAACTCGGCCGTCCAGACGACGTCCGCGCCCACGACGTCGTACTCGCCGCTCTCCGCCTGGAAGTTCTGGACCATGCCCGCACGCTGCTCGTCCGCCGACTCGGGCAGCTCGTGCAGCGTGACCTTCTCCTTCGGGTGCTGCTTGTTCCACGTGTCCAGGACTTCCTGGAGGTGGCCCGTCGTGTCCTTTCCGCGGGCGAAGGTGATCGGCCCACGGCCGTCACCGTCGCCGCCCCCTTCGCCGGACGGTGTCGAGCCGGAACAGCCCGCGAATGCGGGGGTGAGCGCAGCGACGGCCAGCAGGCTCAGCCAGCGGCGTCGTGAGGAAGGGCGCATGGCTCCTCCGGAGCAAGACGGGGATGGGTTGTCATGACGAACGAGGGCGTGCGACCTCGCACGCCCCGTCGCGGTTTGTGCGGAATGGTTCGCCAGGCTGGGTGAAATGTCAACAATCGCGCCGGATTTTCGGACCGAGACCGGCCACGGCCTCGCTCATGTGCTCGGCGTTGAGGGCGAGCAGGCGCTCCTCGTCGCCGTCCCGGAGGGCGCCGACCATGGCGTCGTGGGCCCTCGTCCGTGCCGTCGGGTCCCCGATGGGTCGCGTGCTGTCAGCGGCCAGCCGGCTCTCGAGCAGGAGGGTGCCGAGCAGACGCTGGAGGCGGGCACTGCCGGACTCGGTCGCGAGACGCTCGTGGAAGGCGACGTCCATCCCGCCCGCCTCGTGCGCAGCCGCGGCCAGGCGGTCCGCGGCTCCGGCAGCATCTTCGCCCGCGAGCACCGCACGCCAGGCCGCTCCCTCCACGGCCCCGCGGGCTGCGTACAGGTCGCGGACGTCGGCGGGACCGAGCCGGGCTACGGTGAGACGACGGTGCCAGGCACTCACGAGCAGGCCCTCCGCGACGAGGCGCTGGGCGGCCTCGCGCAACGGCCCACGGCTCACCCCGAGCTGGGTGGCGAGCTCGCCCTCCCGCAGCTGCATGCCCGGGGCGAGCGTGCCGTCGCGGATCGCCTCGCGGAGCTGCTCGGCGATCAGCCCGACGGTGGAGCGGCGTGCGACCGGTCGCAGCCGGACGCCGACAGCCTCGCGCACGGGCCGGAGACCCTGCGGGGTAGGCGAACGCGGGGGGCTGGCCACGTACCAATACCCTTCTGGCGAAGCGGTCAGACGTGCGGCCGGGTCGAATGACAAGTTGACCACAATAACAGCCAAATGTTGACAAGAGGGTCGAGCCGGGTACGGTCACGTGACCGTTCAAGGCTCCGGGGTGGCACCGCGGCCGGGAGACCACGGGCGCGGCGTCGCCCTCGCCCTGCAGTCGAGGGGAAGGCGAAGTGGTGAGCGAGAGAACCTCCATGTCCCGACGGGATCTCGTCCGGCGCGGTGCCGTGACGGGCGGCCTGTTGCTCGCGCCTGGGTTGCTGGGCGCGTGCTCACGCTCGGAGGTCGGCACCGGAGCGGACACCGAGGGTGGCACGCTGCAGAAGCTCAAGGACCAGGGGTACGTGACCGTGGGCTTCGCGAACGAGGCCCCGTACGCGTACAAGGAGGGCGGCGAGCTCAAAGGCGAGGCCCCCGCGGTGCACGGCGAGATCTTCAAGCAGCTCGGCATCGGGGAGATCCGCAGCAAGCTGACCGGCTTCGACTCGCTGATCCCTGGCCTCAACGCGGATCGCTTCGACGTCGTCACGGCCGGCATGTTCGTGACACCCGAACGCTGTCAGCAGGCCCTGTTCTCCGAGCCGGAGTACTGCGCGCCCGGGGCGTTCCTCGTGCCCCAGGGCAACCCGGACGGGCTCACCGACTACAAGTCCGTCGCGGACAAGGGCGTGAAGGTCGGCGTCATGACCGGCGCCGTCGAGCAGGGGTACGCCGAGGGCAACGGTGTCGAGAGCGGCAACATCACCGTCCTGCCCGACCCGCAGAGCGGGTTCGAGGCCCTCACCGCCGGCCGCATCGACGCGTTCGCGCTCACGACCATCTCGCTGCGCCAGCTGCTCGAGACGAACGAGGGCGCGAAGGTCGAGCTCACCGAACCGTTCACCCCTGTCGTGGACGGCAAGGAGCAGCTCGGCTGCGGTGCGGCGGTCTTCCGCAAGGGCGACCAGCCGCTCGTCGACGCGTTCAACACAGAGCTCGCCAAGCTCAAGGACAGCGGCAAGCTGCTCGAGCTGATCAAGCCGTACGGCTTCACCGAGGCCGAGCTGCCCGAGGACGACGTCACCACCAAGATGCTCTGCGGCGGCTGAGCCGGGCCCACGGGGCTGCGAGTCATGGACTTCCTCTCCGATGTCGTGACGACGCTGCCGGACTTCCAGTCCGCCATCGTCGTCACGCTCGTCCTCACTCTGGGCGGCGCGGCCCTCGCCCTGGTCGTGTCGTTCGTCTTCGGGCTCGCGGCGTCCTCGCCGTCGGTGGGGATCCGCACGGGCTCGCGGGTGTTCGTCGAGTTCTTCCGAGGGACCTCGCTGCTCGTGCAGCTGCTGTGGATCTTCTTCGCGCTACCGTTCCTCGGCATCAAGCTCGAGCCGATGGCCGCCGGCATCATCGCGCTGGGTCTCAACTACGGCGCGTACGGGTCGGAGGTCGTGCGGGGCGCTGTCGCCGCAGTGCCGAGGGAGCAGCGCGAGGCGGCGGTCGCGCTGAGCTTCTCGCCGGTGCAGCGCATGTACCGGGTCATCCTGCCGCAGGCCTGGGTCGGCATGATCCCGCCGTTCAGCAACCTGCTGATCCAGCTGCTCAAGGGATCGGCGCTGGTGCTCTTCATCACGCTCTCCGACATCACGTTCGAGGCCCAGTCGCTGCGCCAGGCGACGGGTGACTCGGTGCTCGCCTACACGGTCGCGCTCGTCCTCTACTTCGTCATCGCGTACGCCTTCACGCTGCTCATGAACCTTCTCGAGGTGCGCGCGAAGCGCCGGGTGGGGCTCGCTCCCGCCCGGCGCAGCCTCTTCCGCATGCCCGAGGTCTCGGAGCCGGTGCCATGACGACGGTCTGGGACTGGGACTACGCCTTCGAGATCCTTCCGGACCTGCTGGAGGGCTTCGTCGTCACGATCCAGGCGACGCTGCTCGGCTGTGTGGTCGCGTTCGCCCTCGGGCTCGTCATCGCGTTCGCGCGCCGGGTCGGCCCACGGCCGGTGACGGTCCCCATGCAGGCCTTCGTCGAGTTCGTCCGCAGCACTCCGCTGATCGTGCAGCTCTTCTTCCTCTTCTACGTGCTGCCGTCCTGGGGTGTCACGCTGAGCCCGATGACGGCGGGGGTGCTCGGCCTCGGCTTGCACTACGCGACGTACACGTCGGAGGTGTACCGGGCCGGGATCGACGGCGTGCCCAAGGGCCAGTGGGAGGCTGCGACCGCCCTGTCGCTCCCGACCCGGCGGGTGTGGGTCGCGATCGTCCTGCCGCAGGCGATCCGCAACGTGACGCCCGCCCTGGGCAACTACGCCATCTCGATGTTCAAGGAGGTGCCGTTGCTGCTCGCGATCGGGGTGATGTGCATGGTGGGCGTTGCCAAGGAGGTCGGCTCGCAGAACTTCCGCTACATCGAGCCGTACACGTTGTGCGGGGTCATCTTCCTGCTCGCGAGCTACCCCACGTCCCTCCTCGTCCGCAGGCTGGAGAAGCGCCTTGCCCACTGAGCCCGTGTCGCCGGCGCCCCGTCCGTCCCAGCGCGACGGGGGCGCGCCGATGGTCCACTTCGACAAGGTCGTCAAGCAGTTCGGCGACCACGTCGTCCTGCGCGAGCTCGACTTCGACGTCGCACGCGGCGAACGGGTCACGCTCATCGGCCCGTCCGGGTCGGGCAAGACGACGATCCTGCGCCTGCTCATGACGCTCGAGCACGTCAACGGCGGCGTGATCTGGGTCGGCGACGAGCCGCTGAGCCACATGCGCAAGGGCGAGCACCTCGTCGCCGCCGACGAGAAGCACATGCGCAAGGTCCGCAAGCGCATCGGCATGGTGTTCCAGCAGTTCAACCTGTTCCCGAACATGAACGTGCTGCGCAACCTCACCGAGGCCCCCGTCCAGGTGCTCGGCAAGAGCAAGACCGAGGCCGAGCAGCGGGCCCGCGAGCTCCTCGAGATGGTCGGTCTCTCGGAGAAGGTGGACGCCCACCCCACCCAGCTCTCCGGCGGTCAGCAGCAGCGCGTGGCCATCGCCCGGGCGCTCGCGATGGAGCCGGACATCCTGCTGCTCGACGAGGTGACGTCCGCGCTCGACCCGGAGCTCGTGGCGGGCGTGCTCAACGTGCTGCGCGAGATCGCGAACACGACCGAGATCACCATGCTCATCGTCACCCACGAGATGCAGTTCGCCCGCGACGTCTCCCACCGCGTGCTCATGTTCGACGAGGGACAGATCGTCGAGCAGGGCACCCCCGAGCACATGTTCTCCGCACCCGAGCACGAGCGCACCAAGACCTTCCTCCACGCGGTGCTCGACGAGCGCTGAGCCGCCCGCCGTGTGCCCCTCCGTGAGCGCGTGGCCCAGGGCCGACTAGGTTCGGCCTGCGGGTTCGACGACGAAAGGTGACACCGATGGGTATCGGTGCGTGCATCCTCCTGCTCGCGGTCGGCGCGATCATCGTGTTCGCGACCGACCTCGAAGGTTCCGCGGGGCAGTTCGACGCGCTGGGCATGAGCTTCGGGGGCATCGACCTCGAGGCGGTCGGCATCATCCTCATGGTCGTCGGTGCGCTGGGCCTCGTGGTCACCACGCTGATCTTCAGGCCACGGTCGGGCGCGCGGCCGTCCGAGTCCCGGGTGCCCCGCCGCCCGTACTGACCGCTCCGCCCGACCGCCCGTACGCTGCCCCGGGTGGGACGCTGATGCTGCCCGAGGTCGTCCGGCTCCTGCGGTGCCCCCACTGTGCGGCGGGGCTCGACGCGGTGGGGCGGACGCTGCGCTGCGCGTCCGGCCATGCCTTCGACGTGGCGCGGCAGGGCCACGTCACGCTGACGTCCGGGCGGACGCGGCTCGCCGGTGACACCGCAGCGATGGTCGCGGCCCGCGAGGCCGTCCTGGCGGCGGGGCACCACCGGTCGCTCGTCGAGGCGGTCGTGGAGGCGGCCGTGGAGGCCGTCACTGCCGACTCCGGGGCGGCCGCGGCGATTTCCACTGGCCAGGTGGGTTCATCGGCCGTGCCGGTGGGGGCGCTGCTCGACGTCGGCGCCGGGACCGGCCACCACCTCGCCGCCACCCTGGACCGGCTGCCCGAGTACGTCGGGCTCGCGCTCGACGCCTCCCCGTACGCGGCCCGTCGCGGCGCTCGCGCGCACCCGCGGGCCGGAGCCGTCGTGTGCGACGTGACGAGACCACTCCCCGTCCGCGACGGAGCGGTCGCCGTCGTCCTCGACGTGTTCGCGCCCCGCAACGGACCCGAGCTCGCCCGCGTCCTGCGCCCCGGCGGGGCTCTCGTGGTGGTCACCCCGCTGCCCGACCACCTGGGCGAGCTCGTCGGGCCGCTCGGCCTGCTCGGGGTGGACCCGCAGAAACAGGACAGGCTCGCGAGCGCACTCGACCCTTACGTGACCCGGGTCCGGCAGAGCGAGGTCCGCGTCCCGTTGTCGCTGCCGCGCGAGGACGTGGTGGCGCTCGCCGCGATGGGCCCCAGCGCCTGGCACGTCGATCCGGACACGTTGCGTGACCGGGTGAGCCGGCTCGACGCTCCCGTACGCGTGACGCTCGCGGCCGAGGTGGCGGTGTTCCGGCGGCCGTGACGACGCGGGCGGCATGCATGCCGCCCAGACGGATGACGCGGCACCCCCCGTTCCGGTCATGAATTCACCAGGTGTTGCCACGATCGCCCCGCGCCCCTCAGATGGCGGTTAACCTCCCCTGAGGGGGATGAGGGTAGAGGCTCAGGGGAGGACCAGGTCCTCCCCCGATGTTTTTGGGGTGGGTGAGACGTGACGCTGGGTCATGTGAACTCCTCATTTGCCCAGACGCGACGGCTCTCGGACACACGGCGTGAGCTCCTCGTCGCAGGACTCGCCTATCTGGCCTACGAGGTCGCCCGGCTGTGGGCGGTCGGCGACACCGGCACGGCGTTGGCCACCGGGCGGGCGATCCTCGAAGCGGAGGAGCTCGTCGGGCTGGACGTGGAGGCAGGGCTCAACGCCGCCTTCGGTGCGATCCCCCTGGTGGCGGTGGCGAGCTGCTACTTCTACGCCCTCTGCCACTACCTGGTGACCCCGATCGTGCTGGTCTGGCTGTTCCGCACCGACCGGGTGACGTACCGCCGCGGGCGTACGGCCCTGCTCGTCGCGACCGCCGCCGGGTTCCTCGGACACTGGCTGCTGCCCACGGCGCCGCCGCGGATGCTGCCCGGGTTCGACGACACGATGGCGACCTGGGCCGCCTGGGGCTGGTGGGGCGGCTCCGGGGGAGTCCCGTCCGGGATGGAGGGCCTCGCGAACCCCGTGGCCGCCATGCCGTCTTTGCACGTCGGTTGGGCCGTCTGGTGTGGGTGGTACCTGTTCCGCGTCTCCAAGCGCCCGGTCGTCCGGGCGGTGGGCGTGGTGTACCCGATCGCGACGACCGTGGTCGTCGTGGGCACGGCGAACCACTACCTCCTGGACGCTGTGGCCGGGGCGGCGGTGATCGCGTTCGGTGCCGCGGTGGCGGGGGCGTCCGAGTGGATCCGTCCCGGGCTGCTCCGGCCTGGCACGGCCGCCCACGTGCCGCACGTGCCGGCGCAGCGGCCTAGCGAGGACGAGGTCGCCGTTCCCGAGCAGGCCAGGCCGACGTACGCGGACACGCCGCCCCCCGCTCCTCCGCCCGCCTCACCACCGATCCCACGACAGCGAGGACGGGACCAGGACGGCGCGGCGGCCTAGCCACCAGCCGCCTGGTCAGCCCTGCCCGCCCCTGCCCGGTCACGCCGCGCCCGACCGCCCGGCCCGGACTCGTCCCCGGTTCCGGCTCGCCCCTGTCTCCGCAGGGCCCTACGCTGTCCGCGTGTACATGAGTCAAAGCCATGATGGTACTGACACCGCAGGCGGCACGACCTGGCCGGCACGGCGTCCCGCGGTCCTGCGGGACGCGGGCGGCATCGCCGTGGCGACCGGGGCGTACGCCCTGTCGTTCGGGGCGCTCTCGAGCGCCGCGGGCCTCTCGCTCGCGCAGACCTGCGTGCTCTCGCTCGTGATGTTCACCGGCGCCTCGCAGTTCGCGCTCATCGGCGTGCTCGGGGGCGGGGGCGGTGGACCGGCCGCGGTCGGCACCGCCGTCCTGCTCGGCACCCGCAACAGCCTCTACGGGCTGCGGCTCGCCCCTCTGCTCGGTGTCCGCGGGCTGCGCCGCCTGGTCGCAGCCCAGTTCGTCATCGACGAGACCACCGCGATGGCGACCCGGACCGAGGACGAGCGGGAGGGCCGGTACGCCTTCTGGGCCACCGCCCTCCTGCTGTACGTCTTGTGGAACGCGGGCACGCTGGTCGGCGCCCTGGGCGCCAGCTCGCTGTCCGACCCTGGTGTGCTCGGCCTCGACGCGGCGGTGCCGGCTGCGTTCCTGGCGCTGCTCGCTCCCCGGATGCGAGGCCGTGAGCCCTGGGTGGTCGCCCTCGTGGCGGCCGCGGTGGCTGTACTCGCGGTGCCGGTCACGCCCGTCGGGGTGCCCGTCCTGCTCGCGGCCGCGGTCGCCTCCGCGCTGGGCCTGATGTCCGGGTGGGGCGGCAGCACGCCGGAGGCGGAGTCCGACGACGCCGGTCGACAGGCCGGTCCGGGCGGCAGCGAGCGCGGCAGCGAGCGGGGATCCGGCTGATGTGGGTCTCCGTGCTCGTGGCCTGCGCCGGCTGCTACCTGCTCAAGGTGGCCGGGCTGTCGGTGCCGCAGCGGGTGCTGAGCAGTCCGCCCGTGCAGCACGTCGCCCTGCTGCTCCCGGTCGCCCTGCTGGCCGCGCTGGCGGCCACCCAGACGGTGTCCACCGAGGGCGGGCTCGTGCTGGATGCGCGCGCGGCCGGGGTCGGCGTCGCCGTGCTCGCGCTGTTGCTCCGGGCCCCGTTCCTCGTCGTCGTCGGCAGTGCTGCCGTGACCGCGGCCCTCATCCGCTGGCTGGCCTGAAAGTCGTGACATCGGGGTCTGTACGCCACCTTCTGGCGACTCGGGACGGCAGTGAACGGGGGCCTCGGAAACCGGCAAGAGCGCTCAAGGGAGTCCCTGCGCACGACGAAGCCCTAGGGGTCCCGCCGAACGGTGGGGCCGCCCGGCCGGACGCCGAGTCCCGCCCCTGGCCGGGGCGACACGATTGGCTCCGGGTGGGAGCGGGGGATCGCACGATCCCCGGCCCGGGAGACCGGGCCTCGGGGTGAAGCCACCGACCGGTGGCCGGGCAACCTCAGCCCGAACCCGACAGCTCACCTCGCAGGCGCACGAGGTCATCCATGCCTGCGACGCCACACACGCTCCCCGCCCTCCACTCCTCCCGCCCCCTCCGCGTCCTTCGCGCCCTGGTCGTCCTGGCGCTGGCCGCGGCCGCCCTGGTCGGCCCCGGCCTCTTCACCCCGCACCAGGCGGAGGCCGCCACACGCAGCCCCGCCGGCAGCGCCCTGCGGTACGCCATGTACCAGATGGGCGACCCCTACCGCTGGGGCGCGACCGGCCCCAACGCGTTCGACTGCTCCGGGCTCACCCAGCGGGCGTACCGCTTCGCCGGGGTCAGCATCCCCCGGGTGTCCCGCCAGCAGTGGTCCGCCGGCCGCAAGATCGCCCGCAGCAACTGGAAGCCGGGCGACCTGGTCTTCTGGGCGAACAACCGCAGCCGTCCCTCGTCGTCGATCTACCACGTCGCGATCTACGTCGGCGGCGGTCGGGTGCTGCACGCCCCGCGGACCGGCCAGCCGGTCCAGATCTCTGCGATCTGGTCGTACGACCTCATGCCGCAGGCCGTGCGTCCCGGTCACGGGGCCGCACTGCTCCCGGTGAAGCCGGGCGCGACGGGTGACCGCGTGAACGTCGTGCAGCGCCGGCTCCGTGCCAACGGCTTCGGGCTCAATGCGACCGGCCGGTACGGCTCCCGCACCAAGCACGCCGTCGCCGCGTTCCAGAGGCGGGTCGGCTACCGCAGCACCGGCAACGTCGGTCCCGCGACCTGGGCCCGTCTCGTCCAGCGCGGGGTCATGAAGCGCGTCGTCTGACCCGCGTACCGGCGGCTGCCTGAACTCGCAGCCCCTTCGGTGACAGAGCCCCGTGCGCGCCGTGCGTGCACGGGGCTCCGTCGCGTCCCGGGCAGCGTTGGGGACTTTGTCGGGCGACACCCTCTGAAGAGGAGTCCGGACTGCTGTGGGAGGGTAGGTGCCGCACGAATCGGTTCTCCCCTGTGAGCCTTCGATGCCGTTTCTGCCGGACTTCCGAGGCCGACACCGACGACGGCGTTCTCATCTGCCCGCGCCTCGCTTCACGCGGCCGGACGATGTCGACCCCGCCGCCGCGACGCACTTCGTCCGCCTCTTCCATGCCGAGAACCCGGGCGCCGGGTCGGCCGAGCAGCGGGTCACCCAGGTGCTGAGTGAGATCGACCTGTTCGGCACGTACGAGCACACCCCTGAGGAGCTCGAGTTCGGCGCCCGGGTCGCCTGGCGCAACGCGGCGCGCTGCATCGGCCGGCTGTACTGGCGCAGCCTGAAGGTGCGCGACTGCCGGAACGCCATCACCGCGGACCAGGTGGCGACCGAGTGCGTCGAGCACCTGCGTCTCGCGGCCAACGGGGGCAAGATCCGGCCCGTGCTCACCGTGTTCCCCGCGCCTCCGCCCGGGGCGCCGGGCGTGAACATCTGGAACGACCAGATCATCCGGTACGCCGGATACCGCGAGCCCGGCGGCAGCGTCCTCGGGGACCCGTCGCAGGTGCCGCTGACCGAGGCCGCGCGCAGCCTCGGCTGGCGCGGCGGCCCTGGCACCGCGTTCGACGTCCTCCCGCTCGTCGTGGAGACGCCCTCGGAGGGCCCGGTGCCGTTCGAGCTGCCAGAGGACGCGCTGCTCGAGGTGGAGATCACGCACCCGGACCTGCCCTGGTTCACCGAGCTCGGGCTGCGCTGGCACGGCGTCCCGGCGATCTCCAACATGCCGCTGGAGATCGGGGGCGTGGTCTACACGGCCGCCCCGTTCAACGGCTGGTACATGGGCACCGAGATCGGCGCGCGCAACTTCGCCGACCCGGACCGCTACGACCTGCTGCCCGAGGTGGCGCGCCGGCTGGGGCTGGACACGACCGCCAACCGCTCCCTGTGGAAGGACAGCGCGCTGGTCGAGCTCAACGTCGCCGTCCTGCACTCCTTCGACAAGGCCGGGGTCACCATCACCGACCACCACACGGAGTCGGAGCGGTTCCTCACCCACCTCGAGCGGGAGGAGGCCGCCGGGCGGCGCTGCCCCGCCGACTGGTCCTGGATCGTCCCGCCCATGTCGGGCGGGGCGACGCCCGTCTTCCACCGGTACTACGACGAGGACGAGCTGCGCCCGACGTTCCTCGCCTCCGACGGGGTCGACCCGCGGGAGAAGGTCACCGACTGGGCCGAGCGGTTCGGGCGCCTGGAGGCCGACGACCTGGCAGGCTGACGCGGGCCGGCGGGCGCCGGGGAATGCCGTGATCGCGCCGAGCGCTCTCCCCGGTGCCGCAGCAGAGGGAGGGCGACCGTGTCGGACAGCGCGCCCGCGCCGACGCAGTACCTGAGGTTGGGCGAGGCGAGGGGCCGGTGGGTGCTCGCGGCGGCCATCCTCGGCACCGGCATGGCCTTCCTCGACGCGACCGTCGTGAACGTCGCGCTGCCGACGCTGGGCCGTGATCTCGACGCCGACGTAGCCGGCCTGCAGTGGGTCGTGAACGCGTACACGCTCACGCTGGCTGCGCTGATCCTGCTCGGCGGCTCGCTCGGGGACCGCCTGGGTCGCCGCCGGGTGTTCGTCGTCGGCGTGGTGTGGTTCGCGATCGCGTCGCTGCTGTGCGGGCTCGCCCCGAACGTCAGCCTGCTGGTCGTGGCCCGCGCCCTCCAGGGCATCGGGGGAGCGCTGCTCACCCCGGGGTCGCTGGCGATCATCCAGGCGTCCTTCCACCCTGCCGACCGTCCCAAGGCGATCGGCATCTGGTCCGGGCTCGCCGGAGTCACCACGGCCGTCGGCCCGTTCGTCGGCGGCTACCTCGTGGACGCGGTGAGCTGGCGCTGGGTGTTCCTCATCAACGTGCCGTTCGCGCTCGCCGTCGTCCTGGCCGCGCTGCGGCACGTCCCGGAGAGCCGGGACCCGTCTGCGACCGGGCAGTTCGACCTGGGCGGTGCCGGGCTGGCCGCACTCGGGCTCGGGGGTGTCACGTACGCGCTGATCGAGGCGCCGGAGCAGGGGGCGGCGTCCCCGGCGGTGCTCGGGGCCGGTGTGGTCGGCGTGCTCTCCTTCGCCGCGTTCGTGCTCGTCGAGGTACGGGGCCGCAACCCGATGCTCCCGACCGGGATCTTCGCCTCCGCGCAGTTCACCGCGGCCAACCTCACGACGTTCGCGGTGTACGGCGCCCTCGGGGGCACACTGTTCTTCCTCGTCGTCCAGCTGCAGGTGGTGGCCGGGTTCAGCGCGACCGCGGCCGGGGTGGCCCTGCTCCCCGTCACCGTGCTCATGCTGCTGCTCTCGCCGCGTGCGGGCGAGCTCGCGCAACGGATAGGGCCCCGCAGGCCGATGACGTTCGGCCCGCTGGTGGCCGCCGTCGGCCTGCTTCTGCTCCTGCGGGTCGGCGCGGACGCCTCCTACCTGACCGATGTGCTGCCCGGAGTGGTGGTGTTCGGGCTCGGGCTGTCGCTGACCGTGGCGCCGCTGACCGCCACCGTGCTGGGTGCCGCACCCGTCGCGCACGCGGGCATCGCGAGCGGGGTCAACAACGCCGTCGCCCGTGCGGCCGGGCTGCTCGCCGTCGCCGTGCTGCCGACCGCGGTCGGCCTGTCCGGGGACGACTACCAGAACCCGGCCGCGTTCACGGACGGCTACCGGGGCGCCACCGTCATCGGTGCCGCCATGCTCGCGGTCGGTGCCCTGCTGGCCTGGACGAAGGTGCGGGACGACGTGCTCGCCCAGCCCGAGCCGGAGCCGGCTCCGGTCGAGGGCGCACCCGCGATCCCGGCCCCGCGACACCGGCACCGGGAGCCGGCCTGCCCGATGCAGTGCGGGATCGGCGCCCCGGTCTGGGACCCCGGCACCGAAGAGACGGCGACGCCGTCGCGCTGACGCGTCAGGTCAGGGGCCTGCCACGGACGCGGCGTCGGTGACCGTCCAGTGCGTGGCGTGCAGGTCGCGGTCGACCAGGAACGCGTCGTCCTCGGGGTAGAAGACCGCGATCTCCGGGTCGTCGCCGGCGAAGGCGTGCACCGCGTCCATCGACTCCCACAGCGAGACCATGACGAACTCGCTGTGCTCCTCGACGTCCCGCCGCAGCATGTACGCGCCGAGGTTGCCCGGCGTGCTCGCGTACCCGCGCAGCCCTGTCTCGCTCATGTACGCGGCGTACGCGTCACCCTGCTCACGCCGGACCGACCCGCGCCACATGCGTCCGACCATCGGGGACCTCCTTCATCTCCTGGACCGCCCAGGGACGGACCCGTGTGCCCGTGAGGATCAACACCATCATTCACACTTCACAGGTGTCGAGCAAGGAAAGGGATCCTCACGTCCGGCCGCCTGCACGCGATCACGGTCCACTGCCCGGAGCCGGGTGCCCCGAGGCGGGCGGCTCACCCCCCGCCGTCCGGTACGGTCGTCGGCAGGCCATGACTCGGGAGGTGGCGGTGCCTCGGGTGGCGAGTGTCCACGCGGCGGTCCTCGGCCTGCTCGCGCTCCTCCTCACCGGCCTCACGGGGGCGGCAACGGGAACCCCCGCGTCCGCGGTCTCCGAGGCGCTCTCGCCGGCGTACCCGACGGCGTCCGGCCCCGGCCCGCACGCCTGCGAGGGGCCGTCCGACGCGCCGCGGGTCGCACCGTCGGGCACGACGGACCAGCAGGGCAAGCGCCCCGGCGCGGCGCTCTCCTCGGCACCCGCCGTGCACGCCGGGCCGACCGGGTCCGTGTACGGGGTGGCCGAGCAGGACGCCTCGGTCGCGGGACTAGGCTGCGCGCGTCTGCCGAGCGGACGAGCACCGCCGGTGGCGGCGGTCCGCTAGTCCCGTCCGCCGACGCCGTCGTCCCACTCCCGCGGCGGCCCCGTCCGAGAGGCCACCATGTCACGCGCCCCGTTGGTGCGAGCGCTGCTGGCGCTCGCTGTCACCGCCGCCGCACTCGTCACCAGCCTGACCATCGACCCCCGTCTCGGCCTCGACCTCGAGGGCGGGACGCAGATCGTCCTCGAGACACGCGACTCGCCCACGGTCGAGGCGAACGCGGAGGCCACCGACCGCACGCTCGAGGTGCTGCGCCGTCGCGTGGACGCCCTCGGCGTCGCCGAGCCCACGCTGGCCCGGTCCGGGGACAACCGCATCATCGTCGAGCTGCCAGGGCTGCAGGACCCGCGGGAGGCGTCCCGGGTCATCGGCCGCACCGCGCAGCTCACCTTCCATCCGGTCGAGGGGATCGCACCGCCCAAGCCCACCCCCGGCGCGACCCCCTCACCCGAGGCGTCCCCGGGCGGCTCCGGCGACAACGCCGACAGCGCCGGCGACAAGGCCCCCTCCGACGAGCGCATCCTGCCGGACGAGGCGGGCCAGCGCCTGCGTCTCGCCCCCACGGCCCTCACCGGCGACGACGTGACCAGCGCCGAGGCGCAGATCGACCCGCAGATCGGCGGGTGGTTCGTCACCGTCGACTTCAGCGGAGGCGGCGACGCCTGGGCCGAGCTGACCGGCAAGGCTGCCTGCGCCCCGCCCGGCGACCCCCGTCGCCGGGTCGCGATCGTGCTCGACAAGGAGATCATCTCGTCCCCGCAGGTCGACCCGAGCGTCCAGTGCAACGTCGGCATCACCGGCGGGACGACGCAGATCACAGGCGACTTCTCCGAGGACGAGGCGAAGAACCTGGGCCTGCTCGTCCAGGCGGGCGCGCTGCCCGTCCCGGTGGAGACCGTGGAGCAGCGCACGGTCGGGCCGACGCTCGGCGAGGAGGCCATCGACGCGAGCGCCAAGGCCGGCGTCATCGGCGTCGTGCTCACCGCGCTGTTCATCATGATCGTGTACCGGCTCGTCGGTCTCGCCTCTGCGGTCGGGCTGGTGGCGTACGGGCTGCTGTCGTACGGGGCGCTGGTGGCGCTCGGTGCAACGCTCACCTTGCCCGGCCTCGCCGGTTTCGTGCTCGCCATCGGCATGGCCGTGGACGCCAACGTGCTCGTGTACGAACGGGCGAGAGAGGAGTACCTCGCGAGACCCGCCAAGGGCCTGCGGGCCGCCCTCGTCCAGGGGTACCGGCACGCCCTTTCGGCCATCGCGGACTCCAACGTGACGACCTTGCTGGCCGCGGCACTGCTGTTCTTCCTCTCCACCGGCCCGGTGCGCGGGTTCGGTGTCACCCTGTCCATCGGTGTGCTCGCGTCCCTGATCTCCGCGCTGCTCGTCGCCCGCGTGCTCTCCGAATGGGTGGTGAACCGCAAGAGCGTCCAGGGCAGACCGGGGCTCAGCGGTATCGCGCAGGAGGGGCGCGTCCGCACGTGGCTCAGCGGCCACCGCATCAACCTCATGCAGTACCGCAACCGGTTCCTCGCTGCCAGCGGGGTGGCCCTCGTCCTCGCGCTCGGCGGCATCGGCCTGCGCGGGGTCGAGCTCGGCGTGGAGTTCACCGGCGGACGCCTCGTCGACTACTCCACGTCGCGTCCGGTGGACGCCGACACGGCGCGCGAGGCCGTCTCGGACGCGGGCTTCCCCCGGGCCGTCGTGCAGACCTCCGGGGACGGCGAGGTGTCCGTACGGACCGGTGACCTGACCAACCAGCAGGTGGTCCGGATCCGGCAGGCACTCGAGGAGGTCGGCGGCAACGTCACGAAGGAGAGCGACGAGCTGATCGGCCCCAGCCTCGGCGACGAGCTGCGGACGAAGGCACTGATCGCGCTGGGAGCCGCGCTGCTCGTGCAGCTCGTGTACCTGGCGATGCGCTTCCGGTGGACGTTCGGCACCGCCGCCGTCGCGGCGATGTTCCACGACGTTCTCCTCGTCGTCGGCGTGTTCGCGTGGCTGGGCAAGCCGTTGGACGGCGTCTTCCTCGCCGCGCTGCTCACCGTCATCGGGTACTCGGTGAACGACTCCGTCGTCGTCTTCGACCGGATCCGCGAGCTGTGGGGGGCGAACCGGCGGACCCCGTTCAGCCAGGTGGCCAACGGCGCGGTACTGCAGACCGTGCCCCGTACGGTGAACACCGGCCTGGGCGCGGTGTTCATCCTCACCGCGCTCCTCCTGCTCGGCGGTGACTCGCTGGCCGACTTCGCCCTCGCGTTGCTCGTCGGAATCCTGGTCGGGACGTACTCGTCGATGTTCACCGCGACGCCGCTGGCGATCATCCTCGAGCGGTACAACAGCAACCCGCCGCCGGGGCCCAAGCGAAGCGCCCAGGCGGTCACCAAGCGTCCCGGGCAACGGAGCGAGCGCAGCGGTTCCGGCGCGGTCGTGTGAGGGACGGACGGGGTGACCCTGCGGACGGGTGACCGCGCGGGTCGTGCGAGGCGCGCCCCGCGCGGTCAGCTCACGCAGAACTCGTTGCCCTCGGGGTCGGCCATCGTCGTGGTGAGCGGGCCACGGTCGGCGATCGTCCACAGCACGCGGGCGCCGAGGCCGGTGAGCCGCTCCACCTCGGCGGCCGCGGCGTCCTCGCCGACGTGCAGGTCGATGTGCATCCGGTTCTTGCCGGCCTTGTCCTCGGGGACCCGCTGGAGCAGCAGCCGGGGCCCGACCCCGGCCGCGTCCCGGCACGCCGCGAGGTCGCGGAACGCCTTGCCGCCCTCGACCTCCACGACCTCCTCGGGACGCAGACGGCCGGCCGTGGTGAGCCCCTCGATCACGGTGGTGTGGTCCTCGCGCTCGTAGCGCAGCGCATCTGCCCAGAACGCAGCGAGTGCCTGCGGGTCGTGGCAGTCGAGCACCACCTGGACGCGAGTCGCCATGGCCGGTCTCCACATCGCTGTCGTCACGTGCCCTGCCGGGCTGGTGTCACTGGTCATTCTGCGCCAGACCCGGGTGCGTCGCCTCAGACCCCGCCGCGGACAGGCACCGCGTCGAGCAGCGCGAGGAACTCCCGGACGTCCAGCGGCTTGGTCAGGTAGCCGTCGGCCCCCACCCCGCGCAGGAGCCGGCGCTGCCCGGCGGTGGCGTCCGCGCTCACCACGTACACCGGGCACTCCGCGGCCAGCGGGTCGCCACGGAGCCCGCGGAGCACGTCCACGCCGGGCATGTCGGGCAGGTGAAGGTCGAGCAGGACGAGGTCCGGGTGGTGCCGGTGTGCCAGATCGAGCGCGCTCCTGCCGTACACCGTGTGCACGAGCTGCCAGTGAGGCCGGTGCGCCAGGATGCGCTCGACCAGCCGGACGTTCGAGAGGTTGTCCTCCACGAGCAGCACCACGCGGCGGGCCTGGTCCCGGGTGGAGGACACGTCCTCCACCGGGTCGTCGGTCGCGGCGCTGACGGCGGTCACCGGCTCGCTCGCCGGCGGGAGCGTCAGCCGGAAGGAGCTGCCCGTGCCCAGCACCGAGTCCACCGTGATGGTGCCGCCCATCGCCTCGGCCAGCCGCAGCGACAGGGCCAGCCCGACGCCCGTGCCTTCTACGTCGGTCTGCTCGGCGCCCATGCGGTCGAAGGGCATGAACAGCCGCGGGAGATCCTGCGTCGGGATCCCAGGACCGGTGTCGCGGACCGCGACGACGGTCCCCCCGTCCGCCGTGGTCTCCCATGACACCCACACCATGCCCTCGCGCCGGTTGTACTTGACCGCGTTGGCCAGCAGGTTGAGCAGCACCTGGCGGAGGCGCTGACGATCGGCGTGGACGAACGTCTCCCTCTCGGTCTGCACGGACAGGGTGATGCCCTCGACCACGCCGAGCGGGCGGACGAGCTCGACCGCCTCGTTGACGATCTCCGCGAGCTCGACCGGCTCGAGGGACAGGGTGAGCTCGTTCGCCTCGATCCGGGCGATGTCGATGACCTCGTTGATGAGGTTGAGCAGGTGGCGCCCGGCCCGCGCGATGTGCAGCGCACTCTCCCGCTGGTCCTCTTCGAGGTCCTCCATCTCCAGCAACTGGGCGAACCCGAGCACGGCGTTCAGCGGGGTACGCAGCTCGTGGCTCACCCGGG
The DNA here is from genome assembly GCA_050743265.1 of Actinomycetes bacterium. GTDB lineage: Bacteria > Actinomycetota > Actinomycetes > JBOGEN01 > JBOGEN01 > JBOGEN01. The sequence goes on from JBOGEN010000028.1 coordinate 18,322, forward strand.
ACAGGAACACGGTCTTGGCCCGGCTCGCCGCGTCCGCCGCGTCCCGGGCGTCCCGCAGCTCCGTCTCGAGGCGGTGGCGCTCGGTGGTGTCACGCACCGTTGCGGTGGCCAGCGTGCCGCCCTCGCTCTGGATCGAGGACAGGGCGATGTCCACGGGGAACTCCGTCCCGTCCCGCTTGCGGCCGCGCAGCGACAGTCCCACCCCCATGGGGCGGGTGCGCGGGTCGGTGAAGTAGGAGGTGCGGTGGCCTGGGTGCCGCTCGCGGACGTCCTCGGGCACCAAGATCTCTACCGGCTGGCCGACGAGCTCGTCCCGCGAGTAGCCGAACATCCCCTCGGTCTGCCGGTTGGTGAGCACGATCCGCCCGGACTGGTCCACGATCACCATGGCGTCAGGCGCGGACTCGAGCAGCCCGCGGAACTTCTCCTCGCTGGCCCGTCGGTCGGTGATGTCCCGGACGACCGCGGTGGCGAGCGGGCCCTCGGCGCTGTCGAACGTGCTCAGCGAGATGTCGACCGGGACCTCGGAGCCGTCCTTGCGCCGCGCGTTGAGCTCGAGCCCCGCGCCCATCGGACGGGTCCGGGAGTCCGCGAAGTAGCCGTCCCGGTGCTGCGGGTGCACCCCGCGGATCTCTTCCGGGACCAGCATCTCGACAGGCCGGCCCACCATCTCGTCCCTGTCGTAGCCGAACAGCGCCTCGGTCTGCTCGTTGACGAGGACGATGACGCCATCCCTGTCGATGATCACCATGGCGTCCGGAGCCGACTCGAGGAGTCCGCGGAACTCCTGGTCTCGGGCCAGGTGGATGACCGGCGTCTGCGCGTGAGCGGCATCTGCCTCGGGCTGGCGGTCCATAGGGACCTCTCCGTCGGGCAGGGGTACCTCCCTGCTTACCACCGAACGTGATCGGTGTCTCACGATCCGTTCAGGCAGGGACCTCCACGTCCGGCCAGGCGCGCAGCCGGGGCCATGATGGCCGCATGGTCATGAACGGGGGCACGGTCACGGCCGCGGACGTCGAGGCCGCCGCGGAACGAGTGCAGGACCGGGTGCGCCGCACCCCGGTGCTCGAGGTCGAGCCCGACCTCTTCGGCACTCCGGGGCGAGTTGTCGTGAAGCTCGAGCACCTGCAGCACATGGGTGTGTTCAAGGTCCGTGGGGCGTTCGCGAACCTGCTGGACGGGCGCGTCCCCGACGCGGGGGTGATCGCGGCCTCCGGGGGCAACCACGGCCTCTCCGTCGCGTACGCCGCGCGGGAGCTCGGTGTGACGGCCGAGGTCTTCGTGCCCGTCTCGTCGTCCCCGGTGAAGGTCGCCCGCCTGCGCACGCTGGGGGCGCACGTGACCCAGACCGGCGACTGGTACGCGGACGCGCTGGCGGCCAGCCTGGCCCGGGCCGAGCAGACAGGTGCCCGTGTCCTGCACGCGTACGACCAGCACGGCACGGTCGCCGGGCAGGGCACCCTCGGGCGCGAGCTCGCCGCGCAGGCCCCGGGAGTCGACACGGTGCTCGTCGCCGTCGGCGGTGGAGGCCTCGCCGCCGGCATCGCGGCCGCGCTGGAGGGCCGCGCGCACGTCGTCGGGGTCGAGCCCGAGCACTGCCCGACATGGCGTGCCGCGTCCGAGGCGGGGGAGCCGGTGGACGTCGAGGTCGGCGGCGTCGCGGCCGACGCGCTGGGGGCGCGGCGTCTCGGCCAGATCCCGTACGGCGTGCTCCGCCGGACCGGGGCGTCGAGCGTGCTCGTGCCGGACGAGGCGCTGCGTGAGGCCCGCCGGCTCCTCTGGGACCGGCTGCGGGTCGCGGCCGAGGTGGGTGCCTGCGCCCCGGTGGCGGCCCTGCTCACCGGGGCGTACGCGCCGGAGCGCGGGGACCGGGTGGCCGTGATCGTCTGCGGGGCTAACACGGACCCGTCCGACCTGTCCTGACCTGTCGTCTCAGGACCGCCCGATCTGTCCTGACCTGCGTTTTTCCGTCCAGCGGACATGTCGGGCCGGCGCGGTGCGGCGTGGTGTGGCCCCGGCGGCCGAGCCCGGCCGTACGATGGCCTGCGGTCGCCCGCCTTCCCCCGGTCGACGAAGGAGCTGCTGGATGGACGCCGCCAACGCCCGGTCCGAGGCACCGCAGAGCCCGGCGGGTGAGCTCACCGAGCGCGAGCGCGAGATCCTCGCGTTCGAGCGACAGTGGTGGCGGTACGCGGGCGCCAAGGAGCACGCGGTCCGTGAGTCCTTCGACCTGTCGGCGACCCGGTACTACCAGGTGCTCAACGCCCTGCTCGACCGTCCCGAGGCGCTGGCCTTCGACCCGATGCTCGTGAAGCGGCTCCGGCGCCTGCGGTCGTCGCGGCAGCGCGCCCGGTCGGCGCGCCGCCTGGGCGTGCAGCCCTAGTGATGGGCCGTCCGCGGGGGGCGGCCGTGGTGGTCGGGTTCGCCCAGTCCCTGGCGGCGGTGGTCGCCGTCCTGCTGTTCGTCGGTGCCCTTCTCGTGGGGTTCGGGCAACCCTCGCGTCCCGCCGCGACCGCGGCGGGCACCACGGCGTCGTCCCCGCCGGCGACCCCGTCC
>JBOGEN010000029.1:0-15168 GCA_050743265.1 Actinomycetes bacterium
CCCGGGAGGCGACCAAGCAGTCCCGCCGCGCCCGGGTGCCCGAGGTCACGGCGTGCGCCTCCACGGCCGAGGTGGCCGCCAGGCTGGGCGACGCAGCGGCCGGCCTCGTCCTGCACGAGGAGGCGGACGCCCCCCTCGCCGGGCTCGACCTGCCTCGCCACGGCGACCTCGTGCTCGTCGTCGGGCCGGAGGGGGGCATCGCACCCGAGGAGCTGGGCGCCTTCTGCACGGCCGGGGCCCGGCCCGTGCACGTCGGGCCCACCGTGCTCCGGACGTCGACGGCGGGCGTCGCGGCAGCGGCCGTGCTCCTGGCCTCGACCGGGCGCTGGGGCTGACCGGAGCCGGAACAGAGATCGGGGCTGTCACAGAGGTGGAGCCGGGACAGAGGTCGGGGCCGGACCGCCGCCCCCGGCTCGTCCGGCCCCGACCTGCGATGGTCGGGTTCGGACCGCCGCCCCCGGCATGTCCGTCCGACCAGATCGTGGGTCACGCCACTCGGCGTGATCATGCCACCAGCAGGTCCCTGCTGCCCGCTTTACCGCACGACGACCTGTTTCGTGTCGACGTAGCGGGCCGAGCCGTCCTCCGCGGACGACTCGAAGGCGCGCACGACGTACGTCCCCGGCGTGTCGACGGTGGCTTGGGTGGACCACGTGCCGCGTCCGGGAGCGCCCTGGCTGGTCGTCGCGAACCCCTCGTCGGCGACCTCGCCGCCCCGGCCGAGCACCTGCCAGGACACGTTCGCCTCGAACACGGAGGCGTCGCCGTGCACGGTGAACGTCCGGCCGACGGACGCGCCCTGGGCGGGGTCGATCACCCAGACGGGCGCCAGGACCTCGGCCTGCGCCGCCCGGGCCACCGGGCCGCCGGTCGGGTCGCCTTCGACCTCGAACTGGACGCGACGCACCGACGTGTCCGCCGCGGTCGCCGTCCACACGAGCTGCTGGGCCTCGACCTGTCCGGCGAGCGTGTCCGCCGCAGCGGCCGAGAGGTCCACCGTGGCCCGGTCGCCGGCCACCGACACGGAGCGCACCCGCGCTCCGCTCGACCACGGCGACGAGTAGTCGGGGTCGACCGCATCGCCGTCCACGGCCTCCGCCACGGCCGCGGCGACCTCGCCGGCGGCACCGCTCGGCGCCATGACGCTGGTGAACTCGCGGTACAGCCGGGGTCCGGACTCGGTCTGGCCCACCCGGTAGACGGGCACGGTCGCCGCGGACAGCGGACCGTCCCCCGACGGGCTCACGGGGGGGACGGCAGCCGTCGGCGAGGCAGGCTCACCCGTGGGGGCCGAGGCCGACGCCGACGCCGCGGGTGCGCTCGTCGAGGCGTCGGTCGACGGCGAGGGGGATCCGGTCATATGGGTCGCGGGCCCGGCGGCGGCCGGGCCACCCGGCGCCTGCTGGGTGTCCTGCTGCGCGACGAGCGCACCCACACCACCGACACCGACGACGGCGGCAGTGCCGAGCGCGAGCAGGGACGGGCGCAGCCAGGCATGCCACGGCTTCTGCGTGGCGACCCGCTCCCTGATCTTGGACAGGCCGTCGCCCTCGGGCACGACCATGTCGGCCTCGGCGTGCAGGGCCCGCCGCAGCATGGCCTCGAACTCGTCGTCGCCCCGGGTCACGCGTGCGCCTCCATCGAGGTACGGAGGGCCGCCATGCCCCGGGACGCATGGCTCTTCACGGCGCCGCGGCTGATCCCCATCGCCTCGGCGATGTCGGCCTCGGAGAGGTCGGCGTAGTAGCGCAGCACGAGCACCTCGCGCTGCCGGGTGGGCAGGGTCCGGAGCGCAGCCGCCACCTGCTGCTGCTCGAGCAGGCCCAGTGCTCCGTGCTCCGCGCTCGGGGCGTCGGGCATCGGGGCTGGCGCGTACTTCTGGGTGACACCGCGGTGCCGGAGGGCCGAGCGGGCCCGGTTCACGACCGACTGGCGGAGGTACGCGAGCGCCTTGTCCGGGTCACGCAGGCGTCGCCAGGCGCCGTGCATCCCGACGAAGGCGTCCTGGACGACTTCCTCGGCGGACGACTGGTCACGCAGGAGGAGGGTGGCGAGGCGGACGAGGGACCGGTAGTGGGCGGCGTACAGCGACGTGACCGCCTCGTCGGCGTCCCACGCCGCCACCGTGTCCACGCGCCCCCACCCCAGTGTCGGCGCAGCCACCATCGTCGAAGCCACGACAGTACGACGCGCACCCTCGAGGGCTGGTTTACACGCGATCCCGCCGAGTGTCAGGCGCATTCGGCCGAGGTCGTAGCATCACGGAGATCGACCCGTGCGAGGGGAGCGTGAGGTGTCGTCCGGCGACTGCCTGTTCTGCAAGATCGTGTCCGGGGACGTCCCGGCGACGGTGGTCCGCGAGTCGCCCCGGACGGTGGCATTCCGGGACATCAACCCGCAGGCCCCCACGCACGTCCTGGTGATCCCGCGCGAGCACCACGCCACGGCGGTCGACCTCGCTGCCGCCGCCCCAGAGACGCTCGCCGAGATGGTCCGGGTGGCCGGCGAGGTGGCCGAGTCCGAGGGCGTGGCGTCCTCGGGGTACCGGATGGTGCTGAACACAGGCTCCGGAGCCGGCCAGACGGTCTTCCACGCCCATGCCCACGTGCTGGGCGGTCGAGGCTTCTCCTGGCCGCCCGGGTGAGCCGGCCCGCCCGGTAGCCACCTGTCCGGGCTGACCCGCGAGCCGGACGGCTCCCGCGGAGGCCCCAGACCGCCGTGGGGCGCCGAACGAGCAGGTTCTGATCAAGCCAGGGGCCGGTACGATGGGCGGGTCCGTCATGACCGAGACCGGAGGGCAGGGCGAAGGGGCCGCGAGGCCGACCCATGGCCGGAACCAGCCAGAGCGCCGGTGAGGGTACCCAGGCGCAGCACAAGATCGTCGTTCCCGCGAGCCTGTCGATGGTGAGCCTTCTCGGCTCCGGTGACGAGCTCCTCAGAGTGGTCGAGCGTGAGTTCTCCGCCGACGTCCACGTGCGCGGCAACGAGATCACGGTGAGCGGTGACCCGGCCGAGGTCGCCCTGGTCGAGCGCCTGTTCGACGAGCTCGTCGCCGTGCTGCGCAGCGGTCAGGGTCTGACCCCGGAGGCGGTGGAGCGGTCCGCGGCGATGCTGCGCAGTGCTGACGGCGCCCGCCCCGCGGAGGTGCTCACCCTCAACATCCTGTCCAACCGGGGTCGCACGATCCGGCCCAAGACGCTCAACCAGAAGCGCTACGTGGACGCGATCGACAACCACACGATCGTGTTCGGCATCGGCCCCGCGGGCACAGGCAAGACGTACCTCGCCGTGGCCAAGGCGGTGCAGTCGCTGCAGGCCAAGCAGGTCAACCGCATCATCCTCACCCGGCCCGCGGTCGAGGCGGGCGAGCGGCTCGGGTTCCTGCCCGGCACGCTGTACGAGAAGATCGACCCCTACCTGCGGCCTCTCTACGACGCGCTGCACGACATGATCGACCCCGACTCGATCCCGCGGCTCATGACCGCCGGCACGATCGAGGTCGCCCCCCTCGCGTACATGCGCGGCCGCAGCCTCAACGACGCGTTCGTGATCCTCGACGAGGCGCAGAACACCTCGCCCGAGCAGATGAAGATGTTCCTCACGCGGCTCGGCTTCGGGTCGCGGATGGTGGTCACCGGCGACGTCACCCAGGTCGACCTGCCCGCCGGGACGCGGAGCGGCCTGCGCGTCGTCCGCGACATCCTCGAGGGGCTGGACGACGTGCACTTCACGAACCTCTCCAGCCACGACGTCGTCCGCAACCGGCTGGTGAGCGAGATCGTGGACGCGTACGGCCGGTACGACGCCGAGAACGCCGCCCGGGGCCCCGCTCGCGGCGGCAAGGGCAAGCGCGACGGCCAGCGGCCGAGTCGCGGGCGCTGAGACACGCGACGGACGGGACGGGTAGGCGTCGTGACGATCGACATCGCCAACGAGACCACCGCTGTGGTGGACGAGCACGCGCTCGTCGGCGTCGCCCGGCACGTGCTCGACCGGATGGGAATCCACCCGCTCGCCGAGCTGTCGGTGATGCTCGTGGACGAGAACGCCATGGAGCAGCTGCACGTGCAGTGGATGGACGAGTCCGGGCCCACCGACGTCCTGGCCTTCCCGATGGACGAGCTGCGACCGGCCAACACCGACGAGGACGGCGACGCGGAGCCCGGCCTTCTCGGTGACGTCGTGCTCTGCCCCACGGTCGCCGAGCGGCAGGCCAGGGCCGCGGGTCACGAGGCGCAGCACGAGCTGGCCGTGCTCACCACGCACGGGATCCTGCACCTGCTCGGCTACGACCACGGCACGCCGGACGAGGAGCGGGAGATGTTCGGGCTCCAGCGCAGCCTCATCTCGTCCTGGCGGGACGCGCAGGCCGGCGAGACCTCCGAGGGACGGCCCCGATGACCTCAGGCGACATCTGGCTGCTCGTGTCCGCGGCGCTGCTCGTCCTCGTTGGCGGGCTCGCGGCCGGGGTGGACACGGCGCTCTCCCGCCTGTCCCGGGTGCGGGCGGAGGAGCTGGTGCGGGACGGGCGGCGGGGGGCGGTTCGCCTGCAGCAGGTGGTGTCCGACCCCGCGCCGTACCTGAACCTGCTGCTCCTGCTGCGCGTCATCTGCGAGCTCACGGCCACCGCGCTGGTCACCGTGCTGCTGCTCGACCACACCGCGGAGCAGTGGCAGGCGTTGCTGCTCGCGGTCGGCGTCATGGTGCTGGTGAGCTACGTGGCGGTCGGTGTGTTTCCGCGGACGCTGGGGCGCCAGCACGCCGAGGCGGTGGGGCTGGCCAGTGCCGGCGTCGTCCATGCCCTGGCCCGGGTGCTGGGGCCGCTGCCGCGGCTGCTCATCCTGCTCGGCAATGCCCTCACCCCGGGCAAGGGCCTTCGCGAGGGCCCGTTCGCGACGGAGGCGGAGCTGCGCGACCTCGTGGATCTCGCGGAGAAGAGCAGCGTCATCGAGTCCGGCGAGCGCGCGATGATCCACTCGGTGTTCGAGCTGGGCGACACCCTCGTCCGCGAGGTGCTGGTGCCGCGGACCGACGTCGTCTTCATCGAGCACCACAAGACCCTGCGCCAGGCGATGTCGCTCGCGCTGCGCAGCGGGTTCAGCCGCATCCCCGTCACCGGGGAGAACCTCGACGACGTCGTCGGCATCGTCTACCTCAAGGACCTGGTCCGGCGGACGTACGAGTACCACGAGGGCGAGTCGACCGAGCGGGTCGAGTCGGTGATGCGTCCGGCGACGTTCGTCCCGGACTCCAAGCCGGTGGACGCGCTGCTGCGCGAGATGCAGGCGGCCCGGACTCACGTCGCCGTCGTCGTCGACGAGTACGGGGGCACCGCGGGCCTGGTCACGATCGAGGACATCCTCGAGGAGATCGTGGGTGAGATCACCGACGAGTACGACGTCGAGGACGCGCCCGTCGAGCACCTCGCCGGCGGAGTGCTGCGGGTGACCTCGCGCCTTCCGCTGGAGGAGCTGGCCGAGATCGTGGGCGTCACGCTCGACGACGAGGACGTGGAGACGGTCGGCGGCCTGCTCGCGAAGCGGCTCGGCAGGGTGCCGATCCCGGGGGCGAGCGTGCACGTCGAGCACCTCACGCTCACCGCGGAGAGCCTGTCCGGGCGGCGCAACCGCATCGGTACGGTGCTCGTGACCCCCGACGGCGACGTCCCGGTGCAGAACGGCAGCGGGGAGCCGCGCACCCGACCAAGCGACACGGAGGCCGTGGATGCCGGTCAACGCTGACGGCCCCGACCCGCACCCCCTCGCCCCGGACGCCGTCGACCCGGACGCCCTCGACCCGGAGGACGCCAAGATCCTCACGCTGGCCCGCTCCGCACGCCCGCGGGGCTACGCACCGCACACCGGCCAGCTCGAGGGCGCGTGCGTGCGGGACACCGACGGCCGCACGTACCTCGCCGCCACCGTCGAGAACGCGGACCCGAGCCTCACCGTGAGCGCGCTGCGGGCGGCGGTCGTGGCCGCGGCGTCGAGTGGTGCGCGCAGCTTCGAGGCGGCCGCGCTCGTCACCGAGGGGGCCGGTCCGGTCGCCGAGGACGTCCGCACGCTCGTGGAGTTCACCCCCGGCGTCCCGCTGTTCCTCGCCGGCCCCGACGGCGTGGCGCACTCCCGAGTCGAGGCCCGCTGACCACGTCGTCCCCGGCCCCGTCGTCCCCGACACCGTCGCCCCCGTCGGGCACCACGCCCACGGGTCAGACGCCGACGGGGCCGGTCCCCGTCGCGCTGGTCGTCGCCGCGGCGAGCCTGTTCGGCACGGTGGGAACCGCGCGGGTTCTGGGTCCCGACCTGCCCGCCGCCCCGCTCGGGGCGATGCGGCTGGTGGTGGCGGCCGCGGGGCTGCTGCTCGTCGTCCGCCTGACCGGCCCGGGCCGTGCAGGCCTGCCGCGGGCCCTGCGTCGTCCGGCGGCGGTCGTCGCCGGTGTCGGGATGGCCGGCTTCCAGGTCACGTTCCTCGGGGCCGTCGTCGTCGCGGGGGTGGCGGTGGGAACGCTGGTCGCGATCGGCAGCGTGCCGCTGTTCACCGCGGCGGCCACGCGCGTGGTGTCCCGGACGTGGGTGGTCGCCACGTCCACGGCCGTGGTGGGGCTCACGCTGCTGGTGCTGGGCGGGGACGAGTCGGGCCCGCTGCGTCTTCCCGGCGTGCTCCTCGCGCTCGGGGCGGGCGCGTCGTACTCGACGTACGTCGTCGCGTCGAAGTCCCGGGTGACGGCCGGCGAGCCGCCTGACCTCGTCGCGGCATCGGCGTTCACCTGGGCCGCCCTGCTGCTCGCTCCGGCACTCCTGCTCGGGGACCCGTCCGAGATGGCCGCCCCTGGTGCCCTCGCCACCGCCGCCTACCTCGGCCTGGTGCCGACCGCGCTGGCGTACCTGCTGCTCAACCGCGGCCTGTCGCGGCTGCCTGCGAGCACGGTGGGCACCCTCGGGCTCGCGGAGCCGGTCGTGGCGACGTGTCTCGGCGTGCTCGTGCTGGGGGAGCGGCTGACGCCGGCCGCCACCGCCGGAGCGGCTCTCGTGCTGGCTGCCCTCGCGCTGCTCGCCCGTGCCACCGCCCAGGACGGCAGGCCCCGTACGAGAGACTCGGCGTCGTGAGCGCCCCCACCGACGGCCTGATGCCGCGGGACCACCCGGCGGGGCACCGGGCCGGGTTCGCCTGCCTCGTGGGCCGGCCGAACGCGGGCAAGTCGACGCTGACGAACGCGCTCGTCGGGACGAAGGTGGCCATCACGTCCGGCCGGCCCCAGACCACACGGCACACGATCCGCGGCGTCGTGCACCGTCCGGACGCCCAGCTCGTGCTCGTCGACACCCCCGGCCTGCACAAGCCGCGCACGTTGCTGGGGGAGCGGCTGAACGAGCTCGTGCTGTCCACGCTCGCCGAGGTGGACGTGGTGGGCTTCTGCGTCGCCGCCGACGAGAAGGTCGGGCCCGGGGACCGCTGGGTCGCCCAGCGGCTCGCCCAGCTCGCCCCGCGTACACCGGTCGTGGCGCTCGTGACCAAGACGGACCTCGTCCGCCCCGACCAGGTCGCCGGGCAGCTCGTCGCCGCGAACGCGCTGGGGGACTGGGCCGACCTGGTCCCGGTCTCGGCCACGGCCGGCTTCCAGGTCGACACGGTCGCCGACGTCCTCGTGGGGCACCTGCCGGAGAGCCCGCCGCTCTACCCGGAGGGTGACCTCACCGACGAGCCCGAGGCGGTCATGGTCGGTGAGCTCATCAGGGAGGCCGCGCTCGACGGCGTACGGGACGAGCTGCCGCACTCGATCGCGGTGGTCGTGGACGAGATGCTCCCGCGGGAGGGCCGCCCGGACGACCGGCCGCTGCTCGACGTCTACGCCCATCTCTTCGTCGAGCGCGCGAGCCAGAAGTCCATCGTCATCGGCGCGCAGGGCAGCCGGCTCAGAGACGTGGGGACACGGGCCCGCCGCCAGATCGAGGCCCTGCTCGGGACGCCGGTGTACCTCGACCTGCGGGTCGCCGTCGCCGCAGACTGGCAGCGCGACCCCAAACAGCTGCGCCGGCTCGGCTTCTGAGGCTCGGTCTCTGAGGCTCGGTCTCTGAGGCCTCGCGTGGCCGAGGGTCCGGACACGGCGTGTCCACGATGTGAGCACGTGCCCACCGCCCGTTGGGCTGCTGCGGGGAGGGGGGTAAGGTCTGGCCCGTGCGTACCGGTTGCCTGCTCCTTCTTGGCTGCCGCGGCGGGATGCCCTAAGGCCGGTCCCTCGCCGCGGAGGACAGCCTTGTGCCGGCTCCCGTGACGTCGAGGAAGGCCCCGATCCATGCGCAACGCGCAGCGCCCGTCCACCATGCCGGTCCACAAGTACCGGCCGTTCCACGAGCAGATCACCGTCGACCTGCCGGATCGCACCTGGCCCGCCCGCCGGATCACCGAGGCCCCGCGCTGGTGTGCGGTGGACCTGCGTGACGGCAACCAGGCCCTCATCGACCCGATGAGCCCGGACCGCAAGCGCCGCATGTTCGAGCTGCTTGTCCGGATGGGCTACAAGGAGATCGAGGTCGGCTTCCCCGCGGCGAGCCAGACCGACTTCGACTTCGTCCGCCATCTCGTCGAGGACGACTTGGTTCCCGACGACGTCGTCATCCAGGTGCTCACCCAGGCCCGCGAGCCGCTCATCGAGCGGACTTTCGAGTCGATTCGCGGCGCCAAGCAGGCGATCGTCCACCTGTACAACTCGACGTCGGTCGTGCAGCGCCGGGTCGTCTTCGACCTGCCGCGCGAGGGGATCCGCGACATCGCGGTACGGGGGGCGCAGCTGTGTCTCAAGTACGCCGAGACGGTCCCCGAGACGGACGTCCTGTTCGAGTACTCGCCGGAGTCCTACACCGGCACCGAGCTCGAGTTCGCGGTCGACGTGTGCAACGCCGTCGGCGACGTGTGGGAGCCGACCCCGGACCGCAAGACCGTGGTCAACCTGCCGGCGACGGTCGAGATGGCCACGCCCAACGTGTACGCGGACTCGATCGAGTGGATGCACCGCCACCTCGACCGGCGGGACTCGCTCGTCCTGTCCCTGCACCCGCACAACGACCGCGGCTGCGCGGTGGCCGCGGCCGAGCTGGGCTACCAGGCCGGTGCCGACCGCATCGAGGGCTGCCTGTTCGGCAACGGCGAGCGCACCGGCAACGTCTGCCTCGTCACGCTCGGCATGAACCTGTTCTCCCAGGGGATCGACCCGCAGATCGACTTTTCCGACATCGACGAGATCCGCCGCACGGTGGAGTACTGCAACCAGCTGCCCGTGAACGAGCGGCACCCGTACGGCGGCGACCTCGTCTACACCGCGTTCAGCGGCTCCCACCAGGACGCCATCAACAAGGGCCTCGAGGCGATGAAGCGGGACGCCGCCGCGGCGGGCGTGGGCGTCGACGACCTCGTGTGGGCCGTCCCGTACCTGCCGATCGACCCGAAGGACGTCGGACGGACGTACGAGGCCGTGATTCGGGTCAACTCGCAGTCGGGCAAGGGCGGGGTAGCGTACCTCATGCGCTCGGAGCACCAGCTCGACATGCCGCGCCGGCTGCAGGTGGAGTTCAGCCAGGTGGTCCAGGCGCGGACGGACGCCGACGGGGGCGAGGTGTCGGCCGAGCTGCTGTGGGAGGTCTTCTCCGCCGAGTACCTCGGGCGGAACGCGCCGGTCGCGCTGAACTCCCACCACACGTCCTCGGCCGAGGGCGGGGTCGACGCGCTCTCCGTGAACGTCGAGGTCGCGGGCGAGATGCAGACCCTGCACGGCTGTGGCAACGGCCCGATCGCCGCGTTCGTCGACGCGCTGTCGCAGACCGGCCACGACGTCCGCGTGCTGGACTACGCCGAGCACGCCATGTCCGCCGGCGGGGACGCCCAGGCCGCCGCGTACGTCGAGTGCGCCATCGGCGAGCGGGTGCTCTGGGGCGTCGGGGTGGACGCCAACATCGTCACCGCCTCGCTCAAGGCCGTCGTCTCTGCGGTGAACCGGGCCGCCCTCAGCGACCCGATCTAGGCGGGTCCGCGCACCCGGGGTCCCCCCGGCGGGGCCCCGGATGCCGGACAATGGCAGGCGTGAGCCTGTACCGCGACGAGGCGGTCGTCCTCAGGACCCAGAAGCTGGGCGAGGCCGACCGCATCGTCACGCTGCTGACCCGCCACCACGGCACGGTGCGCGCGGTCGGCAAAGGCGTCCGGCGGACGACCTCGCGCTTCGGCTCGCGGCTCGAGCCGTTCACGCACGTCGACCTGCAGCTCTACGCGGGCCGCTCGCTGGACACGGTCACCCAGGCCGAGACGGTCACGCCGTACGGGCGGCGGCTGGCCTCCGACTACGGCCGGTACACGTCGGGCACGGTGATGCTGGAGACGGCCGAGCGGCTCACCTTCACCGAGCGGGAACCCGCCACCCAGCAGTTCCTGCTGCTCGTGGGGGGCCTCCGCACGCTCGCCGCGGCCGAGCACGACCCCGGCCTCGTCCTGGACGCCTTCGTGCTGCGCTCGCTCGCAGTGGCGGGGTACGCCCCCTCGTTCGACGACTGCGCGCGCTGCACCGCCCCGGGGCCGCACCGGGCCTTCGTGGTCAGCGGCGGGGTGGTCTGCCCGCAATGCCGGGTGCCCGGGGCGGCCACGCCGGCGGCGGAGACCCTCACCCTGCTGGGCGCACTGCTCGCCGGCGACTGGCCCACAGCGGACGCGTCCGACCCCCGCCACCGGCGAGAGGGCAGCGGTCTCGTGGCCGCGTACCTGCAGTGGCACCTGGAGCAGTCGCTGCGGTCACTGCCGCTGCTCGAGCGAGGCTGAGCGGCCGGCACGGTGCTGAGCGGCTGGCACGGGGCTGAGCGGTCGGTAGGGGGCGAAGCGGCTAGCGTGGCGGCCGAGATGAGCCGTCGTCCCGTCCGTCGCCCGCACCCGCACGCGGTCCGGCCGCCGGACCCCCACCCGTCCGGGGCGAGACCGCCCGACCTGCCCGTCGACGCCGTCCCGCGGCACGTGGCCGTCGTGATGGACGGCAACGGCCGTTGGGCCGCACAGCGCGGCCTGCCGCGTACCGCCGGGCACACCGCGGGCGAGGCGGCGCTGTTCGACCTCGTCTGCGGGGCGATCGAGTCCGGCGTGCAGTGGGTCTCGGCGTACGCGTTCTCGACCGAGAACTGGAAGCGTTCGCCGGACGAGGTGCGGTTTCTCATGAACTTCAACCGGGACGTGATTCGCCGCCGCCGCGACGAGATGCACGAGATGGGCGTCCGGGTGCGCTGGGCCGGACGTCGTCCACGGCTGTGGAAGAGCGTGATCCGCGAGCTCGAGGTCGCCGAGGAGCTCACGCAGGACAACGACGTGTGCACGCTCACCATGTGCGTGAACTACGGCGGACGTGCCGAGATCGCCGACGCGGCCGCCGCGCTTGCCCGCGACGTGGCCGCGGGCCGCGTGAAGCCGGACCGGGTCGACGAGCGGGTGCTGTCGCGCTACCTCGACGAGCCGGACATGCCCGACGTCGACCTGTTCCTGCGGACGTCCGGCGAGCAGCGCATCTCGAACTTCCTGCTCTGGCAGTCGGCGTACGCCGAGCTGTGCTTTCTCGACACGCTCTGGCCGGACGTGGACCGCCGGCACCTGTGGTGGGCCATCGAGCAGTACGCGGCCCGCGACCGTCGCTACGGCGGGGCACTGCCGAACCCGCCCCCGAACCCATCCCCGAACCCGTTCCCGAACCCGTCCCCGTCGTGATCGTGAGGGCTGAGGGAGCGGGTTCCGGTCAGTCAGCCCTCACGATCACCGGGCGCAGTCCGGGCAGGTGCCGAAGACCTCGAGCGTGTGGCTCACGTCGACGAAGCCGTGGTCCTCCGCGACCCGCCCCGTCCAGCGCTCGACGGCGGGTCCCTCGACCTCCACCGTGCGCCCGCAGCCGCGGCAGACCAGGTGGTGGTGGTGCTCGTCGCTGCGGCAGCGCCGGTAGACGGACTCGCCCTCCCGGACGCGCAGCACGTCCACCTCGCCCGCGTCGGCGAGGGACTGCAGTGTCCGGTACACGGTGGCCAGCCCGACCGTGTCGCCCCGGTCGCGCAGCAGGGCGTGCAGCTGCTGGGCGCTGCGGAAGTCGTCCACCGTGTCGAGCGCCGCGGCCACCGCCGCACGCTGCCGTGTCATGCGACCGCGGGTCGTGTCCCCGCTCACGACGCGTGCCCCGGGCTGATCGCGAGGTCGTCCTCGGCCGCGGGCGCGGGCGTACCGCGGGCCCGGACCCCGCGCAGCGCGGTGACCACCGCAGCGACACCGAACCCGCCGATGGCGAGGACGACGATGCTCGCCCCGGACGGCGAGTCCGCGTAGTACGAGCCCACCACCCCGGCGAGCGCGTAGCCGACGCCGAGCCCCATCGCCGCGACGGCCGTGCTGCGGAACCCGCGCGTGACCTGTTGTGCTGTGGCGACGGGCACGACCATGAGCGCGCTCACCAGCAGCACGCCAACGACCCGCATGGCCACGGTCACCGTCACGGCGGCGGTCACGGCGAGCAGCAGGTTGAGGACGCGGACGGGCAGCCCGGTGACCCGGGCGAACTCCTCGTCCTGGCACACGGCGAACAGATGGCGCCCCAGGCCGAGCGTGACCGCGAGCACCAGCGCGGCGAGCAGGGCCATCACGGCCAGGTCGGAGGAGGAGACGGTGGTGAGCGAGCCGAACAGGTACGAGACCAGCTGGGTGCTGCCGCCGCCCGCCATCGACAGGATGAGCACGCCCCCGGCGATGCCGCCGTAGAAGAGCAGCGCGAGGGCGACATCCCCGCTCGTACGGCCCCGCTCACGGACAAGCTCGATGGCCACCGCACCCGCCGCCGCGACCACCACCGCGGTGAGCACCGGCGCCGTGCCGAGCAGGACGCCGATCGCCACGCCGGTGAGCGCGACGTGCCCGATGCCGTCGCCCATGAGGGCCTGGCGACGCTGGACGAGGTAGATCCCCACCGACGGTGCGGTGAGGCCGACAAGCAGCGCGGCGAGCAGCGCGCGCTGCATGAACGGCAGGCTGAGGATCTCGGTCATGAGAGCCACCCCTGGTCGGCGCCTTCGGCGTGCGGATGGACGTGGTCGTGGCCCGGGTGCGCGTGGTGCCCCGAGGCAGGTGGGGGAGCACCGTCGTGCACGACCCGCCCGTCGCGCAGCACCACGGCCCGGGACACCAGCGGCTCGAGCGGGCCGAGCTCGTGGGCGACGAGGAGGACGCTGGTGCCGGCCGCGGACAGGTGGCGGAGCGTGTCGGCGAACGCCTGCTGGCTGGGCTGGTCGACCCCCGCCATCGGCTCGTCGAGAAGGAGCAGGTCGGGCTCTGCGGCCAGGGCCCGTGCCACCAGCACCCGCTGCTGCTGACCGCCGGACAGCGACCCGACCGGCTGGCCGCCCCTGTCGGCCAGGTCGACGAGGGTGAGCGCGTGCTGCACCGCCGCCCGGTCCGCGGCCCGTGTCGGGCGGAGGAGCCCGCGGCGCGGCAGGCGTCCGGCGGAGACGACCTCGGCCACCGTGGCGGGCACCCCGCTGGTGGCGGTCACACGCTGCGGCACGTAGCCGAGGCGGTGCCGCTCGGCGAACCGTGCCAGCGGGACGCCGAACAGGTGCACGGTTCCGGCGCTCAACGGGACGAGCCCGACGATCGCCCGGACGAGCGTGGACTTGCCCGACCCGTTCGCCCCGAGCAGCGCGACGAGCTCACCGGGGCCGACGACCAGGTCGACACCACGCAGCACCGGACGCCGGCCGAGCACGACCTCGGCACCCTCGACGGCGAACGCGGGCGTGCTCACGCGCGCGCCCTCTGCCGCGCCCACGGGCCCCTCCTCCGGCGCGCTCACCGGCACCCCAGGGCATGACGGAGCGCTCCGAGGTTGTCGCGCATGACGCTGAGGTAGTCGTCCCTTCCGGGGTGCGCCACGCCCTCGAGCGGGTCGAGCACGGCAGTGTCGAGCCCGGTGTCGGACGCGAGGGACTCCACGACGCGCGGGCTCACCAACCGTTCGACGAAGATCGTGGTCACGTCACCCTGCTCGACGACCCGCTGAACCTCGGCGAGCCGGCCGGGCGTGGGGTCGGCGTCCGGCGTGAGGCCGCTGACGGAGAGCTGCTCGAGGCCGTACCGCTCGGCGAGGTAGCCGAAGGAGGCGTGAGAGGTGACGAGAAGGTGCCGCTGGCAGTCGTCCAGGCCCGTCTCGAACTGCCGATCGAGTGTCTTGAGGTCGTGCACGAGCTGCCGTGCGCGGGTGCGGTAGCCGTCGGCGTGGGCCGGGTCCACGCGCGCCAGCTCCTGCCCGACGGCGGTGGCGAGCCGGGCCATCAGCGTCGGGTCCAGCCACACGTGCGGGTCGACCGCGCCGAGCTCAGCCTCGTGCGGGTCGTCCCCGGAGCCGTGCCCCTCGTCGGTGCCGTGGGTCTCGCGCAGCGGGACGATCTCCGTGGCGTCGAGCCTGCCCGACGGGTCGGCCTGCCCGACGGCGTCGTCCACCGCCGGCTGGAGCCCTTTCTCGTACAGCACGAGGTCGGACTCGACGAGGTCGCCGACCTGGCGTGGAGTGAGCTCGAGGTCATGCGCCTCGACGCCGGGAGCGGTGAGGTTCGCCACGTCGGCAGCGGCCCCGCCGACCCGCTCGGCGAGGAAGGCAAGCGGGTAGAAGGACGCGACGACGTCGGTCCTGCTGTCGTCCGAGTCGCTGCTCCCCGGCCCGCAGCCGGCGGCCAGCAGCGCGCCGGCGAGTCCGAGGACGAGGGCATCGCGCCGAGACATGACAATCATTCTCAACAAGGTTGAGAACCGTTGTCAATACCGTCCCGGACCCGAGCCCGCTGGAGGGGTCAGACGAGCCCGGACTGGACCACGGCCACGACGAGCACGGCGACCACGACCACCACCCGGACGACCCGCGACGACGCCGGGAGCACCGGCCAGGAGACGGCGAGCAGCCAGCCGAGGAAGGCCCCCAGGACGAGGAGACATGCGGCACCGGCCGGGCCCTCCAGGGCAAGCCCCGCGACCACCAGGGCCGCCATCAGCACCGCGACCGCCCAACGGGGGACGCGCGTGAGCCAGACGAGGAGTGGCGCGCTTACTCGCTCCAGGCGTGCTCGCCCGGAGGACGGGGCGGGCGCGGGGCGGCGCGCGGCCGGAGTGCTCCGCGGG
>JBOGEN010000030.1:0-29197 GCA_050743265.1 Actinomycetes bacterium
CAGCGCCCGGGTGGGGTGCTGCGGCTGGGGGTACGCGTTGAGGAACTTGCCCATGAAGCTCGTGCGGTAGCCGGCGTCGTGCATCCAGGTGCCGATGGTCGAGCGCCCGAGACCCCGGTCTGCGAACCTCACGTACCCGCCGTCCGGCTCGGTGTTGTCGACCACGCCGTGGTTGTGCACGTACTGTCCGCGCAGGATCGACGTCCGGGAGGGACAGCACAGCGAGTCCGTCACGAACGCACGGGTGAAGCTCGTGCCCGCGTCGACGGTTTGGCGACGCAGCCCCGGCAGGTACCGCATCGATGTCACGTCCAGGTCGTCGGCGAGCACGACGACGATGTTCGGCCGGTCAGGACCCGCCTTCGGCTGGGGCCGAGGAGCCATCTGAGGAGCCACCTCGGGCACCGTCCCGGCACCGTCGTCCGGCGCCGCCTCGCCGGTGCGCGGTCCGTTCAGGACGACGCTGCACACCGTGACGGCCGTCACCGCCGCCGCTACCAGCCTCTTGCCCCAGCCCAATTCTCACGTCCTCACTACCGGCACCCGGAAACCCACGACGCGTCGGTGCGGGATGTGCACTCGGGAGACAGATGTCCCCCTGACGGCCTTTCCCCCGAGGTGCCCCATCATGCCCAACGATGCTGTCTCGGTTGGCCGCCCCCCTGGTCAGAACGCTGGTGATACCCATCACACGCAGGTCAGCCCGCCGTCTCGACGGGCTCTCCGGTGACGCCCGGGCCGGTGGTGAAACCCGTCGACGTGCCTCGGATGGGTCGGCTCAGCGGCGACGCCTGAGTCGTCCGAGCGACCTGAGCGGCCGGGTGGCACGCCAGGACGTGGACGACCTCAGCGCGTCGAGGCGGCGGCGCAGCCTGTTCCGTTGCGCGGTCACCCGCTGCAGGTCGCTCTCGAGGCCGGCGACGCGTTGACGCTCCGCGTGCAGCCGCTTGTGGAGCCGCTGCTCGAGCTGCTCGGTCTGCTTGCGCTGACGGTCCAGCTGCTGACTCTTGCGGTCGAGCTGCTGACTCTTGCGGTCGAGCTTCTGAGTCTGGCGGTCCAGCGTCTTGTTCAACGACGCCCGCTGCTTCTGCGACACCGTGTGGAACGCCGCCAGCCGCTCGTGCCGCGCGATGACCTCGCGCACGGTCGACAGCCGGTCGGCGACCTCGCTCCGCCAGGCGGCGAGCGTGTCCGCGTCGTCGCCGGCGACGACCTCGTCGTACCCGTACTGCTTGTAGTCGCGCTCGAACAGGCCGCGGACCGTCCCGGCCGTTGCCTCGTCGTAGATCGCGGGGGAGTACGGCAGCAGGGCGCGGTTGTCGCGCGGCAGGTCCCGCATGCTCGCCGCGTCGTCGCCGAGGTGGGCGTGCAGCGCGTCGACGGTGTCCTGGAGGGACTCGACGCGACCCACGTGGTTGAGCGGCAGCCGCTCGACGAGCATGTGCTGAGGGGCCCAGTGCTTGTCCGTCACGTCGTCGGCCCAGGCGTGCGCCGCCAGCGCGACCGTGAACGCGCGGAAGTCCTCGAGGACGTCCTCCGCGGTCTCGGGCACCCGCGGGAACCACGGCTGGTCGCCGAACACGCGCAGGTAGTAGGGCTCGCGCATGAGCAGCTTGGACTGCCACGCCGACCACAGACGGGTCGCCGGGTCGCGGACGACGGCGAAGCGGAACCACCCGTCGTCGGTGAGCACCTGCTCCCGTGCCGAGGCGTCGAGGCTCTCCAGCAGGAGGCCGGCCCGCAGCCACACGGTCATGTCGTGGACGGCCATGGACAGGGTGACCTCGGGCTTCGCCGACGTGGCGAACTGCTCCGGGGTCAGCCCCGCCCGGGGGGCGAGCAGCCAGAGCATTGACGTCCACCCCGACTTGGGCACGGGGACGTAGAGCACCTTGTGCTCCCGCAGCACGACCGTGCCCCGCTCCATGTGCCGGTCGTACGGCCCGTTCTCCTGCGCCCAGGGCGAGCGCGGTCCTGGGTCGGTACTGCCACCCGCGGCAGCGGGCACGTCTGCCATCACGCTCCTGTCCGTCGGCAGAGTCGCCGGACGACTGCCGCTCCGCGGCTGCCGCTCGGACGAGCCAGGTTCCCCGCCCGGCGAGGATACGCCCGCGTCTCCCGGCAGCGCGTCTCCGAGGTCCGGGACCTGCGCCGCACCTGAGCGAGGTTGCGCTCGGCAGGATGATCGACACGGTGGGTCGCGGCCGGGATCAGCCGGGTGTCTCCGCGGGGCCGCTGAGGCTCAGCGGGATCGCGAGTCGTTCAGCCGTACACGCGGCGACCCAGGTACGGGTAGTCGCGGACGAGCCCGTCGGGGTCGAACTCGATGGTCGCCTCGAAGTCACCGCTGGCGTAGCGGATCAGCGCACCGCCGTCGGACGCCGGGCCGAGCGCCGTGTACCGCTGGTGTGAGGCCTGCACGGTGAGCCCGGGGACGCCGACCCAGGCCATGACGAGGTCCACGCTGTGGTCCCGGCCCTCACGTGCGGCCGCCAGCATGTCGTGACGCAGCACCGGCATGGTGTTGGTGAACGGGCACAGCCCCAGGTCGCAGTCGAGGGCGTCGCCCAGGCCGGCGACGTCGAGCGCGGTGGGGGCGTCCTCGTCGTGGCGCCGGACGGCGGACCAGGTGCCGTCGTCGTCCCGGCGGAGCACGAGCGAGCGGCTCCACCCGTCACCCCGCGCGCGGACGGAGAGCAGTCGGGTCACCCAGCCCGGGCCCGTCTCGAGCGTCCAGTCCAGGACATAGTCGGCGACGGTGCTCGCGCCCCGTGCCGTGAGCGTGTCGCTGCCCAGCCCGGCGTGTGCCGCGTCCACCCGGACGGGGTCGGGCCCCGCCCACGCCAGGGTGTGTACGGTCCGCCGTTCTGCCAGTCGTCCTGCCACGAGGTCCACCCCTCCCGTCACCGCTCATCCATGTGAATGGTGACGATAGCCCCGTGGGTCCGCCGGTGCAACCGTTCACGGCCGTACGATGGTGAACATGCCCGACCGCAGCGACGCCCCCGGCGCCCTCGAGGACGTCCGGACGTTCCTCAACACCTGGTCCGTTCCGAACGAGACCCGCGTGCCGGTCGACCGGCTGAGCGAGCTGGCCGGCGACCCCGAGACGTGGGGGTCCGAGATGCCGTCGCTGCCGCCGCCCGCGAGAGGAGGGGTCGCTGCGCTGCGGCGGCTGCGTGACGACCTGCGCGAGGCGCTCGGCCAGGACCGGCCGGTGTCGCTGCAGCCGCGCCTCGACGGGCTGAGGCTGCGGGCGCTGGTTCCGCACGCCGGGGGCGAGGGGCCCGGGGGCAAGGAGCCTGACCGCGACGAGCCCGACCGCGACGAGCCCGCCGTACGGCTGGTCCCCGAACGGCCGACGACTCAGGCGTGGTTGCTCTGCGTCGTGCTCGAGGCCGTACGGCAGGGACAGTGGCAACGGCTCCGTGCATGCCCCGACTGCCGGTGGGTGTTCTACGACAGCAGCCGCAACGCGCGCCGGACCTGGTGCTCGATGTCTGCCGGGCCCGGGACGCGCGGCTGCGGGAGCATCGCCAAGACCCGCACCTACCGGGCCCGCCGTCGCTGACGAGCGGGACCGGCAGGCCGACCCGCGCTACTGAGAGCCCGAGACCGCCTGGCTCGCGTCCTTCTCGACCACCGCGTCGTACTCCGACATCGCCTCGGTCTCCGTCCGCCTCGGCATGAGGAGCAGCGAGGTGAACGCGATCACGCAGCAGCCGACGATGTACCAGCTGATGTACGTGCTCGACCCCGTGTTCTCCAGGATCCAGGCCGCGATCAGCGGCGCGGGGCCGCCCGCGATCACGGACGCGAGCTGGTAACCCAGCCCGGCGCCGCTGTAGCGGACGTTCGTGCCGAAGCTCTCCGCGATGAGCGCGGCCTGCGGGCCGTACTGCATGTCGTGGAAGACGAGCGACACGACGATCGCCAGCAGCACGAGGCCGGACGTCTTCGTGTCGAGCAGCCCGTAGTACGGGAACGCGAACAGTGCGGTGCACGCGATGCCGATCCCGTACATGAGGCGGCGGCCGATCCGGTCGGACAGGTAGCCGAAGAACGGCACACTGAACAGGCCCAGACATGCCGCTATGAGCGTGTCGTTGAGCAGCGTGCCCTCGTCGAACTCCAGCTCGGTCGTCCCGTACGTGAGCACGAACGTGATGAACAGGTAGAACGGCGCCTGCTCGGAGAGCCGGACGAACGCCGAGGTGAAGATCTCGCGCTTCTGGCGCTGCCAGACCTCGACGAGCGGCATCTTCACGACGTCGCCCTGCTTCTTCGCGGCCTCGAACGCGGGGGACTCGAGGACCCGCAGCCGGACGTACATGCCGATGGCGACGAGCACGATGCTCAGGAGGAACGGCACCCGCCAGCCCCACGTCTCGAACGAGTCGCCGGTGGTCGAGTCCATGATCTTGACCATGCCGGTGGAGCAGAGCAGGCCGAGCGGGACGCCGACCTGAGGCCAGCTGGCGAAGAAGCCGCGGCGCTTCTGCGAGCCCCACTCCATCGACATGAGCACGGAGCCGCCCCACTCGCCGCCCACGCCGATGCCCTGGGCGATGCGGAGCAGCACGAGGATCACGGGAGCGAGCAGACCGATCGTCGCGAAGTCGGGGAGCAGCCCGATGAGGAACGTGCTGATGCCCATGAGCATGAGCGTGGCGACCAGGGTCCCCTTGCGGCCGAGCTTGTCGCCGAGGTGCCCGAAGATCGCCGCGCCCAGCGGGCGGGCCGCGAAGCCCACGAACTGGGTGGCGAAGGCGGCGAGCACGCCGGCGTACTCGGAGTGGCCGGGGAAGAAGACCTTGGGGAAGACCAGGGCGGCCGCGGTGCCGTAGAGGAAGAAGTCGTACCACTCGATCGTGGTGCCGACCGTGCTCGCGACGACGGCGCGTCGTCGCTGGCGGATGACTGTGTCACCCGAAGCCGCGGAGGCAGAGGTGGATGCCATGAGGATCCCCAGGGTCGCCGTAGGGGCCACGGAGCGGTGGCCGTCCGCCGGGGATCGTCGTGACTTATGCCCCTTTTGTCAATGTTTGGGCCGTACACACCCCGGCTGACCAGGCAGGTCGCAGGTCAGGGTCATCGGTCGGGTCAGCGGCACGGGTCAGCGGCACCGCTCAGGGGATGGGCTTGCCGGACGGCGCGACCGCGAGCCACAGCCCACCGAACTCCGTCACGTTGTGGCAGAGCACGACGTTCCTGCCCTCGTGCGCGTAGAAGTAGAGTGGGCGACCGTCGTACGTCACCTGGCGGGAGCCGTCCCGGCGCTCGGTCGTGCCGAGCAGGCTCTGCCGTACGTCGCCCAGCGCGCGCGGCGGGCCGTCCGTGAGCACCGGGGGCCAGGCGCTCGCGCACGGGCCGTAGCAGTCCGGCGTCCTCGTCTTCTCCTTGGCGAAGTAGTAGATGGCCTGGCCGGGCCGGTCGAAGAGCACCCGGCCGAACTGGCTGTCAGCAGCCTTCACGCCGGTCCCGGGGCGCTTGGCCGGCGACGCGGTCGCCTCGGGCGACGTCCTCGAGGCAGAGCTCTCCGAGGCCCGCTCCGACGGTTGGACCGCTTCGGGCCGCAGCCCGCCGTCCGACTGCCCGCCGCAGCCCACGAGCGCGGCGGCGGCCACGGTCAGCAGCACGACGACACGTCGCACAGAGCGCCTCCCCCGGCCGGTCGGCACCGTGCGCGAGCCCCGTGTCGGGGCCCGGGACGGCCCGAGCGGCCTGAGCCGACGCTAGCGCGCGGCTGCCACGGAGGCGCGCCCTTCACCG
This sequence comes from Actinomycetes bacterium, assembly GCA_050743265.1. Taxonomy (GTDB): domain Bacteria; phylum Actinomycetota; class Actinomycetes; order JBOGEN01; family JBOGEN01; genus JBOGEN01. The sequence goes on from JBOGEN010000030.1 coordinate 5,773, forward strand.
CACTGGTCCGGGCCAGGTCGCCGTCGACGGGAGCGACCCGGGGTACCTCCGCGGTCAGGTACGACTCGACCCGACGCGGTCGTGAGCCGGCCCGCCGCCGGATGGCACGGCGTCGCCGGCAGCCCGGCCCCGCGTGTGCAGCACTCCGATCACGAGCACGACCGCGGCGACCAGCGTGGACAGCCCGACCTGGGACCGTGCGGTCTCGTCGAAGGCCATCATCACGAGCACGGAGCACATGGCCGCGATCGCGATCCAGGTGAGCCAGGGGTACGCCCACATCCGCAGGCGCAGGCGCTCCGGGTCGTCCTGCTCGAGCCGACGGCGCATGCGCAGCTGCGAGATCGCGATCACGAGGTACGCGTACAGCGCCACCGCGCCGGAGCCGTTGACGAGGAACAGGAACACCGTGTCCGGCGACGTGTAGTTGAACACCACCGCCACGTAGCCGAACGCGACCGAGGCCCAGATCGCGGTACGCGGCACCTTGCGGCCGGAGAGCCGCATGAACGCGCGTGGCGCGTCTCCCCGCTCGGCGAGCGAGAACGCCATGCGGGAGGCCGTGTACAGGCCGGAGTTCAGGCACGAGAGCACCGCGGTGAGCACCACCACGTCCATGATCGCGGCTGCGGCCGGCACGCCGACGCGGTCGAGCACGGCCACGTAGGGGCTCTCGCCCACCTTGCTCGAGTCCCACGGGAGCAGCGTCACGACGACCGCGATCGAGCCGAGGTAGAAAATGATGATCCGCCACACGACGCTGTTGACGGCCTTGGTCACCGCCCGCTCGGGCTGCGGGTTCTCGCCGGCCGCGATCGTCACGATCTCGGCGCCGACGAACGAGAACATCACCACGAGGATGCCGCTGAAGATGGCCTGCCCGCCTTCAGGCAGGAAGCCGCCCTGGCCCAGCAGGTTGGACGTCCCGACCGGGTCGGTGCCCGGCAGCAGCCCGAAGATGGCGAGCCCGCCGATCCCGATGAACGCCGCGATCGCGACCACCTTGATCGTCGCGAACCAGAACTCGAACTCGCCGTACGAGCTGACCGAGTACAGGTTCGTGGCCGTGAGAAGGACCATGAACAGCAGCGCCCACGCCCACTGCGGGATGCTGGGCGCCCACCCGTGCGCGATGGTCGCGCCCGCGGTGGCCTCGACGGCAAGTACGACGACCCAGAAGAACCAGTAGAGCCAGCCGATGGTGAACCCGGCCCACGGGCCGATGGCGCGGTCGGCGTACGCGGAGAACGACCCGGTGTCCGGGTGGGCCGCGGCCATCTCGCCGAGCATCCGCATGACGAGCACGACGAGGGCGCCGGCGAGCCCGTACGAGATGAGGACCCCGGGGCCTGCCGCGTTGATCGCCGCGCCGGACCCGACGAACAGCCCCGCCCCGATCACCCCTCCGATGGCGATCATGGACAGGTGCCGGTTCTTCAGGCCCTTCTCGAGCGTCTCGCCGGTACGGACGGCGCCCTGTGATGACATCGTGTGCGTCCCTCGTGACGGGGTGCAGTTCCAGCGGCGGGGTGTACCCCCCATCGGGGACCTGGCAACCTCCCCGGGATGACGGACCCGGGCGCGGAGATCAACGCAGCGCCGCGACCGCCTCGACCTCGACCAGCTGGTCCGGGTAGCCCAGGACTGACACGCCCAGCAGGGTGCTCGGCGCGTCGTGCGCCCCGAAGGCCCGACTGACCACGTCCCAGGCCGCCACGAGGTCATCGCGGTGGGGGCTGGCCACGTACACGGTCGTCTTGACCACGTCGGTCAGCCCGGCACCGGCCGCGCCCAGCGCGGTGACGAGGTTGGCCATGACCTGCTCGGCCTGGGTCGCCACATCACCCGGGGCCACGATCTCGCCGTCGGCGCCGAGAGGGCAGGCGCCCGCCGTGAACACGAGGCGCGAGACGCCATGTGCGACGGCGGCGTACGCGTACGGCGCGCGGTCGGTCAGCTGGGGCGTACGGATGAGCTCGCAGACCGGGTCTGTCGCCATCACGCTCTCCTCTCGGCCGTTCGGATGGACCCGTCGCGAGGACCTGCTCGACCCGTCGGGTCACGGCTGGTACGGAGGAGCGACGCCCCAACCCCAGCGGGGCACCGGCGCCTCCTCGACGACCTGAGCGCCCGGCTGGGAGTTGCCCATGGCCAGCCGGGTACCCCACTCGACGTATCCGACGAAGGCGGCCCGGAACTCGGGGTCGGCCGGCAACCTGGCGTCGTCGGCGGCCAGGCTCATGAGCGAGGCGAACCGGAACCGCTGCTCGGGCGTGATCGCGAGTCCGCGGTGGTGGGCGAGCATGCGCGCGTACCCGCCGAGCTGGTCCGTGTACCCGGTGGGACCGTCGAAGACCTCGATCCACCAGAGCGTCACGTACGCCCGGTGCTGCTCGCTCACACCGCGGGGGAAGAAGGGCGCCAGGAGGTCGTCCTTCTCCACCCGGTCGTAGAAGGCGTCGATCAGCCGCCGGACGGCCTCGGCGCCGCCGGCCCACGCGTACAGCGTCGGCGTGCCAGCCACCGCCACAGCGTAGTCAGCATCCGCCCATATGGGGCCGCGGAGCTCCACCGGGGCAGGTGCGGGTCATGGCGGCAGTCTGGCGAACCCGGCCACCCGTTCACGGCTGTCACGCGGGGGACGACCTGGGACGATGGGCGGGTGACCGACGGAGTGACCGACGGGGTGGCCGGAGGCGTGGCCGAGGTGCTCGAGGCCAAGCGGGCCGACCTGCGGCAGGAGCTCGCCCGGCTCTCCGCGCCGGCGTCGGAGGCCGGCGGCATCTCCTTCGGCAAGCGGGTCGGCGACGGGACGAGCATGGCCGTGGAGCGCCTCTCCCAGGTCGCCGCGCACGACCGGCTGCGCGCCATGGTGTCCGAGGTCGAGCGCGCGCAGGCCAAGCTCGCCGAAGGCACGTACGGGGTGTGCGACCGATGCGGAGCAGTGGTGCCGGCCGAGCGGCTCGAGGCGCTGCCCTGGGCTGTCCTGTGCGTCACCTGCCCCCGCTGACCGCGGCAGGAAACCACGGGAAGCCCGCTCTTTACGCAGCGTGTCAGACCGGCTACGACCGTCATGCCGGCCCTGGGTAGGTGCCGGTGCACGGCCACGGAGGGAGACGCTCGTGTGGGTCTGGGTGCTGGTTGTGCTGGTCCTTGCCGTCCTCGTCGCCGCGGCCTTCCTGGGGTGGAAGGACACGGCGCGCTACCTGCGCATGCGGCGGATGTGACGTCCGTGGCCAGGAGGCCGCCGAGGCCGCCGAGGCCGCCCGGCTCGCGGCTCGGGTTCGGGGCTCGCTCGGGGACGGGCCGTTGACGCGTTCCGGCGTCGGCACCGGCCGGGACGCGGGAGACTCGCGCCGGGTGTGACCTCGATGGCCGAGGACACCGTGCGCACCGAGCCATGCTGCGCCTGACCGCGCCTGGCTGCGCCACACGGGGACACGGGGGAACGATGGGCAGGTTCACGCTGTGTGCCGCGCTCGCGCTCGGGCTGGGGCTGGGCGCGTGCGGGGGTGACGCCGGAGAGGGCGCACCCACCGCCGGGGGCGCCACGAGGGAACCGGCCCAGCGTCCGACGACCTCACCGGCCGAGGACCCGGTGGTCACGGCGGAGGCCGACGACGACCCCGAGACCGCGTCGCCCGAGGCCGGGTCTCCCGCCGCCGAGACGCCGGCGCCCGAGCCGCGGTCCCGGCCCCGGGTGCGGCGGTACGCCGTGCTCGACGTCGTCGACGGGGACACGGTCACGGTCGCGTACCGCGGCGGGGAGTCGGTGCGGGTGATCGGGATCGACACCCCGGAGACGGTGCACCCGAGCGTCCCGGACGAGTGCGGGGGCGCGGCGGCCTCGCGTGCCGCCGGGCGGATCCTCACCGGGATGCGCGTCGGGCTGGTGTTCGACCGGTCGCAGGGCCGGCGGGACTACTACGGTCGGTTGCTCGCGTACCTTCAGGTGCCGGGCGTCGGGGACTTCGGGCGGGTGATGGTCCGGCGTGGGCTCGCGGCCGAGTACACGTACGACACGGCGTACCGCCACCGGGCCGCGTACCAGCGTGCCGAGAGCCGTGCCCAGGCCTCCGGTCGCGGGCTGTGGGGACACTGCGGAGGCCCCGACGAGCCCGCGCACCAGCCGAAACGGAAGCCGAAGCCCGCATCGGGCGGCAACTGCAAGCGCGGGTACGACCCGTGCGTCCCCCCGTACCCGCCCGACCTGGACTGTCCTGACGTGAACGGCCCGGTCCGCGTCACCGGCAGCGACCCGCACGGGCTGGACGCCGACGGAGACGGGTCCGCCTGCGAGACCTGACTGCCGGCGGAAGGACCTGCCTAGACCGTGTCGGCCTGGCGCGCCGCTTCCGGAGCGGCGGGGAGGGTGTCCCCGGTCTCGAGCAGCGTCTTGAGGTCGGACAACAGGTGCGGCCACCCCTGGCTGATCAGCTCGTGCAGGGCGCCTCCGGGCTCGAGGTCACCGTGGACCACGGTCAGCTTCACCATCTCCCCCACGGGTTCGATGTCGAAGCTCACCGTCGACCGCCGTTCGGCCGCGAGCCGCGCGAGGAGGTCGTCGTCGATCCCGACCGCTGTGGCGAACTCCGCCGTGACCGTGTGCCAGGTGTACGCCAGCCTGCGGTAGGGGTCGGACTCGAGGACCACCTGCTCGGGATCCGTGACCGTCACGCCGTGCCCGTTCCAGGTCATCGTCGAGCCCACGGCCCAGTCCGTGTCGAACGCCGTGTCCCAGTAGCGCCGGGTGAAGGCCGGGTCGGTCAGCGCCTGCCACAGCCGCTGGGGCGTCGTGTGGATGTAGCTCGTGTAGACGAACTCGGTGTCGCTCATCGGCTTGTGCTCCAATGCCGTCTTCAGGTCGGCGAGCGCACGGACGCGCTCTCGGTCGTACCGGTTGATCCAGCGTTCGGCGATGGCGTTGATCGGCTCCGCGTTGAGGTAGTGCAACTTCTCCCGGCCACGCCAGACCGTGGTCACGAGGTTCGCGGTCTCGAGCACCGCGAGGTGCTTGCTCACGGACTGCCGGGTCATGTCCAGGCCCGCGCACAGCTCGCGCAGGCTCTGCCCCGTCCGGGCGTTCAGGCTGTCGAGCAGCCGCCGCCGGCTGGCGTCGGCCAGGGCCTTGAACACCTCGTCCATCTCTTCACGCTCGTCTCATGCAGCCGCTGGGCTGCATGTGAAGATAGGCAGCCGTACGGCTGCACGTCAAGTGGTGAGTCGGCGGCGAACCGTTCACCGCCCGTCCGGTGCGGCTCCCGCGGCTCACGACCGGTGGACACCGCATGCAGGTGTGGGCACCCGCGCGTGGTCACCTGGCTGCGCGCTGGACAACACGCGGCGCCGCGGTCGGTGCGACGTGCAGTTCGCACCAACGGGCCCCTTTTCCTTTTTCCTCCGGGACCCGCTCTTGCGGCGCCGTGCCGGGCCGCTGCTCAAGAAAAGGAAGCGAGCTCCTGCCGCCCCTGGGCGCAGACTCGGGGCCATGACCGGTACGCAGCTGAGCCCCGCCTCCCGCATCGTGACGCCGGCGATCACCACCCGGGAGACCCAGCGAGTTATTCCCTTCCTGGGCCAGTGGTACCGCGTCCTGGTCTCCGGCCAGGACACTGCCGGCACCTTCGCGGTGATGGACACCGAGGCCGCGCGGGGCCACGGCAGCCCGATGCACCTGCACCGCCACGACTGCGAGGTCTTCCTCGTCGTCGAGGGCACACTGCGGGTCGTCGTGGACGGACAGGAACACGAGGCCGGCGCCGGCAGCGCCGCGGTGTTGCCCGCGGGCCGCCCCCACGGCTTCGTCGTCATCAGCGAGGCCGCCCGCTACCTGACCATGCATCACGGGCCCACGTTCGAACAGTTCGCGGCGGCCGCCGCCGGCGAGGGCGACGACATCCCCGAGCCGTCGCGGCTGACCGAGATCGCCGCCGAGCACGGCATCGACATCGTCGGTCCCCCGCTGGTCCCCTGAGCACTGCCACTACTGGACCGATGGGAGGTGCGGCTCTATGGCGGCGCAGGCTCGTCGGGCCGCAGCGAGGCGAAGAGCAGCAGCGCGTCGAAGCGTGCAGCTACCTCGGGGGCGTTCTTGTCGGCGGCGCGCAGCGTGCCGGCGGCGACCGCCTGGCGCACCGCCACCCAGGCGGCGCCCATGTCGTCGAAGGACAGCGCCCCGGACCGGGGGTGTTCCAGGTAGCGGATCAGTTCGCCGAGAATCCACGCCTGATCGGGGTCGGCGACCCCGCGGTGCTCCTTCTGGACGACCGCTTCGGTCAGCACCTAAACGAGGGGACCCCGCCGAATCGACAGGTGTCGCGCACCACCTGGGTCACATCTGCTCGACCCACTCGGCTCGCCACTCCGGCGCCTCGAAGGCGCGCGTGTAATAGCGGGTGTCACGCACGATCCGCCCGTCCCGGTCGAGCTCGAGGACGACGATCAGGTGCCAGACGTCCCCCTCGTAGTCGTTGACGCCCTCGACCACCCACATCCCGCCGGCCCCGACCACGCGCCGGAGCGTGCTGGACGGGGGTACGGGAAACGCCTCCTGCATCGCGCGCATGGCCTCGCGCGTGCGGATGCGCTCACCGGACTGCGGCATCTCCATGACGTAGTCCTCGTGGCGCAGCGCGAACTCCGCCTCGGGAGAGAGCGACTCCGGCGACCCGTGCGCGAACAGCAGCTCGATGCCCTCCCGGAAGGCCTCGGCGTCGCTCTCGCGTACCGCGCGACGGAAGAGCTCCTGGACCGCGGACTCGCTCACCTCGGCCTCCCCACACGCCCCCGCGTTACGGCGACGTCAGGTCTGTCTGCGGGTCGATGCGCCAGTGGTTCGTACGGAGGACGCGGTCGACGAACTTGACGTCCCGCTCGCCGACGAGCGTGAACCCGAGCGAGCGGCAGATGCCGTTCGACGCGTCGTTCGTCACCCCGGGGAACGCATGCACCAGCCCCCAGCGCTTCTCGTCCCGGGCCCGTTCGAGCATCGCCCGGACGGCCGCCTTGCCCAGGCCCCGCCCCTGGAACTCGGGGAGGACCATCCAGCCGGCCTCCGAGATGGTCTCGGCGTCCTCCTCGTGGGTCCACAGCACGACGGTGCCCGCGACCGTGTCGGGATCGGAGTCGTCCGGCAGGATCATCAAGATCCAGCCCCGCCCGGACGCGACGTCGCCCACGTCCCGCCGCACCTTGGCCTCGATTCCCTCCCGGGGCAGCGGGCCACCGAGCTCGGCCATCATCGCCGGGTCGCACCGCATGCGGACGTAGGTGTCGACGTCCTTCAGGCTCACGTCACGCAGCCGCACCTGTCACCACCTCGACTCGACCCCCGGTTAGCGACTGTCTACACCACCATCACGCGGCTGTCCCCGCAGGTCACGCGTGGGTCGTCGGCCACCGAGCGGCGGCCGAGCAGCGCGGGCCGATCAGTTGGCACGTCCCATACCGGGACAAAACCCTTGACATTGTGTTTTTTATAACACCAGACTCGCCGTGACTGGACGCTCAACGGGGGAGCCACAATGAGACTGCTGTCCTTTTACGCAGAAGACGGTGTGCGGCTCGGCATCGGGACGGATGACGGCGTCATCGACGTACGCGAGGCGGCGCGGGCCGCGGGCATCCGAGCGCCTGACTCGGTCGCGGACGTGCTCGCCGGGGGACACGCGGCGGTCGCTCAGCTGGAGCAGATCCAGGCGACGGGCGGTCTGACCCTGCACGAGTCCGAGCTGAGCCATGCTCCGGCCGTCCCCGCGCCCGGAAAGATCCTCTGCGTCGGCGCGAACTACCGCAAGCACGCCCTCGAGGCCGGGCTCACCGTCCTCGAGTACCCGGTCTACTTCCCGAAGTTCGCCAACGGCCTCAGCGGCCACCGTGCTGAGGTCGTGCTGCCGGCCGTGACCACGCAGGGTGACTACGAGGTCGAGCTGGTGGCGGTCATCGGCCGGCCGACGTACCGCGTGTCCCTCGCGTACGCGCTCGACCACGTCTTCGGGTACGCGACCGGCAACGACCTGTCGGCCAGGGAGCTGCAGATGCGCAGCAGCCAGTGGCTGTACGGCAAGGCGATCGACGGGTTCGCCCCCCTCGGGCCCTACCTGGTCACCGCCGACGAGGTGCCGGACCCGCAGGCCCTGCCGCTGCGCACCTGGGTCAACGACGAGCTGCGGCAGAGCTCCAGCACCGAGGACATGGTGTTCTCCGTCGCCGAGCTGGTCAGCGACCTGTCCCAGATCATGACGCTGGACCCGGGCGACGTCATCTACACCGGTACGCCGGAAGGCGTGGCCCTGGGCATGCCGGAGCCCCGGTGGCTGCAGCCCGGCGATGAGGTCACCTGCGAGGTCGAAGGGCTCGGCCGGCTGGTGACGTACCTGGTGGCCGACAAGTCCGGCGAGTGAGGTGCCCGTCCCATGGAACCGTCGATCCTCTCCCTCATCCCTCCGACGGTCACGATCGCCCTGGCCATCGTCACCAAGCGCATCTTCCTGGCGCTCGGCACCGGGATAGTCCTCGGCGCGCTGCTGCACACCGGGTGGGACATCCCCGCGGCGCTCTCGTTCGTCGGTGAGGTGGCCTGGGGTCTCGTCATCGACGAGGGCGCGATCGCCGAGGAGATGTACATCAGCGCGTTCGTCCTGCTGCTCGGCGTGCTCACGTGCTTCATCCACGTCTCCGGAGGGCTGCGGGCTTTCGCCGCGTGGGCCGTCACCAAGGTCAAGACGCGGTTCCAGGCTCAGCTCGCCCCCATCCTCGTGGGCGTCGTCATCTTCTTCGACGACGCGTTCAGCAGCCTCGTCGGCGGCACCGTCAGCCGGTCGATCACCGACCAGCACCGTGTCTCCCGCGCCAAGCTGTCGTACTTCGTGGACTCGACCGCCGCCCCGGTCATCATCCTGACGCCCATCTCCGGCTGGGCGGCCTTCATCGCCGCCACGATGACCGGGATCCTCAACACGAACGAGGTCAGCGAGTACTCGGGGTACGAGGCGTACCTTCTGAGCATCCCGACGATGTACTACCCGATCGCCGCGTTGCTGTTCGTGTTCGCGGTCGCGTACTTCGGCTTCGACTTCGGGCCGATGCGCCGGCACGAACGGCGTGCGGTCGAGGAGGGGGTCCTGTTCGACCCCTCCGCCGGCACCGTCCCGGGTGAGACGAACCAGGACCTGCCCGCGCGGGACGACGGCCGGGTCAGCGACCTGACTCTTCCCGTGCTCACGCTCATCGGGTTCACGGTGGCGGGTGCGATCTACATCGGGATCAGCGAGACCGACGGCGCGATCACGCCGATGCAGGTCCTGGCGAACACCGACGTCATCCTCGCCCTGTTCTACGGCGGGCTGGCCGCGTCGGTCCTCGCCGGGCTGCGGCTGCTCCTGAGGGGGACCGGCGTCGGCCGGGTGGCGGTGGCGGCGGTGACCGGCGCGAAGTCGATGGTCACCGCGGTCATGGTGGTGTTCCTCGCCTGGATGACGGCCGAGATCATCGCGCTGCTCGGGATCGGCGAGTACGTCGCCGGCCTGATCGACGGCACGCTGGCGTTCTCCCTGCTGCCGCTGCTGCTGTTCGTCGTGGCCTCGTTCATCTCGTTCGCGATGGGCAGCACGTTCGGAACGTTCGGCCTGCTGCTGCCGATCGCCGCCGAGATCGTCGTGTCCCTCGACACCGCCCTGCTCATCCCCGCGTTCGGTGCCGTGCTCGCCGGGGCCATCTTCGGCGACCACACGTCCCCGCTCTCGGACACGACGATCCTGTCCGCGATCGGGTCCGGCATCCAGCTCGTCGAGCACGTCACGACACAGATGCCGTACGCGTTCGTGTGCAGCCTGTCGTCCGCCGTCGGGTACGTCGTCCTCGGGCTCACCCAGAACACCGCGGTCGGGCTGCTGACCATGCTCGTCGCCCTCGGCGTCGCGGTTCTCGTGCTCCGCAGGACCAGCACGTCCGTCTACGCGCAGAGCGAGGCCAGGGTCGGGGCGGCCACGACCTAGACCCAGTCTTCGGGTCCTGCGGGCAGGTCTCGCCCCCGCGCCGTCGCACGACCGAGCACCGGCCCGTGCTGGAGCCGATGCTCAACGACCTGCGCGCCCGGCGCTTCCGGTACGACGAGAGCGACCTGGACGCTACCCTGGCCGAGCTCACTGCCACCGTGGCGGGCTTCTGCGACGAGGTGGCCCGCGTCGAACCCGACCAGTGGGCCCGCGTGGTCACCCGGCTCCCCGGCGAGGACAGGACGGCGCGGTCACCGGGCCCTGACGAGGATCTCCGGTCACCTGTCGCTTCGTGATCCAGAGGAAGAGCCGCGCTTCTCGTACGCGGCAAGGAATGTGCGCACGCCGCCGTTGACGAAGCCGTCCACCTCTGCCGCGCTCGGCGGCTCGTCCTGCCCGAGCAGCATCGCCTGGTTCAGCGGCGCCGACATGACCAGCCAGTTGAACTGGGTGGCCGCATGCATCGGGTCGTCGAGCTCGAGGAGGCCCCGCGCGGCCAGGCGTTCGAAGGAGGAGGCCAGCGCGGCGATCGTGCGTCCTGGCCCGCGCTCGTAGAAGGTGCGCCCGAGCTCGGGGAAGCGGCTTGCCTCGGCGATCACGAGCCGGCGCAGCTGCATGATGCGGGGCTGCATGACCATCGTGAGCTGCCGGCGAGCCAGGTCGCGGAGGTCCGACTCGATGTCGCCGCTGTCCTGGAGGTCGACGACCTCCGCGTGAACGGGGTCGCTCACCTCGTTGACCGTCGTGGTGACGATCTCGGTGAACAGCTCGGCCTTGTCGGCGAAGTGCTTGTACACCGTCTGCTTGGAGACGGAGGCACGCGCCGCGACGTCGTCCATGCTCGTGCCGCGGTAGCCCTGAGCGAGGAACGCCGTCCTGGCCGCGTCCATGATCGCCTTGCGCTTGCGCTGGGAGCGGGTCCCTTCGTCACCCTGCCGGGACGTGTCGGGCGGTGGGGTGTCCTGGGTCGCGGTCACCGTCGTAGAGTACTAGACCGCTCAGTACCGAGTACTGTACGGTCTAGTTTTCTGTGGAGGTGAAGCAAATGCCCGGACAGGAGCCACGAGTCCTGCTCAGCGGCCTCGCCATGGTCGAGTCGCCCCGGTGGCACGACGACCGGCTGTGGTTCGCGCACTGGGGCACCGGCGAGATCGTCGCCGTGGACCTCGACGGCAAGAGCGAGGTCGTCGCAGAGGGGCGTGCCGGCCTCGGGTGGTCGATCGACTGGCTGCCGGACGGCCGCCTTCTCGTCACCGGCGAGGACCTCCTGCGCCGCGAGCCGGACGGCTCGATGGTGCAGCACGCCGACCTCAGCGAGATCACCCATCGGGGGTGGAACGAGATCGTCGTCGACGGCCGCGGCAACATCTACGTCAACTGTGTCGGGTTCGACTTCCGGGCCGGAGAGGCACCCGATGTCGGGATCATCGCCCTGGTCACGCTGGACGGGTCGGTCCGCCAGGTCGCCGGTGACATTGCCTTCCCGAACGGCATGGTCGTGACGCCGGACAACTCGACGCTCGTGATCTCCGAGTCCTTCGCCGGACGCCTCACGGCGTTCGACATCGCCGAGGACGGGAGCCTGTCGAACCGCCGAGTGTGGGCGGACGGCGTCGGGCCGGACGGCATCTGCGTCGACGCGGAGGGCGCCATCTGGTGCCAGTCCATGGACACCCGGACGTTCACCGGACGCGACGACAGCCCCGCGGGGGAGTGCATCCGCGTCCGCCAGGGAGGCGAGATCCTGGAACGGATCCAGTTCGACCGGGCGGCCTTCGCGTGTGCCCTCGGCGGCCAGGACCGTCGGACGCTGTTCGTGATGGCGTCCGACTGGCGCGGCATCGAGAACGTCGACGAGGCGCTGGCGGACCGGACCGGGCAGGTTCTCGTGGCCGACGCGCCCGCGCCCGGCGTCGGATGGCCCTGACCGGTCGCGGGCCTCGTCAGCCGGACGGATCGAGCGCGACGTGGACGACGACGAGCGTCGCCACCGCGAGGACGAAGAGAGCGAACCATCGGCGGAGCCGCTCCGCGGGCCAACGCCTGGCGACACGGGCGGCGACCAGTGAACCGAGGATGGCGCTCGCGGTGAACGCGAGCGCGACCTCGTAGTCGAGCCGTGCGTCGCCCAGGTAGGCAAAGAATCCGGCCGCCGAGTTGATCACGATGACGACCAACGAGGTTCCCACGGCCACGGTCATGGGGAGACCGAGCAACAGGACCAGTGCGGGGATGACGAGGAACCCTCCCCCCACGCCGAAGAGTCCTGTCAGGAAGCCGACGGCAGCGCCGGCACCGATGGCTTTGGGCAGGCATCTGCGCCAGTCGACTTTCCCGCCCGGAAGCGCGCAGTCCCCTCCTGCGTCCGGCGGTTCGCGCAGCATGCGGATGGCGGCGGCGACCATGAGGGTTGCGAATCCCAGGAGGACGAGCTGCGGATCGAGGAGCCGGTTCACGACGGAGCCGGCGAACGCGCTGACCGCCCCGGCGAGCCCGAACACCGCCGCGATGCGCCACTGCACCTGCCGGAATCTGAGCCGGGGAAGGACGGCTGCCGCGGACGAGACGCCGACCACGAGCAACGAGGTGGGTACCGCGGTCGACAGCGGCATCCCCACTCCGTACAGCAGGGCCGGGACCGCGAGCAGCGACCCTCCACCGCCGAACAGACCGAGCATGACCCCGATGCCCGCGCCCAGCAGGAGAGCCGCGGTCATCGGGGTCCCCCTGGGTCAGGAGACGACGTCGTACGTGTCGTCACTGCTGGAGATCCAGTACCTCCGCAGAGTCGTACTCGTCGTCGACGAGGACGACCCGGCGGCCGGGTCGGTCGAGAACGGACGCGGCGATGGAGGCGCGGTACCCCGACGCACAGTAGACCCAGAGCTCGCCCGCGGGCACCTCGTCGACGCGACCGGCGAGCTCGTGCAGCGGGATGTGCTGCGAGCCCTGCACCCCGCCCCGGGCGCGTTCGTCGTGGCGGCGTGCGTCCAGGACGTGGACCTCGCGTTCGGCCCTGGCCTTGGCCAGGCCGCCGAAGTCGCTGACCGGGTATGACCGGAGATCCTGACCACCGGCGAGAGCGCGGATGTCACCGGCCGCAACTCCGGCGAGAGAGTCGATGCCGATGCGTACGAGCTCGCGCTTCGCCTCGGCGAGCTGGTCCAGAGACTCACCGATCAAGGTCAGGGGAGTGCCCCACCGGTAGAGCCAGCCGAGGTACGTGACGAAGCTGGTCGACAGCTCGAAGCCCAGCGAGCCGGCGAGGTGTCCGGCAGCGAACGCATAGCGCTCCCGCAGGTCCACGACCCATTCGCCTGTCTCGATTCGGTGCCGGAGCTCGGCGGGCTCGATCTGCTCGGGGAGTGAGAGGTCGACCGGCGCGGGCCCCTGCCGGTTGATGGGGGCCATCCGCGCGTAGTAGGCCGGGTAGGCGCCCAGGCCGGACAGCAGGCTGTCGACGTACTCCTGCTCCTCCATCGTCAGCGCCGGGTTCGTTCTCGCCTCCCGTCCGGTGGTCGACCGTTCCCCGCTGGCGGGGGTTGCCGAGCAGAAGCTCCCGAACCCGTGGGTGGGGAACACCTTCGTCTCGGCGGGTACATCGGAGGCCAGGCGTCGGATGGAGGCGTACTGCTTGTGCGACAGCGTGGTGGTGTGCTCGGGGCCGAGGAGGTCCGTCCGTCCGCTCGTGCCGTACAGCATCGACCCACCTGTGAAGACCGCTTCGGGTCGCCCCTCGGCGTTCTCCACCACGTAGCTGAGGTGGTGGTACGTGTGTCCGGGGGTGTGCAGGGCCCGGACCCGCATACTCCCGGCGGTGAGCACGTCGCCGTCGCGGATGGGTGTCCGTGCGAACGAGACCTCGTCGTCCGCGGACACCACGTACTCCGCCCCGGTGTGACGGGCGAGCTCGAGGCCCCCCGTCACGTAGTCGTTGTGGATGTGGGTCTCGAGTACGTCAGCGAGGCGCACGCCGAGCTCGCCCAGGAGGGCGAGGACGCGGTCGATGTCGCGGTGCGGGTCGACGACGACAGCCGTCTCCCCGTCGGTGGCGAGGTAGCTGCGGTCTCCGAGCCCGGAGGTCTCGATCGTCTCGATGCGGATCACGCATGCTCCCTACTCGGGTATCTCTGCCTGCGAGCCTGCCCAGGCCGTCGTGGGGACCGGCTCTCGTGCGGTGATCGAGAGGCCGGTCAGGCCAAGGACAGGAACAGCCGCTCGAGCTCCGCCTGGTTCACCTGCCGGGCGTCCTCGTCCCCCTCATCCAGGCACTGGCGAAGCCCCGTGGCGATGATCTTGAAGCCGGCCCGGTCGAGCGCGCGGGCTGCCGCCGAGAGCTGCGTCACCACGTCGGAGCAGTCGCGGCCCTCTTCGATCATGCGGATGACTCCGCCGATCTGCCCCTGCACGCGCTTCAGGCGTGTGACCACGTCCTTGAGCTGGCTCATCTCGACGTCCATCTCTCGCCTCTCCGCCATCCGACCGGTCGGTGCATATACCCTAGGGGGTATAACCCTAGCTGCCAGCCGGCATTCCCCGACCATGGGATTCCCTGCGGACGGGCCGTTGCGGCGCTGACGGGGTTCGTACTCCGGCCTCGGCCGTTCACTGCGCCGGCCAGCCGCCGTCGAGGTCACCGCGTAGCGTCAAGGCATGCGCGCGCTGCCCCTCGGTCTGGCGACCGACCTCGCCGTCCTGGAGCTCACCGGCTCCACGATCGAGGACCGAGGGGACCATCTCGTCGTCGGCTCCGCGCACAACCCGGACTTCCACTGGGGCAACGCCGTCTTCGTCACGGACGAGCACGCCGTGGCCGACGCCGAGCGGTGGGTCGGGACGTTCCAGGTGGCCTTCCCCACCGCCCCCTACGTCGCGGTCGGCCTGGTCCGGATGCCCGAGGACACGGACGGCTGGGCAGCGCAGGGAGTCTCCATCGAGCTCGACGACGTGCTGAGCGCGCGCACGACGCCCCATCAGACGCCGCTGCCGTCGGGGTACGCGGTGCGTCCCTTCGAGGGCGCGGACTGGGACCAGTCCCTGGAGCGGGCGGTGGCTCAGGTCACGCGTACGGGGGAGGAGGACCCGCGGTCGTACCGGCGGTTCGCCGGGGCGGAGATGCGGGCTCGGCGCGCACTGTGCGAGCGGGGCGAGGCTGCCTTCTTCGGCACGTACGCGGACGACGGGCTCGTCGCGGAGCTCGGCATCGTCCGATGCGGGACGACAGCCCGCTACCAGGCCGTCGCCACGGATGACGCGCACCGGCGTCGCGGACTGGCCTCGCACCTTCTCGGTGTCGCCGCGCAGTGGGCGGGCGAGCGGGGCTGCGACCGGTGGGTGATCGTCACGGAGGCGACGAATCCCGCGGGACGCGTGTACCGCAGGGCGGGGTTCCAGCCGGACACCGGCATCGCGCAGGCCTACCGCAGGCCCGTGCGCTGAGCCACGGCCCGTGCACGGCGTTCGCACCGCTGGTCACCGTGCCAGACTCGCGCCATGGACCTGGACCAGCGCCTGGTCGACGCCGCGATCGACCAGATGAACCGTCGTTGGCCTGCGAGCGAGCCGGCTCTGGCTGCAGCCGTGTACGTCGACGACGGCGAGATCCTGACCAGCGTCAACCTGCACAACCTCAACTCGGCTGCCGGCCTGTGTGCGGAGACCGGGGCTCTCTGTCAGGCGTACACGCTCGACCGACGGGTCACGGCGTCCGTGTGCGTCAGTCGAGAGGCCGGGAGCAGCGAGATCAGCGTTCTCGCCCCGTGCGGGATCTGCCAGGAACGGCTCGCCCTGTGGGGCCCCGACGTCCAGGTGGCCGTCGCCGACCCCACCAGCGCCTCGGGCTGGGCGGCCCGCACGCTCGTCGAGGTGAACCCGCACTACTGGGGAGCGCGCTTCGCCGACGGCGGCAGGTGGCCCTCCCTGGCCGTGCACACGTCGTAGCCGGACGACGTTCTCGTCGCCGAGCTCGGCATCGTGCGAGTCACCGGCAGACCGTGATGAGGTGATCGAACCTTCAAGTCCGGTTTTTCATCGGACGACAACACAGTACGACGACGTTTCTGCTGTACCCCGACTCCGCGTGCCAGACGGATCGGCAGGCACCGCCGTTGACCTTGCCGATCTAGAGGGAGTCACTGTGACCACATCCGCATCGACGACGTCGTCCTTCGTCCACCCGCCGGACACGAAACGTCCGCGCATCCGGGCCAGGCGCACGACCGTGTTCGTCGGTCTGTCCGCGGCGGCGTTGGTGCTGGGGTCCGCCAGCGGTGCCCAGGCCGATGCGACCGTCGTGCCGCTCGGTACCACCGACGGCTACGCCATCCTGTCCGGACAGACCATCACGAACACGGGTGCGACCACGGTCAACGGCGACATCGGCCTCGACCCCGGGACCGCGTACACGGGGCAGGGCACGGTCACTCAGACCGGTGAGACTCACGTCGACGACGGCCCGGCAGCGAACGCGGAGTCCGACCTCGTCACCGCGTACAACAACGCTGCCGGTCAGACGCCTCCCGAGTCGACGTCGCCCGCGGTGCTCGGCAGTGGTCAGACGCTGACCCCCGGGATCTACAAGTCCGCCTCCTCGATCGGGCTCACGGGGGCGCTCACGTTGGACGGCGAGGGCAACGAGGACGCGGTCTTCATCTTCCAGGCGGGCTCCACGCTCATCACGGCACCCAACAGCGTGGTCAACCTGGTCAACGGGGCCAGTGCCTGCAACGTCTTCTGGCAGGTCGGTAGCTCCGCCACGCTCGACACGACGACCAGCTTCCAGGGGACCGTCCTCGCCCTGACAAGCATCTCCCTCAACACCGGGGCCGTGGTGGAGGGCCGCATGCTGGCCCGCAACGGCTCGGTCACGCTCCAGAACAACACCATCACCGCGCCGCAGTGTGGCGGAGTCGACGAGCCCGACGGCACGCCCGGCGACGACTCACCGAACGACACCCCGAACAACGACACCCCGAACAACGACACCGACGACCAGGGGCCGAAGCAGGTCAAGGCGGCGCCCAGGGGATCGGTAGACGCCGGCCACGTCAGCGCATCCGGGTTCTCGGCAACCCCCGCCGGCGGCTGACCGTGACGCTCAACACGGCCGAGGCCAGCGGCAGCGAGGCCTCATGTGCACGGCACCGCTGGCGCACATGAGGGCTGGTGCACCGGTCCCGCCTGACCTCAGGCGGACCGGTGCGCCGCCGGTTCCAGGCAGGACGCCTCGATCTGCGCCGTCTGCGGGCCCGGTCGGCAGCTCTCGCAGGCCTCGTCGTGCTTGCTCTGAGCGCCGTCGGCTGTTCGGGAGGCTCCGACGGCGCGCCGCCACCGGACATCGCGCGGAGCAGTGCCGGGCCCACCGTCGCCGGGATCGCACCGTTGGTGAAGTCCCGACCGGTGCGCGTGCGGATCCCGGCGATCGACGTGAACTCCTCGTTGGTCGGCCTGGGGCTGAAGGGCGACGGGACCATGGAGACCCCGCAGGGCGGTTTCCCCGCCGGCTGGTACACCGGAGCCCCGACCCCGGGGGAGCTCGGCCCGGCCATCATCGCGGGCCATGTGCACTGGTGGGACGGGCCAGGCGTCTTCTATGACCTCGACGAGCTCAGCGCCAAGGACAAGGTCATCGTCAGACGAAAGGACGGCAGCGTCGCCACGTTCCGTGTCACCCGAGTACGGGAGTTCTCGAAGCGGAGGTTCCCCACGGATGCGGTGTACGGGAACATCCCCCACCCAGGGTTGCGACTGATCACCTGCGGCGGGCTGGACCCCGAGACCCGTACGTACGAGGAGAACGTCGTGGTCTTTGCCAAGCTCGTCGCATCCCCGCATCGAGGACCTGGCGGGGGCTCGCCCGCGAGATCGTCGGGAACCACGCGTCACTCCGGCGGGTCTGCAGGGGTGTCCGCGCGCCAAGGTGCCCGCCACTGCGGTGCCTCCCAGCCCTCCATCACGTAGATCCGCTCGCGCGCGACCTTGTCGTCGCGGAACTCGAGCAGCTGAACCCCGTACTGCCAGGGGCTGTCGTTGTAGCTGATCGAGCACTCGACGACGACGAGGTTGTCCCGTGCGCTGATCCGTCGAATCCGGAAGCGTAGGTCGGTGGGGTACTGGCGGCGCCACTCCTTGAAGGTGCCCAGGCCTTCGAACCGCTCACCCGACTGCGGGAACTCGAGCACTGCGTCGTCGTGGTACATCTCGTGCGAGCGGTCCTCGTCCTTGCCCAGGTACTCCCAGTGACGCCGTACTGCTTCGAGCAGGACCGACTGGTCGACCATCGCACCTCCCCGCCTCGCCCTGACGGTAAGCCTCGGGTCGGCGGCGATCCAGCGGCTCAGCTGCCGAGGGCCGACCCGATCAGGGCGGTGAGCAGCGGTGCCGCGATCACGACGGTCGTCTGGAACGTGTGCCACGAACCGCCGCTGCCGATGACCCCGGCAAGGGCGTCGCGCCGCCCGACCCGGTCGGGGAAGTCCTCCGCCGCGAGGTCGGGCAACGGGGCGTACTGGTCGAGCAGTAGATCGGACCGCGCGTCGATCGCGCTCGCGGCGACGACGTAGAAGGCGCCGAGCAGGACGGCGAACACCAGCCCGTACAGCAGCACGCTCTCGGGGGGAATGGACGTCGACGGGTCGAGCGCGACGAAGGCCCGCCGCCGCATCCCGGTCGCGATCACCAGCAGGGTCAGGAAGGCCCCGAGTGTGGCGAGCAGCCGGCGCAGCTCGGCACGCAGGCGCAGGACCAGCCGCAGCGTGCACTGGCCCGACTCCGTCCACAGGGCCGTCGTTGTCGCCACCTGGCGCAGGCCGAGAAACGCGACGAGGCCGGGCAGCTGGAACAGGCCGGCGACCAGGGTGATCGGCCGGGTCTGGCGGGCCACGGTCCGATCGAGCGACGGCGCGGCCGCATCGGTGCCGAGGAAGAGGACGACGAACGGCGTGGCGAGCACGAGCAGCGCGACGGCCGTCCAGCCCAGCACGGTGCGAACCCGGGCGCCCTCGCACAGCCTCGCCACACCGGTCAGCCAGACCACGTAGTAGAGGCCCGAGGAGAGCGCCAGACCGACCAGGGCGCCGATGAGCACGGCCCACAGGTCGAACTGCGGAATCCCGGCGAAGCGGTCTGCGGCGTCGATGTGCCGCACGTACCTCTCGGCCGCGAGGAAACCCGTGACGAACAGAGCGAAGGCCAGCAGAGGAAGCCACCGCGTCCATGGTCCGGCCACGGCCCGGTCCGCCCGGCATGGCTCCATGATCAGATGTTGAGGCATCGCGCGCCCGAGCGCCAAGACCTGACCGGCAGTTCGGACTCCGGCCGCAGTTCCGCATGGTTCTGTACGCGCGCGCGCACGGACGGCAGAAGATGTCGGGACCTCGGGAGATGATCCTCCCGGCGGGCCGAGATGGGCACGGTGAAGGGATCGCTGATGGCCGAGATCGTGGTGTTCCACCACGCGCACGGGCTGACGTCCGGTGTCCGCGACGTCGCCGAGGGGCTGAGGCGGGCGGGTCATACCGTCCACACCCCGGACCTCTACGAGGGGCGGGTCTTCGACACCCTCGAGGAGGGCATGGCGTACGCCCAGGAGGTCGGGTTCGGCTCGATCCTCGAACGCGGACGGCTCGCCGCCGAAGGGCTGGGCAGCGAGCTCGTCTACGTCGGGTTCTCGCTCGGCGTCGTCCCGGCGCAGATGCTGGCCCAGACACGACCCGGCGCGAGGGGCGCCCAGCTGATCCACGCCTGCGTCCCGACCTCCGAGTTCGGCGGCGACTGGCCGCAGGGCGTCCCTGTCCAGATCCACGGGATGGACGCCGACGAGGTCTTTGTCGACGAAGGCGACCTCGACGCGGCCCGGGCGCTTGTCGCGACGACCTCGGACGCCGAGCTGTTCCTCTATCCCGGCAAGCAGCACCTGTTCACCGACAACAGCCTGCCCTCGTACGACGAGAAGGCCACCTCGTTGCTCACCGAGCGCGTCCTGCGCTTCCTCGACGCTGTCGCGTAGGGCAGCAGGGCCGCGAGGTGTTTCGGACAGCTGTCGAATGCGGACCAGAGTTGGCCTAAATCCTCCCTACGCTGCTGTTCGCGGGGAGCGTTCCGGAGGTCGGAACCCAGAGGCAGGAGGACACCATGGACTTCAAGATCGAGCTGATCCCGCTGGCTGTGCAGGACGTCGACCGGGCTGTCGACTTCTACGGGAAGCATCTCGGCTGGAGCATCGACCACGACACGACGGTCAGCCCGGAGCTGCGGTTCGTGCAGGTCACGCCACCCGGATCGGCGTGCTCGATCTGCTTCGGGATCGGCCTCGACATGATGCCCGCGGGCTCCTCGCAGTTCGTCCAGGTCGTCGTCGCGGACGCGGACGCGGCCTGCGCCGCGCTGCGCCAGCGTGGAGTCGAGTGCAGCGACGTCGACGAGCAGCCCTGGGGCCGGTTCGTACGGTTCGAGGACCCCGACGGCAACCGGTGGGCGCTGCAGCAGATCGTCGTGCCGACCTGAGAAGTCGACGAGGCGCTTCGGCTACCCCGGGTTGCGGCCGGCGAACGCTGCCAGCCGGTCGTACAAGGGGGCTTCCTCGTCGATCGTCACCGCCGGGGCGAACACCTCACCCCGGTTGCCCGGGGTCAGGGCTGCACTCATGAAGTCGAGGCCTCGCTGTGCGACCTCAGGGTCAAGGTCCGTCGACTGACCGGTCGCACGCGCCAGGTCCCAGGTGTGGATCGCGAACTCCGCCGTCTGCCAGTCCACGCTCTGCGGGGTCGCGGACTCGCCGGCCTCCTGCCACATGCGCAGCAGGTCGTCCGCCGCAGAGCGGAACTCGGCCGTCCAGTCAGTGGGGAGCGGCGGCTTGGCGGACCAGTCCGGTTGCCCACCGGAGGCCATCGTGACGAAGTTTCGCGGCCCGGCCACCACGTGAGCCACCAGGCCGGCGACATCCCAGTCACTGCAGGGCGTGATGTGGGACAGCTTGTCAGCGGGAATCGCCGAGAGCACGTCTGTGGTCTGGTCGAGCGCACGGGACAGGACGTCGATGGACTGCTGCGCGCTCGTGGTCATGCCAGCTCCTCTTTTTCTTCACCTTAGTCGACATCACGGGCAGAACGGTCGGCCCAGCCGTGGCGTGAGGCACCCGGGTCCTGTGGGTGCCCGATCAAGGCCGTTGACACGCCATGTGGGGCAGCGGACTCTGCAGGAGCGCGGGGGACTATGGCTGGCCGTCATATGGGAGGCATCGTGTCCACCACTGTCAGCACACTCAGCGGCGGTACCGCGCAGTTCGACGATGAGCGACTCGCCGAGCTCCGCGCGACCTTCCGGGGCCGGGTGATCACGCCTGGGGACGAGGGGTACGACGAGGGGCGGGACGCCCACAACGCCTTGTTCGACAGGCGACCCGGGATGATCGTCGAGTGCACCGGTACGGCCGATGTGATCGACGCGGTCCGGTTGGCCGCCGACGAGGGCCTGCTGCTCGCGGTTCGGGGTGGTGGCCACAGCATCGCCGGCCACTCGACCAGCGACGGTGGCCTGCTGGTCGACCTGGCGGCGATGTCCGGTGTCTGGGTAGACCCCACAACCGGGATGGTCAGCGCGCAGGGCGGGGCCACCTGGGGTGATGTCGACCGCGAGGCGCAAGCCTTCGGGCTCGCAGTGCCCGGCGGCATCATCTCGACCACCGGTGTCGGCGGGCTGACGCTCGGTGGCGGCATCGGGTGGCTGCACCGAAAGCACGGCCTGGCCTGCGACAGCCTGCGAGCCGTCCATCTCGTCACGGCGGACGGCTGCCTCGTACGGGCCAGCGCCGACACAAACCCTGACCTGTTCTGGGCGTTGCGCGGCGGCGGCGGCAACTTCGGGGTCGTGACCTCGTTCGAGTTCGAGGGCGTCCCGGTCGGCCCGATGGTGTTCCAGGCGGCAGTTGTCTACCCCCTCGCGGACGCCGCCGAGATCCTCCCGAAGTGGGTCGAGTGGACCCGCGCCGCAGACGACGAGGCCACCAGCCGGGCGCTGCTCTGGACCCTCCCCGACGTCGAGGCGCTGCCGCCGCCGGTCCGGGGTGCGGACTGCCTGATCCTCGCCGCGATCTACGCCGGGTCCGCGGAGGACGGCGAGCAGGCGTTGGCACCGCTGCGCGCGATGGGCCAGCCGCTCGCAGACCTCAGCGGCACCCTCCCGTACCGAATGGCGCAGGCTGGCTTCGACCCGTTCTTCGCCAAGGGGGCGATGCGGAGCTACTGGAAGTCGATGTACCTCGACGACATCGGAGCCGACACCATCGCCCTGGTGCTGGCCCGTGCCGCGGACAGGCCGCACCCGTTGACGCTGATCCACATCCCTCACATGGGCGGCGCGACCGGTCGGGTCGCCGCAGACGCCACGGCTTTCGGCGACCGCAGCGCGTCGTACATGCTCAGCGTCGACGGCAACTGGACCGACCCAGCCGACGACGAGTCGGCCATCGCCTGGACGCGGTCGTTCATCGCCGCGGCCTCGGCGATCCCGTCGGCCCGCGGTATCTACCTCAACTTCAGCGGCGACGAAGACATCGACGCGTCCGCGCGGGACGCTGCCTTCGGGGCGAACCTGCGCCGGTTGACCGAGGTGAAGAACCGGTACGACCCCGCCAACATGTTCCGACTCAACAACAACGTGCCACCGACACGAGAGGCGGAGGTGCCCGCGCAGCGACCTGCCGACGAGGAGCCAGCCGTGCAGGAGTCCTGAGCCCGACTCGTCCGTGGGCGTCAGGTGGCTGTCGTGCCCGCTGAGCGGTGTCGCGCCGGGTGGTTCGGTGTGAAGGTGTTGCCGAGCTCAGCGGGAGGGAGTCCCGGACTCCACAGGAAGCCCTGTCCGTACGTGCAGCCCATGCTTCGCAGGACGTCGAGCTGTGCGCGGGTTTCGATGCCCTCGGCGACTGCCGAGATGCCAAAGGAGTGGGCGAGATCGATGATGCTGCGCGTGATGGCCGTGTCTTCCTGACTCTGTCCGAGCCCTGAGACGAAGGTCCGGTCGACCTTGAGCAGGTCGACAGGAAAGCGCTTGAGGTAGAGCAGCGAGGAGTACCCCGTCCCGAAGTCGTCGATGGCGATCCCCACGCCGAGTCTCTTGAGCTCTTTGACGACGCGCAGGGCCGCCTCGGCGTCCTCGAGGAGGGCGCTCTCGGTCACCTCCAGGATCAGGTTCTCCGGGTCGGGGCCGTACTCGTCGAGCGCCGCCTTCACGGACTCGACGAGTCCGGCGCCCGCGACCAGCTGACGGCCGGACACGTTGACCGCTGTGATCATCTTCAGGTCGCCTGGCCCGGCATCGGTCCACTCGGCCGCCTGGCGGCAGGCTTCGCGGATCACCCACGCGCCGATGCCGAGGATGAGGCCGCTGCGCTCTGCGAAAGGGATGAACTCGTCGGGGGGGGGGGGGGGGGGGGG
>JBOGEN010000031.1:0-26841 GCA_050743265.1 Actinomycetes bacterium
GTGCCGGGGGCGCCGGCGGCGCCGGCGCGGTCGGAGGCCGCGGTCGTACGTCCGAGGCTCCTGGTGCGGGCTCGTCCGCTCCTGCCGAGGCGCCGGCCGCCCCCGCGTCCGACGCCGGCGAGCCGGGTACCGGGAAGGAGGGCTGACGCGTGCTGGTCCCTCGCAAGGTCAGATACCGCAAGCAGCACCACCCGGACCGCTCCGGCAAGGCCAAGGGCGGGACGCGGGTCTCGTTCGGCGAGTACGGCATCCAGGCCCTCGAGCCGGCGTACGTGACGAACCGCCAGATCGAGTCCGCCCGCATCGCGATGACCCGGCACATCCGTCGTGGCGGCAAGGTGTGGATCAACATCTACCCGGACCGTCCGCTGACCAAGAAGCCGGCCGAGACCCGCATGGGCTCGGGCAAGGGCTCGCCCGAGTGGTGGGTGGCCAACGTCAAGCCAGGCCGGGTGATGTTCGAGCTCTCGGGTGTGCCGGAGCCGATCGCCCGCGAGGCGATGCGCCGCGCGATCCACAAGCTTCCGATGAAGTGCCGGTTCGTCCGGCGCGAGGGCGGTGAGGCGTGATGGCGACGACGACGGCGGACGAACTGCGTGGCCTGACGGACGAGGAGCTCGTCTCCAAGCTGCGCGAGTCGAAGGAGGAGCTGTTCAACCTCCGGTTCCAGGCGGCGACCGGCCAGCTCGAGAGCCACGGCCGGCTGCGCGCCGTACGACGTGAGATCGCCCGCATCTACACGGTGATGCGCGAGCGCGAGCTCGGCATCACGCAGGTGGAGTCGGAGGGCGCGGCATGACGGAGCAGCGAGGATCCAGCGCGACGACGAACGCCGAGAAGAGTGGCATGAGCGAGCAGGAACAGAAGGGCCGCGGCTTCCGCAAGATCCGCGAGGGTCTCGTGGTGAGCGACAAGATGCAGAAGACCGTCGTGGTCGCCGTCGAGGACCGGGTCACGCACCCGCTCTACGGCAAGGTGATCCGGCGGACGGAGAAGCTCAAGGCCCACGACGAGGCGGAGACCTGCCATGTGGGGGACCGGGTGCGGCTGATGGAGACCAGGCCGCTCTCCGCGACGAAGCGCTGGCGGGTCGTCGAGGTCGTCGAGAGGGCGAAGTGAGCGACGGAGGTCCCCGACGGCCGGACGCCAGCCGGGGCAGAGCACAGACCGTTCCGCCAGGCTCGCGAGAGAACCGGCGTGACAACCAGGAGTTGACGTGATCCAGCAGGAGTCGCGACTCAAGGTCGCCGACAACACGGGTGCGAAGGAGATCCTTTGCATCCGCGTGCTCGGCGGCTCGGGTCGGCGCTACGCGGGCATCGGTGACGTCATCGTCGGCACCGTGAAGGACGCCCTGCCCGGTGCCGGGGTGAGAAAGGGCGACGTCGTGCGAGCGGTCGTCGTACGGACGGCCAAGGAGCGGCGCCGTCCGGACGGCTCCTACATCCGCTTCGACGAGAACGCCGCCGTGCTCATCAGGGACGGCGGCGACCCGCGGGGGACGCGCATCTTCGGCCCGGTCGGCCGGGAGCTGCGGGAGAAGAGGTTCATGCGCATCATCTCGCTCGCCCCGGAGGTGCTCTAGGCCATGGCGTCGATGCATGTGAAGAAGGGCGACACCGTCCAGGTCATCGCGGGCAAGGACCGCGGCGTCACCGGCAAGGTGATCGCGGCGTACCCCCGCAAGCAGCGGGTGCTCGTCGAGGGCGTCAACCGCATCAAGAAGCACACGAAGGTGGGGCAGTCGACGCGCGGCGCCAAGACCGGCGGCATCGTCACCCAGGAGGCCACCGTCCACGTGAGCAACGTGATGCTGGTGGACCCGGAGGACGACCGCCCGACCCGGGTGAGCTACCGCAAGGACGAGAGCGGCCGCAGCGTCCGCGTCTCCAGGCGGACCGGTAAGGACATCTCATGACGACGACGACCGACACGCGTACGGCACCGCCGCCGCGGCTCAAGGAGCGCTACCGGGCGGAGATCCTGAGCGCGCTGCGCGAGGAGTTCGGCTACCGGAACATCATGCAGGTGCCCACGTTGACCAAGATCGTGGTCAACATGGGCGTCGGCGAGGCCGCCCGCGACTCCAAGCTCATCGAGGGCGCGGTACGCGACCTTGCCGCCATCACCGGGCAGAAGCCGGCGGTGACCCGCGCGAAGAAGTCCATCGCCCAGTTCAAGCTGCGTGAGGGCATGCCCATCGGCGCCCACACCACGCTCCGGGGCGACCGCATGTGGGAGTTCTGCGACCGGCTGCTGTCCATCGCCCTCCCGCGGATCCGCGACTTCCGTGGCTTGTCCCCGCGCCAGTTCGACGGAGCGGGCAACTACACCTTCGGTCTCACCGAGCAGAGCATGTTCCACGAGATCGACCAGGACAAGATCGACCGCGTGCGGGGCATGGACGTCACCGTCGTCACCACCGCCCGCTCCGACGACGAGGGGCGGGCGCTGCTGCGCCACCTCGGCTTTCCCTTCAAGGAGTCCTGACCGTGGCGAAGAAGGCACTGATCGCTAAGGCCGCCCGCAAGCCGAAGTTCGCGGTGCGCGCCTACACCCGGTGCAACCGGTGCGGCCGGCCGCACTCGGTGTACCGCAAGTTCGGGCTCTGCCGTGTCTGCCTGCGTGAGATGGCGCACCGCGGCGAGCTGCCGGGCATCACGAAGAGCAGCTGGTAGACCCACGAACGCCGTAGGTCCCGGTCCACGGGAAACCCCGGCGAGAAAGAGGGCCCTGAGGCCATGACGATGACCGACCCCATCGCAGACATGCTGACGCGTCTGCGTAACGGCAACTCGGCGTACCACGACACGGTCGCCATGCCGTTCTCCAAGCTGAAGAGTCACATCGCCGAGATCCTCCAGCAGGAGGGCTACATCTCCGGGTGGCACGTCGACGACGCCGAGGTGGGCCAGAGCCTCGTGCTCGAGCTGAAGTACGGGCCGAGCCGGGAGCGCTCCATCGCGGGCATCCGCCGCGTGAGCAAGCCAGGCCTGCGGGTGTACTGCAAGTCGACGGCGCTGCCGAAGGTCCTCGGAGGCCTGGGTGTGGCGATCATCTCGACGTCGCAGGGGCTGCTCACGGACAAGCAGTGCGGCAAGAAGGGCGTAGGCGGGGAAGTCCTCGCCTACGTCTGGTAGCGGGGAGGAGGGCCG
Organism: Actinomycetes bacterium; assembly: GCA_050743265.1. Lineage (GTDB taxonomy): Bacteria > Actinomycetota > Actinomycetes > JBOGEN01 > JBOGEN01 > JBOGEN01. Next base: position 3,156 of record JBOGEN010000031.1, read on the forward strand.
AGACATGTCGCGAATCGGAAAGCTCTCGATCCCCGTCCCTGACGGTGTCGAGGTCACGATCGACGGTCAGCACGTCAGCGTGAAGGGCCCGAAGGGCACGCTGAGCCACACGGTCGCGTCGCCGATGAAGGTGCACCGTCTCGAGGACGGGGCCATCAGGGTGGACCGTCCGGACGACGAGCAGCGCAACCGTGCCCTGCACGGGCTGTCCCGCACGCTGGTCGCGAACATGGTCCGCGGGGTCACCGAGGGCTACACGAAGAACCTGGAGATCGTGGGCGTCGGCTACCGCGTGCAGGCCAAGGGCAGCACGCTCGAGTTCTCGCTCGGCTTCTCCCACCCGGTGGTCATCACCCCGCCGGACGGCATCGACTTCGCCGTCGAGAGCCCGACCCGGTTCTCCGTGTCGGGCATCGACAAGCAGAAGGTCGGCGAGGTCGCAGCGAACATCCGCAAGCTGCGCCGCCCCGACCCGTACAAGGGCAAGGGCGTCCGCTACCAGGGCGAGACGATCCGCCGCAAGGCTGGAAAGGCGGGTAAGTAGGCATGGCTGTCGGTGTGAAGGTCGGCGCGAGCTCCTCGAAGGCGGTCACTCGCCGGCGCCGGCACATCCGGGTCCGCAAGAAGATCTCGGGCACTCCCGCCCGCCCGCGGCTCGTCGTCACCCGGTCCCTGCGCCACATCACGGCGCAGGTCGTCGACGACGTTGCCGGGCACACGATGGTCTCGGCGTCCACCCTGGACCCGTCGCTGCGCGGCGGATCGGAGGACAAGACCGCCCAGGCGCGTAAGGTGGGTGCGCTCGTCGCTTCGCGGGCGAAGGAGGCGGGGGTCAGCTCCGTCGTGTTCGACCGTGGGGGCAACCGCTACCACGGCAGGGTCGCCGCGCTCGCGGAGGGCGCCCGTGAGGGCGGCCTCGCGCTCTGACGAGACCGACTGTAGGAAATGAGGGACTTCGACTGATGGCAGGACCCCAGCGCCGAGGCGGCGGCGAGAGGCGAGACCGCCGCGACCGGGACGGGCGCGGCGGCACCGCCGAGAAGACCGCCTACACCGAGCGCGTCGTCGCGATCAACCGTGTGGCGAAGGTCGTCAAGGGCGGCCGGCGCTTCAGCTTCACCGCACTCGTCGTCGTCGGTGACGGCGACGGCATGGTCGGTGTCGGGTACGGCAAGGCCAAGGAGGTGCCGGCCGCGATCGCCAAGGGCGTGGAGGAGGCCAAGAAGCACTTCTTCCGCGTCCCCCGGATCCAGGGCACCATCCCGCACCCCGTCCAGGGCGAGGAGGCGGCCGGTGTCGTGCTGCTCAAGCCGGCCAGCCCCGGTACCGGCGTGATCGCGGGTGGGCCGGTGCGTGCCGTGCTCGAGTGCGCGGGCATCCACGACGTGCTGTCCAAGTCGCTCGGCTCGTCCAACCCCATCAACATCGTGCACGCGACGGTGGCCGCCCTGAAGGGCCTCGTCCGTCCCGAGGAGATCGCCGCGCGGCGTGGGCTCCCGCTCGAGGACGTCGCGCCGGCGGCCATGCTGCGGGCACGTGCCGGAGTGGGGTCGTGACGGTGGCACGCCTCAAGGTGACCCAGGTCCGGTCCACGATCGGCGGCAAGAGGAACCAGCGCGAGACCCTGCGCACGCTCGGGCTCCGGCGGATCGGCGACACCGTCGTCCGTGAGGACCGTCCCGAGGTCCGTGGCATGGTCGGGACGGTGGCGCACCTCGTCACCGTCGAGGAGGTCGACTGACGCATGACGCTCAAGGTCCATCACCTGCGCCCGGCCCCGGGCTCGCGGACGGCCAAGACCCGGGTGGGTCGTGGCGAGGGGTCCAAGGGCAAGACCGCAGGACGCGGTACGAAGGGCACGGGCGCGCGCAAGAACGTGCCCGCGAGGTTCGAGGGCGGCCAGATGCCGCTGCACATGCGCGTCCCCAAGCTCAAGGGCTTCAAGAACCGCGCCCGGGTGGAGTACCAGGTGGTGAACCTCGACCGCCTCAGCGCGCTCTACCCGCAAGGTGGCGAGGTCACCGTGGACGACCTGGTGTCCCGGGGTGCGGTACGCGACGGCTACCCGGTGAAGATCCTCGGCACCGGTGAGGTCCCCGTCGCCCTGCGGGTCCGTGTGAACGCGTACTCCGCATCCGCCCAGGAGAAGATCACCGCCGCCGGGGGGAGTGCGGACACGCTCTAGCCCCCGGCCCCAGCCGAGCGGCCCCCGGTCGCGGCCACCTCCCGACAGGGCGGCAGCCACCGTCCGGACGGGTTGCGCGGCGCCCACCGGCGCCGTCCCCAGGGGCGCCTCCGGACACGGAAGGCGCCCCTGCGGCATACCCGGGCGAGCGGCCCGCCAACGGCCCGTCGCCGCCCCGGAGCCTCCGCCCAGGGCCCTCCCCGGCTGTTATTGTCCGGAGCATCCCTTTGCGGGGGACGCCCCTGTGAAGACTTGGGGCGCTGACCGAATCATCCGACACGGCCCGACCACGGGCACTGCGCAGGAGGACTCGTGCTCACCGCGTTCGCCCGGGCGTTCCGTACGCCCGACCTGCGCCGCAAGCTGCTCTTCATGCTGGCGATCATCGCGATCTTCCGGGTGGGCTCCGTGCTGCCCACACCCGGGGTGTCGTACCGCGCGATCGACGTCTGCATCTCCCAGGTGGAGGGCAACGGCCTGCTCAACCTGGTGAACCTGTTCACAGGTGGGGCGCTTCTCCAGCTGTCGGTGTTCGCGCTCGGGATCATGCCGTACATCACGGCGAGCATCATCATCCAGCTGCTCACCGTGGTGATCCCGCGGCTCGAGACCCTGAAGAAGGAGGGCCAGGCCGGTCAGGGCAAGCTCACGCAGTACACCCGCTACCTCACGGTCGGCCTCGCGATCCTGCAGTCCACGGGTCTCGTCGCCCTCGCCCGTGAGCCGGGCCGGCTGTTCCAGGGGTGCAGCGAGGACTTGGTGCCCTCGGACTCCCTGTTCAGCATCCTCACCATGGTCATCACCATGACCGCGGGCACCGCGGTCGTGATGTGGCTGGGTGAGCTGATCACGGACCGCGGCATCGGCAACGGGATGTCGATCCTGATCTTCACCTCGATCATCGCCGGCTTCCCCGGGTCGCTTCAGCAGATCTTCGCCCAGGAGGGCGCCTTCATCCTCGTCCTCGTGGTCGGGGTGGGGCTGGTCATCCTCACCGCGGTCGTGTTCGTCGAGCAGGCCCAGCGCCGCATCCCCGTCCAGTACGCCAAGCGCATGGTGGGCCGGCGGATGTACGGGGGCAGCTCCACCTACATCCCGCTCAAGGTCAACCAGGCCGGCGTCATCCCCGTCATCTTCGCGTCCTCGCTGCTGTACGTACCGACGCTGGCGGCCCAGCTCATGGACGCGGGCAACCCGATCCGTACCTGGCTGGAGCGCTACTTCACCACCGGGGCCAGCCCGGTCTACGGGGCGACGTTCTTCCTCATGATCGTCTTCTTCACGTTCTTCTACGTGTCGATCACGTTCAACCCGACCGAGGTCGCCGACAACATGAAGAAGTACGGCGGCTTCATCCCAGGTATCCGGGCCGGGCGACCCACGGCCGAGTACCTGGAGTACATCCTGTCCCGCATCACGCTGCCCGGCTCTCTCTACCTCGGCCTTGTCGCGATCATCCCGATCATCGCGTTCGCGGTGGTGGGCGCGAACCAGAACAGCTTCCCGTTCGGCGGCACCAGCATCCTGATCATGGTGGGAGTCGGCCTCGAGACGGTGAAGCAGATCGAGAGCCAACTCCAGCAGCGCAACTACGAGGGTTTCCTGCGCTAGTGCGAGTCGTACTCGTAGGCCCTCCTGGCGCCGGCAAGGGCACGCAGGCGCAGTTTGTCGCGTCCCACCTGTCGATCCCCAAGATCTCGACCGGGGACATCTTCCGGGCGAACGTGAGCCAGGGCACCCCGCTCGGCCAGGAGGCCAAGAAGTACATGGAGGCGGGTGACCTCGTCCCGGACGAGGTCACCATCGGCATGGTCCGCGACCGCCTGGCCGAGGACGACGCGGCCACCGGGTTCCTGCTCGACGGGTTCCCGCGCACGGTCCGCCAGGCTCAGGTCCTCGACGACCTGCTCGGTGAGCTCGACGGCCACCTCGACGTCGTGCTCGAGCTCGTCGTGGACGACGAGGAGGTCGTCCGTCGGCTGTCCGGGCGGCGCACCTGCCGGCGGTGCGCGCACGTCTGGCACGTCGACTTCGACCCGCCCACCCGGGACGCGGTGTGCGACCACTGCGGGGGCGAGCTGTTCCAGCGCGACGACGACCGGGAGGAGACCATCCGGCACCGGCTGGAGGTCTACCAGGACCAGACCAGCCCGCTCGTCGGGTACTACGCGGACGCGGGCCTGCTCGTCGGCCTGGACGCGACGGGACCGGTGGACGACGTGACCGAGCGGGCCATCTCCGCACTCCGGGCGTACGACCACTAGCCAGGGCTTCGACCCATGTTGCGAGGGCGCGATCGCATGATCCAGCTGAAGACTCCGGGTGAGATCGACAGCATGCGCGAGGCGGGCCTCGTCGTGGGCCGTACGCTTGCGCTGCTGCGCGACGCCGTGGCCCCAGGCGTCTCGACCGGCGATCTGGACGCGATAGCCGAGCAGCACATCAGGGACAGTGGCGCCGTCCCGTCGTTCAAGGGCTACCAGGGGTTCCCGGCGTCCATCTGCGCCTCGGTCAACGACGAGATCGTGCACGGCATCCCGAGTCGGTCCCGGGTGCTCGCCGAAGGCGACATCATCTCCCTCGACTGCGGCGCGATCGTCGACGGCTGGCACGGGGACGCCGCGGTCACGGTGCCGGTCGGGTCGGTCACGCCCGAGCTCGCCGAGCTCATGCGGGTCTGCGAGGACGCCATGTGGCGCGGCTTCGCGGCGGCCAGGCTCGGTGGCCGACTCACGGACATCGGCCACGCGATCGAGCAGCACGTCCGGGGGCAGGGGTCGTACGGCATCGTCGAGGAGTACGTGGGCCACGGCATCGGCACCGAGATGCACCAGGAGCCCAAGGTGCCCAACTACGGGCGGGCCGGTCGCGGCCCACGGTTGCAGAAGGGCCTCGTCCTCGCGGTGGAGCCGATGGTCAACTTGGGCTCCCGCCACACCAGGACGCTGGACGACGAGTGGACGGTCGTCACCAGGGACGGCCGCCCGTCGGCCCATTTCGAGCACACGTTCACGCTGACCGACGCAGGGCCGTGGGTGCTGACCGCGCTGGACGGAGGGGCGGGCAGGCTGTCCGAGCTCGGCGCGACCGCCGTCCCGGACGCCCGCGAGAGCTGAGATGCCGACCCGAACCCTTGGCTGCGTGCCTCGGACGAGGACCGCGACCGCGTGGCCCGTGCCCTCGGCGACGCCCACGCCGAGGGTCGCCTCACCGCCGAGGAGCTGCACGAGCGCCTCGACGCCGCCTACCAGGCGGACCTGGGGCGATCTCGGTCCGCTGACCCCGAGACCTTCCGGCGGTGACCGAGCCGACGGCACCAAGCTCCGACCGGCCGGACGGGACCGTGGAGGGGCCAGGACGCACGGAGAGCCCCGAGCCGGCCGGGTCGGGTCACGTGGCACCCCGCGGCCTGTCCGGGGCATGGCGGGCCTGGCTGATCGCCGTCCTGGTCAACGTGGTGATCTGGGGCGTGGCCTCGGTGAGTACGGGCGAACTCATCTATTTCTGGCCGATCTGGGTGGCCGGGCCCTGGGGGGCCGTGCGCCTCGCCTCTGCGCTCTCCAGCCGCCGTGGGCGGTGAGGCCCTGGTTTCGCGAATCGGCCCAGGTTGCCGTAGACTCACCTTTCGGTCTGCGTCTGCCCTGCCCTGACGCCCTGAACCAGGGGTCGGTGGCGGGGTTGTGGCGTGGTCAGAACGCGGCCGGTCGTTCCACCGTCACGGGAGCGAGGGCCACCCGCTGGGGCGTCGTCACCGCACGCTTCGCACAGCGCCGCCGAACGTCCTGGAGCACGGAGCCGATGAAGGTCAAGCCGAGCGTCAAGAAGATCTGCGACAACTGCAAGGTGATCAGGCGTCACGGCCGGGTCATGGTCATCTGTACGAACCTGCGCCACAAGCAGCGCCAGGGCTGACAGCACGAGACGGCGCGTCGCGCTCACGACCCCTGCACAGGGGTACGGAGAACCCCCGGTCGGAGGCCGGGGCCTCGCCCGGGCGGGTGGGGGAGCGGCGTGAGAGACCTCCGCGAGAAGAAGGAGTACCGCCCGAATGGCACGCCTCGTCGGCGTCGACCTCCCGCGCGAGAAGCGCCTCGAGGTCGCCCTGACCTACATCTACGGCATCGGCCGTACGCGCGCGCTGGAGACGCTGGCCGAGACCGGCATCAGCCGCGAGATGCGCGTCCGCGACCTCGGAGACGAGGAGCTGGTCAAGCTCCGCGACTGGATCGAGGGCACCTACAAGACGGAGGGCGACCTACGGCGTGAGGTCCAGGCCGACATCCGCCGCAAGGTCGAGATCGGCTGTTACCAGGGCATCCGCCACCGCCGCGGGCTCCCCGTCCACGGCCAGCGCACACACACCAACGCGCGTACCCGCAAGGGCCCGCGCCGTGCCATCGCCGGCAAGAAGAAGCCAGGGCGCAAGTGACCCGGACCGGACCGAGCTACCGTCCACGCCTCTGCGACCCGACTCCCTCGAACTGACCCTGGAGCTTGCAGAACATGCCTCCCAAGAGCAGGACCGCGGGCGCCAAGAAGGTGCGCCGCAAGGAAAAGAAGAACGTCGCCCACGGGCACGCCCACATCAAGAGCACGTTCAACAACACGATCGTGTCGATCACCGACCCGACCGGTGCGGTGATCGCGTGGGCGAGCGCCGGACAGGTGGGCTTCAAGGGGTCCCGCAAGTCGACGCCGTTCGCCGCGCAGATGGCCGCCGAGTCCGCGGCTCGCCGTTCCATGGAGCACGGGATGCGCAAGGTGGACGTGTTCGTCAAGGGTCCCGGCTCCGGCCGGGAGACCGCGATCCGCTCGCTGCAGGCCACCGGCCTCGAGGTGGGCTCCATCCAGGACGTCACCCCGACGCCGCACAACGGCTGCCGTCCTCCGAAGAGGAGGCGGGTGTGAGCGAGGCACGAGCGAGCGCCCAAGTCCGCATGTCGTCGCGTCGTCACGTCTGCGGCCGAAGGAGTATGTGACATATGGCCAGGTACACCGGCGCGGACTGCAGGCTCTGCCGCCGCGAGAAGATGAAGCTGTTCCTCAAGGGCAGCAAGTGTGAGTCGCCGAAGTGCCCGATCGAGATCCGGCCATACCCACCGGGCGAGCACGGACGCGGGCGTACCAAGGAGAGCGAGTACCTCCTGCAGCTGCGCGAGAAGCAGAAGGCGCGCCGCATCTACGGCGTGCTGGAGAAGCAGTTCCGCGGCTACTACGAGGAGGCCAACCGCCGGTCGGGCAAGACGGGCGAGAACCTGCTCCGCATCCTCGAGAGCCGGCTCGACAACGTCGTCTACCGTGCGGGCTTCGCCAAGAGCCGGGACGCCGCCCGGCAGCTGGTCAAGCACGGCCACTTCATCGTCAACGGCCACAAGGTGGACATCCCGTCCTACCGGGTCTCCGAGAACGACATCATCGAGGTCCGGCCGAAGTCCCAGGACATGACGCCGTTCGTGGTGGCCCGAGCCGAGGCCGGTGAGAAGATCGTCCCGGCGTGGCTGGAGGCCATCCCGAACCGGATGCGCGTCCTCGTCCACTCCCTCCCGGCCCGGCAGGTCATCGACACACCGGTCCAGGAGCAGCTCGTGGTCGAGCTCTACTCCAAGTGAGACAGAACTCCGAGTAAGACCGAGCGGGGGTCCCGCCTTCCGGCCCTCCGCCCGTCCCGTCCCTCGTACCGCGGCAGTCATATGGCGGGCGTCGCGGAAAGGAAACGACAGTGCTCATCGCGCAGCGCCCCTCGCTTGCCGAGGACGCAGTCAGCGACTCCCGGGCCCGGTTCGTCATCGAGCCGCTCGAGCCCGGTTTCGGCTACACCCTCGGCAACTCCCTGCGTCGTACGCTCCTCTCCTCGATCCCGGGCGCCGCGGTGACGAGCATCCGGGTCGAAGGCGTCCTGCACGAGTTCACCACCGTGCAGGGGGTCAAGGAGGACGTCACCGACGTCATCCTCAACATCAAGGAGCTCGTCGTCTCCAGCGAGCACGACGAGCCGGTCGTGATGTACCTGCGCAAACAGGGCCCGGGTGTGGTCACGGCGGCGGACATCGCCCCACCGGCCGGGGTCGAGGTGCACAACCCCGACCTGCACCTGGCCACGCTGAACGGCAAGGGCAAGCTGGAGATGGAGCTCACGGTCGAGCGTGGCCGCGGGTACGTCTCGGCGGTGCAGAACAAGCAGCAGGGGCAGGAGATCGGGCGGATCCCCGTCGACTCCATCTACTCGCCCGTGCTGCGGGTCACGTACAAGGTCGAGGCCACCCGTGTGGAGCAGCGCACCGACTTCGACCGGCTCATCGTCGACGTCGAGACCAAGTCGTCGATGCGCCCGCGGGACGCGCTCGCGAGCGCCGGCAAGACGCTCGTCGAGCTGTTCGGTCTGGCCCGCGAGCTGAACGCGGACGCCGAGGGCATCGACATGGGGCCCTCGCCGACCGACGCGGCGCTCGCCGCCGACCTCGCGCTGCCCATCGAGGAGCTCGAGCTCACCGTCCGGTCGTACAACTGCCTCAAGCGCGAGGGCATCCACACCGTGGGCGAGCTCGTCGCGCGCAGCGAGGCCGACCTGCTCGACATCCGTAACTTCGGGGCGAAGTCGATCGACGAGGTCAAGGCCAAGCTCGTCTCGATGGGCCTCGCGCTCAAGGACAGTCCCCCCGGGTTCGACCCGGGGGCCGTCGTCGAGGGGTACGGCGAGGACGACGACCAAGGCTTCGTCGAGACCGAGCAGTACTGAGGCGCACCCCCGGCGCCGAGCCGCACAGAACGAGCTGAGCTGCAGAGAACGACGCGAGGAGACCGAACACCATGCCCACGCCGACCAAGGGGCCACGTCTCGGCGGCAGTCCTGCGCACGAACGGCTCATGCTGGCGAACCTCGCCACCTCGCTGTTCGAGCATGGACAGATCAAGACGACCGTGACCAAGGCCAAGCGTCTGCGCCCGCTGGCGGAGCGGCTCGTGACGTTCGCCAAGCGCGGTGACCTCGCCTCACGGCGCCGCGTGATGACGGTGATCCGTGACAAGAGCGTGGTCCACACGCTGTTCACGGAGATCGGCCCGCGCTTCGAGAACCGTCCCGGTGGCTACACGCGCATCACCAAGATCGGTCCGCGCAAGGGCGACAACGCCCCGATGGCGGTCATCGAGCTGGTCGAGGCGCTCACGGTCAAGCAGGAGGCGGTCGGCGAGGCCGAGGCCGCCACCCAGCGCTCGGCGAAGGACAGGCCGGCGAAGAAGGCTGCTCCGGCCAAGAAGGCGGCCGCTGCGTCCGCCGAGCCGGTCGAGGCTGAGCTGGCCGAGGACGAGACGGACGCCGCGCAGGCCCCGGTCGACGAGCCCGCCGCGGACGAGCCCGCGGAGAGCACCGACGACGAGTCGGACGGGAAGACCTGACCAGTCCTGCACTCCCGTGACGAGCCCGCCTGCCCAGCCCGGGGACGGCGGGCTCGCGCGTCTCCGGCTCGACCTGGCCTACGACGGGGCGGGGTTCTCCGGGTGGGCCCGTCAGCCCGGCCGGCGGACCGTGCAGGGTGTGGTCGAGGAGGGCCTGGCCCGGGTCTTGCGCCTGGACGCGCCGCCGAGCGTGACCTGCGCCGGCCGTACGGACGCCGGGGTGCACGCCCGCGGCCAGGTGGCTCACGTGGACCTGCCGCGGCCGGCCGTGGCGGAGACAGGCATGCTCGAGGTCAGCCCAGCCGGTGACAGCCCGGCCGGTGACAGCCCGGTGGGGGGCAGCCCAGTCGGGGGCAGCCGCGCCAGCCTGGTCCGACGGCTGCGTGGCGTGCTCCCTCCGGACGTCCGGGTCTCCCGGGTCGGGCTGGCCCCCGAGGGGTTCGACGCGCGGTTCTCGGCGCTGTGGCGGCGGTACGCGTACAGGGTGAGCGACTCCGAGTCGGGCCCCGACCCCCTGCGCCGACACGACGTCCTCGGGCACCGGCGGTCGCTGGACCTCGACCTCATGAACGCCGCGGCGTCCGGGCTGACCGGTGAGCACGACTTCGCCGCGTTCTGCCGGCGCCGGGAGGGCGGGACGACCGTACGCCGCCTGCTCGACCTGAGATGGGACCGTGGCGAAGCCGGGCTGGCCGTCGCGACCGTGCGGGCGGACGCGTTCTGCCACGCGATGGTGCGCTCGCTGGTGGGGGCGATGTTGGCCGTCGGCGAGGGGCGGCGTCCCCCCTCGTGGCCGGCGGAGGTCCTCGCCGTCCGGGTCCGCGACAGCGCGGTCACGGTGGTGGGCCCGCACGGGCTGACGCTGGAGGAGGTGCGCTACCCCCCGGACGCCGAGCTGGCGGGCCGGGCGCGCGAGACCCGGCGGGTCAGGGTGCCGAGTCCGGCGTCTGGCGACGGGTCGCGGTGGCCGCCGGACGGGCGCTGAGGGGCCGGACGAGCCCTGATGAGCCCCGACCCCCCTGCGACCAGGGGACGACGAGAGGGCCGCCCACGCGTCCGGGTCTGCTTTGACCCCCCTCGGGTGGACCGGTATCCTGCGAGGTCGTTGTGCGTTCCGTCCTGCCTGCCCGCTGGGCTGGCGTGACGGGCCACCCGCCGCCCTCTTCCGGTGGCGCTTCCGGACCACCTCACGACGACAGCGAAGGCTACGACCGTGCGCACGTACAGCCCGAAGCCCGGCGACGTTCCGCGTCAGTGGCACGTCATCGACGCGACCGACGTCGTGCTCGGCCGCCTCGCCAGCCAGGCTGCGATCCTGCTCCGAGGCAAGCACAAGCCCGTGTTCGCGCCGCACGTCGACACCGGCGACTTCGTCATCATCGTGAACGCCGACAAGGTGGCACTCACGGGCAACAAGAGGGAGCAGAAGATCGCGTACCGGCACTCCGGCTACCCGGGTGGCCTCAAGAAGGTGCCGTACTCCCAGCTGCTGGACAAGCGCCCGGACCGGGCAGTCCAGAAGGCGGTCCGCGGCATGCTCCCGAAGAACGCCCTCGGCCGGCGCATGCTCACCAAGCTCAAGGTGTACGCCGGCCCGGACCATCCGCACCAGGCGCAGCAGCCGGCGGCGTACCAGATCAACCAGGTGGCGCAGTAGCCACGCCCACCCCGTGACTGCCAGACCAGCGAGAGGACCGCGTGGCTGTGACTGACCAGCCGACCACCGTCGAGACGGTCGCGACGAGCGAGACGACCGAGAGCACCGAGTTCACCACGGTGACCCGGCCCGTACCCACCGGGCCGGGTGCCGCCACCGGCCGTCGCAAGCGGGCCGTGGCCCGTGTGCGCATCGTGCCCGGCGCCGGGCAGTGGAAGATCAACGGGCGCACGCTCGACGAGTACTTCCCGAACAAGGTGCACCAGCAGATCGTCAACGAGCCGTTCCGCACGCTCGAGCTGGACAGCCGGTTCGACGTCGTGGCCCGCATCGACGGCGGGGGCCCCAGCGGGCAGGCCGGCGCGCTGCGGCTCGGCATCGCCCGCGCGCTCAACGTGGTGGACGACGAGTACCGGCCGAGCCTCAAGCGTGCCGGCTTCCTCACCCGCGACGCGCGGGAGAAGGAGCGCAAGAAGTACGGCCTGAAGAAGGCCCGCAAGGCGCCGCAGTACTCCAAGCGCTGACCCGGCCGGCTTTCCCATGGGTCGCCTCTTCGGTACGGACGGCGTCCGGGGGGTCGCGAACTCCGACCTGACCGCCGAGGTCGTCCTCGACCTCGCCGTTGCCTCTGCCCACGTCCTGGGTGAGGTCGGCGCGTTCGAGGGCCACCGGCCCCGTGCGGTCGTCGGGCGTGACCCCCGGGCGTCCGGCGAGTTCCTCGAGGCGGCCGTGGTGGCCGGCCTGGCCAGTGCGGGCGTGGACGTCCTGCGTCTCGGCGTGCTCCCGACACCCGCGGTGGCGTACCTCACCGCGGCCCTGGACGCCGACCTCGGCGTGATGCTGTCGGCGAGCCACAACCCGATGCCCGACAACGGGGTCAAGGTCTTCGCCCGCGGAGGGCACAAGCTGGCCGACCACCTCGAGGACCAGGTCGAGGCACGCCTTCGCGAGCCTTGGGACCGCCCGACGGGCGCCGGGGTGGGGCGCGTCCTCGACACCCCCGAGGCCACCGGCCGCTACATCGACCACCTGATCGCCTCCGCGCCGCACCGTCTGGACGGGCTCACCGTCGTCGTCGACTGCGCGCACGGCGCCGCGACGACCGTCGCTCCTGACGCGCTGCGCCGGGCCGGGGCCGAGGTCGTGCCGATCGGGTGTGCCCCGGACGGCCTGAACATCAACGAGGGCTGCGGGTCGACGCACCTCGACACGCTCCAGGAGACCGTGGTCGGGCACGGGGCAGACGCGGGGGTCGCTCACGACGGGGACGCCGACCGCTGCCTCGCCGTGGACGCGTCCGGCCAGGTCGTCGACGGCGACCAGATCATGGCGGTGCTCGCGCTGGCCATGCGGGAGAAGGGCCTGCTGCGCCACGACACCCTCGTCGCGACCGTGATGAGCAACCTCGGGCTGTCTCTCGCGATGCGTGATGCCGGCGTCGCCCTGGTCCGTACGGCCGTCGGGGACCGGTACGTCCTCGATGCCATGAGCGAGGGCGGCTACGCGCTGGGCGGGGAGCAGTCGGGGCACATCCTCTTGCGCGACCACGCGACGACGGGGGACGGCGTGCTCACCGCCCTGCATCTGCTCGGGCAGGTCGCCGCGACCGGGCGCACCCTGGCCGACCTGGCCGGCGTGATGACCCGGCTGCCCCAGGTGCTCGTCAACGTCACTGGCGTGGACCGCAGCCGGGCCGGTACGTCCGCCCCGCTGCAGGTCGCCGTGGCCGAGGCGGAGGCCGAGCTGGGCGAGACCGGGCGCGTGCTGCTGCGCCCGAGCGGGACGGAGCCCCTCGTCCGGGTCATGGTCGAGGCGGCCACGGAGAGCCAAGCCCGGGCCACTGCGGACCGGCTGGCCGGCGTCGTCCGGCGCACGCTCGGCTGACCAGGCTTTCGCAGCCCCCCTGGGCCGGGCGGTGACGGACCGCCCCGCGACGCGTCGGAACAGGGGCATCCCCGGTTACCCTCGTGACCATGTGCGGCATCGTGGGATACGTGGGCGACCGGCAGGCTCTCGACGTCGTGGTCGAGGGCCTGCGCCGGCTCGAGTACCGGGGGTACGACTCGGCCGGCGTCGCCGTCGTCGCGGACGGCGCGCTCTCCACGGACAAGCGGGCCGGCAAGCTCGCCAACCTCGAGAAGGCGCTGGACGAGAGCCCCATGGCCGCGGCCACGACCGGCATGGGACACACCCGCTGGGCCACCCACGGGGCGCCGACCGACCGCAACGCCCACCCGCACGTGGACTGCGCGGGCGCCTCCGCGGTGATCCACAACGGCATCATCGAGAACTTTGCCCGGCTGCGGGCCGAGCTCGAGGGGCGCGGCCACGAGATGGCGTCCGAGACAGACACCGAGGTCGTCGCACACCTGCTCGAGGAGCAGTTCCCGGCGTCCGGGGGCGACCTCGCCGAGTCCATGCGGCAGGTCTGCCTGCGGCTGGAGGGGGCGTTCACGCTCGTCGCCGTCCACAGGGACGCGCCCGGCGTCGTCGTCGGGGCGCGGCGCAACTCCCCGCTGGTGGTCGGGCGCGGTGAGGGCGAGAACTTCCTCGCCTCCGACGTTTCCGCGTTCATCGCGCACACCCGCGAGGCGGTCGAGCTGGGCCAGGACCAGGTCGTCGAGCTGACCCGGGACGGCGTCACGGTCACCACCTTCGACGGCGCCCCGGCCGCGACCCGCGAGTACCACGTCGACTGGGACGCGTCCGCCGCGGAGAAGGGCGGCTACGACTACTTCATGCTCAAGGAGATCGCCGAGCAGCCCCGTGCGGTCGCCGACACCCTGCTGGGCCGCCTGCAGGCCGACGGCAGCCTCACGCTGGACGAGATGCGGCTGTCCGACGAGGAGATCCGCGAGGTCGACAAGGTGATCGTGGTCGCCTGCGGGACGGCGTACCACGCCGGCCTCATCGCCAAGTACGCCATCGAGCACTGGACGCGCATCCCGTGCGAGGTGGAGCTGGCCAGCGAGTTCCGCTACCGCGACCCCATCCTGGACAGGTCGACGTTGGTCGTGGCCATCAGCCAGTCCGGCGAGACGATGGACACGCTCATGGCGATCCGGCACGCCCGCGAGCAGCGGTCGCGCGTGCTGGCGATCTGCAACACGAACGGGTCGACGATCCCGCGGGAGTCCGACGCCGTGCTTTACACCCACGCCGGGCCCGAGGTGGGCGTGGCAGCCACGAAGACGTTCCTGACCCAGGTCGTCGCCTGCTACCTGGTCGGCCTCTACCTGGCCCAGGTACGCGGCACCAAGTTCGGGGACGAGATCACCGCCGTGATCGCCCAGCTGGCGCGGATGCCGGACAAGGTGACCGAGGTGCTCGGCACGATCGAGCCCGTCCGGGAGCTCGCCCGCAGCCTTGCCGACGCCAAGGCGGTGCTGTTCCTCGGCCGTCATGTCGGGTACCCGGTCGCGCTCGAGGGCGCCCTCAAGCTCAAGGAGCTCGCGTACATGCACGCCGAGGCGTTCGCCGCCGGCGAGCTCAAGCACGGCCCGATCGCGCTGATCGAGCAGGGCCTGCCGGTCGTCGTGGTCGTGCCGTCACCGCAGGGGCGCAGCGTCCTGCACGACAAGATCGTGAGCAACATCCAGGAGGTCAGGGCGCGCGGGGCACGCACGATCGTGATCGCGGAGGAGGGCGACGAGGACGTCGCGCCGTATGCAGACAGGCTGATCCGGGTGCCGGTCACGCCGACCCTGCTGCAGCCGCTCGTCTCGACGGTGCCGCTGCAGGTGTTCGCGAGCGAGCTCGCGCTGGCCCGGGGGAACGACGTCGACCAGCCGCGGAACCTCGCGAAGTCGGTCACCGTCGAGTAGACGGGCAGCCGCGGGAGGTCGTGCGGCAGCGGATATGGACACGTCCGCGCATCTCGCCCCGAAGACGCTTTTGTGCGGCTAGCGTGACGGCGCCGCATAGCCGCGTCCTTGGAGCGTGAGCATGACCGATCTGGACCGTCGTTCCTTCCTCCGCAGCAGCGCCACCGTCGCCGCCGGTGGGGCACTCCTCGGCGGGCCGTTCGCCGGGTTCGCCGCCTCGGGCGCGGCCGCCGCGACGCCCACGACGACGCCGCTGGTCGACGTCCCCGACCTGCGAGACAACGTCGTGCGGCTCGCGCTGCCCGCGGGCTTCCGCTACCGCTCCTTCCACGACACGACCACGCCGGTCACCCTGGGCGACGGCACGCCGCTGCCGGGGCGGCACGACGGGATGGCGGCGTTCGACGGCGGCCGGCACCGGGTCACGCTCGTGCGCAACCACGAGGTCAACTCGTTCGGGGCCGCCTTCGGCGCGTCCGGCCCGGTGTACGACGAGAACGCCCCGGGTGGGACGACGACGATCGTGACGACCCACGAGGGCGAGGTCCAGGACAGCTTCACGAGCCTGTCCGGCACCCAGATGAACTGCTCCGGGGGTCCGATGCCGTGGGGGGCGTGGATCACCTGCGAGGAGACCGTCAACGGTCCCGACGTCTTCGACGACTTCACTCGGGGCACACTGCCGCCCGACACGTACGTCCAGAACGCCCAGCTGCGCAAGCCGCACGGGTTCGTCTTCGAGGTGCCGGCGCACGGTCGTGCGTCCGGCCTGCCGATCCGGCACGCCGGACGGTTCGCGCACGAGTCGGTCGCCCTCGACCCGGAGGAGGGCGCGCTCTACCTCACCGAGGACAACTTCGCGTTCCCCTCGGGCTTCTACCGGTACGTGCCGCCCCAGCACCCCCGCAAGGTCGGGCGCCTGCTGGACGGCGGGCGGCTCTTCATGCTCAAGGTGGCCGGCACGGACAACGCCGACCTGTCTCTGGGCCAGCCCGCGCACGCCTCGTACCGCGTCGAGTGGGTCGAGATCGAGGAGCCGTTCTACGACGGCGGCGTCCCCGGGCCCGGCGGGCTGCCCACGAAGACGAACGACGAGCTGCTCACGTTCGTGAGCGACCAGGGCCTGGCCCAGGGCGCTGCCAAGTTCTCCCGGCTCGAGGGCTCCATCTACGACAAGGGCGTCGTGTACTTCTGCTCGACCCAGGGCGGGGCGACTCCCGCCGGTGACCCGGGTCCGAGCGCGGGTGGCTTCGGTGCGGGACGCGGCCAGATCTGGGCGTACGACACCCGCGCGCAGAGGCTGCACCTCGTGTACGAGTCGCCCAGCCGCGAGGTGCTCGACTTCCCGGACAACGTCACCGTGAGCGACCGCGGCACGCTCGTCGTCTGCGAGGACAACGACCAGGGCAACTTCCTGCGCGGCCTGAGCCGGAACGGTCGCATCGGGGACCTCGCCCTGAACCGCATGGCGGGACGGGAGAACGACGAGTTCGCCGGTTCCACGTTCAGCCCGGACGGCACGACGCTGTTCGTGAACATCCAGGCCAGCCGTGGCCTCACGTTCGCGATCTGGGGGCCCTGGCACAAGGCGGGCTTCTAGCTGCCTCCGTGATCGTGAGGGGTGGGTCCACGCGCCCCGTGCGCTCACCCCTCACGATCATGCGTGGGGGGTGTGCAAGGGTGGGCCGGTGATCGTGGGCATCGGCATCGACGTGGTCGACGTCGCACGCTTCACGTCCACCCTGGAGCGGACGCCGGGCCTGCGGGTCCGGCTGTTCACCCCGGGGGAGCGGCATCGGTCACCGGCCTCGTTGGCCGCACGGTTCGCGGCCAAGGAGGCGCTGGCCAAGGCGCTCGGCGCCCCCCGGGGGCTGGCCTGGCAGGACGCCGAGGTGGTGACGGACGACTCGGGCCGTCCCCGGCTCGAGATCCGCGCGTCCGTGGCCGAGGCGGCCGAGAGGCTGGGCGTGCGCACGTGGCACGTGTCGCTGAGCCACGACGCGGGCATCGCGTCCGCCGTGGTGCTTGCCGAGGCCTGAGTCGCAGGGTCATGAGCCCCCAGGGCACCAGGCCCCGAGGGCAGAGTCGACGCGGAGGAGACGGATGAGGGCGGCGTACGACGTCGAGGAGGTCCGTTCCGCCGAGGGCACCCTCCTGGCGCGGCTCCCCGACGGGACCCTGATGCAGCGCGCGGCGGCAGGGCTCGCCCGGACGTCGGCGACCGTGCTGGGCAGGGTGTACGGCTCCCGGGTCGTCCTGCTCGTGGGTGCCGGAGACAACGGTGGGGACACCCTCTATGCCGGGGAGCGCCTCGCACGGCGTGGCGCACGCGTGGACGCCCTTTTGCTCACACCCGAGAAGGCGCACCCGGGCGGCCTCGCGGCGCTGACCCGCGCGGGGGGCCGGGTCACCACGGACGAGTCCGTCCTCGACACGGCCGACCTCGTGCTCGACGGCATCGTCGGCATCGGAGGGTCCGGCGGCCTGCGCGCCGAGGCGGCGCCGCTGGTCGCCCGGGCCGAGTCCGGACCAGGCCACGTGGTCGCGGTCGACGTGCCGAGCGGGGTGGACGGCTCCACCGGCGAGGTGTCCGGCGCCGCCGTGCACGCCGAGGTGACGGTGACGTTCGGCGCGGTGAAGGCCGGCCTGCTCGTGGCCCCGGGGGCGTGGCACGCCGGCAGCGTCGTCCCCGTCGACATCGGGCTGCAGCCGGAGCTGCCGGCGCCCGGGGTCACCGCGCTGCAGGCGGCGGACGTGGGCCGGCTGCTCCCCGTGCCCGGCTATGAGGCGGACAAGTACAGCCGGGGGGTGCTCGGCGTGTGTGCGGGCTCGCGGGCGTACCCGGGGGCGGCGGTGCTGGCCGTCGGCGGGGCGCTGCGCGCGGGGGCGGGCATGGTCCGCTTCGCCGCGGCGGCCCACCCCGTCGAGCTCGTCCGCCAGCACTGGCCCGAGGTCGTGACGACGATCCTGCCGCCCGGGGAGGGCGGGGGCGTGCTCGAGGCCGGTCGTGTCCAGGCCTGGGCGGTCGGCCCGGGACTGGGCCAGGACGACGACGCGCGCGCCGTGCTCGACGCGGTGCTGGCCGCGGAGCCTCCGGTCCTCGTGGACGCGGACGGCATCAACGTGCTCGCCGACGACCGGTCCGCGCTCCGCCTGCGGGAGGGCCCGACCCTGCTCACGCCGCACGCGGGCGAGCTGGCGCGTCTGCTCGACGTGGACCGTGCCGACGTCGAGGCCAGGCGGCTGGCGTACGCCCGGCGGGCCGCGGAGGAGACCGGTGCCACCGTCCTGCTCAAGGGCTCGACGACGCTCGTCGCCACGCCCGAGGGGCACGTCCGGGTGAACACGACCGGTACCCCGTGGCTGGGCACGGCCGGCAGCGGCGACGTGCTGAGCGGGTTCGCCGGCGCGCTGCTCGCCCAGGGGCTGCAGCCGCTGGACGCCGGCTCGGTCGCGGCCTGGCTGCACGGCCAGGCAGCCCGGCTCGCCGGGGACGGGGACGTCGGCCTGCGGGCCTCCGACCTGCTGGACGCCTGGCCGCGCGCCGTCGCCGTCGTCCGCCCCTGACAGACTCGGCAGTCATGGACGAGTCTCCGGGGCGCGCGGAGGCCAGGGTCGACCTGTCGTCGATCCGGGCCAACGTGGCGGCGCTGTGCCACCACGCCGCCCCGGCCGAGGTCATGGCCGTCGTCAAGGCCGACGGGTACGGCCACGGGATCCTCGAGTCGGCGCGTGCCGCGCAGGCCGGGGGCGCGACCTGGCTCGGCGTTGCGACCCTCGACGAGGCGGTGACCCTGCGAGAGGCGGGCATCACCGGCCGGGTGCTGTGCTGGCTGGCGGCCCCGGGCGAGCCCTGGCACCGCGCGGTGGCGGCCGACGTGGACGTCTCCGCCGGGGCCTCCTGGGCGGTCCGCGAGATCGCCGCCGCAGCCGAACGCGTCTCGCGTCCGGCCCGGCTCCACCTCAAGGCCGACACCGGGCTCGGCCGCGGCGGCTGCCCCCCGGCGGACTGGGCCGACCTGCTCGGCGTGTCGCTGGCGGCCCAGGCGCAGGGGTCGGTCCGTGTCGTCGGCCTGTGGTCGCACCTCGCCTGTGCGGACGAGCCCGGCCACCCCTCGATCCGCGCCCAGCAGGACGCGTTCCTCGCGGCGCTGCAGGTCGCCGAACGCGCGGGCGTACGCCCCGAGGTCCGCCACCTCGCGAACTCGGCGGGCACGCTCACACTGCCCGAGTCGCGGTACGACCTCGTGCGGGCCGGCATCTCCGCGTACGGGCTGCTGCCCGGCCCGCTGCTCGGCGAGCCCGAGCGGTACGGGCTGCGCCCGGCGATGACGCTCACCGCGCGGCTCACCTCGGTCAAGCGGGTCCCGGCCGGGCACGGGGTCTCGTACGGCCACCGGTACACCACGTCCCGTGAGACCACGCTCGGGCTCGTCCCGCTCGGGTACGCCGACGGCATCTCCCGGCACGGCAGCAACCGGCTGCCCCTGCTCGCCGCCGGTCGCCGCCGTACGGTGGCCGGCACGGTCTGCATGGACCAGTTCGTCGTCGACCTCGGCGACGACGACGCCTCCGCCGGCGACCAGGTGCTCCTGTTCGGGCCCGGCGACGCGGGCGAGCCCACCGCCCAGGACTGGGCGGACACCCTGGGCACCATCGCGTACGAGGTGGTGACCGGGGTACGGGGCCGGGCACGGCGCGTCTACGTGGGGGAGGGCTGGTGAGCATCTGGCGGGTCGGCCGTGGCACGGGAGTCGCGAGTGCGGCGGTGGGGGTGCTGGCGGCCGGTGCGGCGGCCGGGTTCGCCGCGCAGCGGGTCGCGAGCCGACGCCGGGTCCGGGCTGTCGACCAGGCGGGCGGCGACGGTGAGGCGTACGGCAGCCTGCACGGCAGCCCGCGCACGGTGGTGGCCGACGACGGGGCCCGGCTGCACGTCGAGGTCGAAGGTGACGACGCGACGCGGCCGACGCTCGTGTTCGTCCACGGTTACGCGCTCACCTCGGACTGCTGGCACTTCCAGCGCAGGGACCTGCGCGACGTCGGCCGCCTGGTCTTCTACGACCAGCGCAGCCACGGCAGGTCGGGTGACGGCATCCCGGGCAGCCGTACGCTCGAGCAGCTCGGCACGGACCTCGGCCGCGTCCTCGACGAGGTGGCGCCCAAGGGGCCGGTCGTGCTCGTCGGCCACTCGATGGGCGGCATGACGGTGATGTCGCTGGCCGAGCGCCGCCCGGACCTGTTCGGCTCGCGCGTCGTCGGCGTCGCGCTGCTGTCGACCTCCGCGGGCAAGCTGGCCGAGGCGATGCTCGGCGTTCCTGTCGCCGCGGCGCGGTTGCTGCACCGTGCCGCCCCCCGGGTGCTGGCCACCCTGGCCCGGCGCGGCGAGCTCGTCGACGCAGGCCGGCGCCTCGGCGGCGACCTGGGGTTCCTGTTCACCCGGCGGTACTCGTTCGCCTCGGACGTCTCGCCCGAGCTCGTGGACTTCACCGCACGGATGATCGAGGGGACGCCCATCGACGTGATCGCGGACTACTTCCCTGCGTTCTCCGCCCACGACAAGCTGCACTGCCTCGACGTGCTGAACGGTGTCGAGACCCTCATCCTCGCCGGGGAGGACGACCTCATGACGCCCGCCGACCACAGCCGCGAGATGATCACGCACGTGCGCGAAGCCGAGCTGGTCATCGTCCCGCAGAGTGGCCACATGGTGATCCTCGAGCACCCGGACGTGGTCAACGGGCACCTCCGCGACCTCGTCCAGCGGGCTTGCCCCGGCGGCGGCCGGGGCAGCAGCCCTAGGGGCAGCCGAGGCCGTGGACGCGGGCGGGGTCGCGCGGGCAGGGGGTCGCGCGCGTGAGCGTCCTGGTGCCCGCGAAGGCAGCCCAGGCGGCGGGGACGCTGGCCGAGCTGGCCTCCGCGAGCACGGCCTGCGTCGCCTGCGCCGACCTGGCGGAGTCCCGCAGCAGGGTCGTCGTCGGGTCGTTCCCCCGGGGCGCGCGCGTCCTGCTGGTGGGCGAGGCGCCCGGCGCGCAGGAGGACGAGGCGGGCGTCCCGTTCGTGGGCCGGTCCGGGCAGCTGCTCGACACCCTTCTCGCCGAGGCGGAGCTCCCGCGCAAGACGGTCGCCGTGGCGAACGTGCTCAAGTGCCGTCCCCCGGGCAACCGTAAGCCGCGCCGGGGCGAGGTCGAGACCTGCCGGCCGTGGCTGACGCGCCAGATCGCGCTGGTCGACCCCGCGGTCGTGTGCACGCTGGGCGGGACCGCCCTCGAGTGGGTCATGGGCCCCGGGGCCCGCATCGCACCCCTGCGCGGCACGGTCCACGAGTACGCCGCGCGCCCGCTGGTCGCCACGTACCACCCGTCCGCCGCCATCCGGTTCGGGCCGCAGGGGGCGCCGCTGGCCGCGCTCCGCGAGGACCTCGCGCTGGTCGCACGCCTACTCGCGGAGTGGCCCGGGTGACCTCGACCGAGCCGGGCGTACGCCTGACGCTAGAGGTCCCCACCGCCGAGGCGATGCGCGACCTGGGGGCCCGGCTCGGCGGCCTGATGCGCGCCGGCGACCTCGTCGTCCTGTCCGGGGACCTTGGTGCGGGCAAGACCACGCTCACCCAAGGGCTCGGGGCGACGTTGGGCGTACGGGGGCCGGTCACCTCCCCGACGTTCGTCATCGCCCGGGTGCACCCGTCCCAGGTCGAGGGTCCGCCGCTCGTGCACGTCGACGCGTACCGGCTGAGCGGCTGGGACGAGCTCGAGGACCTCGACCTCGAGGCGTCCCTGGACGAGGCCGTCACCGTCGTCGAGTGGGGGCGCGGCCTCGTCGAGGGGCTCGCGGCCGACCGGCTGGAGCTGGTGCTGCGGCGCGGCGACGCGGACGCAGCAGGTGACGCCGCGGGCAACGGCAGTGGGGGCGTGCGCACGGTCGAGCTGAGCGCGCACGGTGCCCGGTGGCGCGCGGACGACCTGCGCCGGGTCAGCGGTAGCGGTCCACCAGCTCCCGCTTGAGCACCTTGCCCGAGGGGCCGAGCGGGAAGTCGTCCACGACCTTGACCACCCGTGGGTACTTGTGCGCCGCGAGGTGCTCGCGCGACCAGGTCACGATCTCGTCTGCCACCTCGTCGGCCGGACGCCCGCCAGCCTCGTCCGTGAGCCGGACGACCGCGCAGATCTCCTCGCCGTGACGCTCGGACGGCACGCCGATCACGGCCACCTGGGCCACGGCCGGGTGGGCGGCCAGCGCCTCCTCGACCTCGCGCGGGTAGACGTTGTACCCGCCGCGGATCACCAGGTCCTTCTTGCGGTCGACGATGAAGACGAACCCGTCGGCGTCGATGCGCCCCAGGTCGCCGGTGCGGAACCAGCCGTCCACGATCGTCGACGCGGTCGCCTCGGGGTTGTCGTGGTAGCGGGTCAGGATGTTGTGCCCGCGGACGACGATCTCGCCGACCTCGTCCCTGCCGAGCAGGTCGACGCGGTCCTCGACCTCGGCGGCCGCGATCTCGACCTCGATCCCCCAGATCGGGTGCCCGACGCTGCCGACCCGTCGTCCGAACACCGGCTGGTTGAACGTCGCCACGGGGGAGGTCTCGGACAGTCCGTAGCCCTCGTAGATGTCGGCGCCGAACGTCTCCTTGACCCTCTCGATGACCGTCACCGGGATCGAGGCGCCGCCGGAGACCGCCATGCGCAGCGGTGCCGGGCGCCCGCCCGCGGCGACCGCGTCCAGCAGGCCGAGGTACATCGTCGGTACGCCCATGAACACGGTCACGCCGTGCTCGTGCATGAGCTCGAGCGCGCCCGACCCGTCGAACCGCGGCATGAGCACCAGCGTGGCGCCTGCGTAGAAGCCGGCGTTCATCGCGCACGTCTGGCCGAACGTGTGGAAGAGCGGCAGGCAGCCGAGCAGGACGTCGTCCGGCGAGAGGTGCACCACGTCGTTCGCGGTCAGGTGCGCGTTCATCGTGAGGTTGAGGTGCGAGAGCACCGCGCCCTTGGGACGGCCGGTGGTGCCCGAGGTGTAGAGGATCACCGCGTCGTCCTGCGGCTCGCGCTGGACGTACGACGCCGGCGGGTCGACCTCGGTGACCGCGTCCTCGACCCGGTCGAGCCCGGCGTCCTCCGGGGCGAGCGAGGTCAGCACGGGCACTCCCGCGATCGACGCGCCCTTGGCCCCGCTGTCGACGAGCGGGCCGCTCGCCACCAGCAGGCTGGCGCCGCAGTTGTCGAGAACGTACGCGATCTCGTCCGGCGTGAGCAGCGCGTGCACCGGGACGACCACTGCGCCGATCGCGAGCGCGCCGAAGTAGAAGCGGGGGAAGTCCAGCACGTTCGGCACGAGGATCGCGACACGGTCACCCGGACCGATGCCTCGCGCGCGCAGCACGGCGCCGTAGCGCAGGGCGTCGCTCCACAGGGCCGCGTACGTGACCTCCTGGGGCCCCAGGACCGCGGCCGTGCGGTCGGGGTGGCGGCGGGCGGACTCGGCGAGGATCGCGGCCACGGACAGGCTCATGGGGCACCTCCGGCGTCGGCTGGCCGTCCCGGCGGTCGCCCGGCCGGCGGGGACACCGGGGTGGCTGACGCGCATCCTGCCACGCGGGGGCGCGGGGCACCGGAGGCAGGCAAGGGG
>JBOGEN010000032.1:0-38446 GCA_050743265.1 Actinomycetes bacterium
GTCCTCGTCGACGAGCTGGCCCGGTGCGGCGTCCGGGAGGCGGTGCTGGCCCCTGGGTCGCGCTCGGCCCCGCTCGCGTTCGCCCTGCACGCGGCGGACGCGGAGGCGCGAATCCGGCTGCACGTCCGGGTGGACGAGCGCTCCGCCGGTTTCCTCGCGCTGGGGCTGGCGAAGTCGTCCGGCCTCCCGGTCCCCGTGGTCACGACGTCCGGCACCGCCACGGCCAACGTGCACCCGGCGGTGCTCGAGGCGTCCGAGGCCGGCGTGCCGCTGCTCGTCCTCACCGCGGACCGCCCGCCCGAGCTGCGCGCGACGGGTGCGAACCAGACCGTCGACCAGGTCAAGCTGTACGGGGACGCGGTGCGCTTCTTCGCTGAGGTCGGCACCCCCGGACAGGTGCCCGGGCAGGTGGCGTACTGGCGGGCTCTCGCCTGTCGCGCCCACGCCGCGGCGAGCGGCCTGGCCTCCCGCGACCCGGGACCGGTGCACCTGAACCTGGCCTTCCGCGACCCGTTGGTGCCCGAGGCCGTGCCCGACTCCCTGACGGATGCCGTGACCGAGGACGGGCGCGACGGGGACGAGACCTGGGTGGAGCCGCTCGACGGTCGTCCGCACGCCGCGCCGTGGACGAGCGTCGAGCCCGCTCCACAACCGCGGCCCGAGCGGCTCCCGCCGGTCCCGCGCACGCTGCTGCTGGTCGGCGACTGCCCGCCGGCCGTGGGCCGCGCCGCCGGGGAGCTGGCCGAGCGTGCGGGGTGGCCTTTGCTCTCCGAACCGTCCGGCAACGCGCGGGCCTCCGGAGTCGCCGTCACGACGTACGCCCTGCTGCTCGGCGTGCCCGGCTTCGTGGACGCGCACCGGCCGGACCGTGTCGTCGTGGTCGGACGGCCCACCCTGGGGCGCGCCGTCCGTGCCCTGCTGGCCCGGCCGGACGTCGAGGTCGTCACCGTGTCGGCAGGTCCGCGCTGGCCCGACCCGACCCGGAGCTCGGCGCGGGTGGTGCCCGCCCTCCCCGTGCCGTACGAGGGCGACCCGACGTACCTCCAGGTATGGACCCGTGCCGAGAAGGCCGCCCGCGAAGCACTGGACACGCTGCTGGACGGTGTCTCCGACTTCCTGCCCGACCCGCCTCCCGAGCCGCTCGTCGCCCGGGAGGTGCTCGCCGGCGTGCCGGAGGGAGGGCTGCTCGTCGCCGGGTCCTCCCAGCCGATCCGCGACCTCGACCGTGCCGCCGCCCATGACGGGGTGACCGTGCTCGCCAACCGGGGCGCCGCCGGGATCGACGGGACGGTCTCCACCGCGATCGGTGCCGCGCTCGACCACGAGCGGGCCGGCGGCGGTCCGGCGTACGCGCTGCTCGGCGACCTGACCCTGCTGCACGACGCCGCCGGGCTCGTGCTCGGGCCGGACGAGCCCCGCCCGCACCTCACGCTCGTCGTCGTCAACAACGACGGGGGCGGCATCTTCGGGATGCTCGAGCCTGGGGAGCCCGCGTACGCGCCCGCGTTCGAACGGGTCTTCGGTACGCCCCACGGGGCCGACCTGGGCGCCCTGGCCGCCGCGGCCGACATCCCGTACGCCCGCGCGGACACGCTGGACGACCTGCGCCGCGCGCTGGCCCCGGTAGGCGGCATCCGGCTCGTGGAGGTCCGCACCGACCGGGCCACGGCACGCGAACTCGCGGTACGGCTGCAGGAGGCGGTCGCGGACGCGGTGCGCTGAGGCGGACGAGGTGCTCTCAGCGGTGCGCGACGAGGCAGGCGCGGCGACGAGCCGTCAGGAGCCCTCGAGCGCGTCCCGCATCGGCACGAACTTGGCCTGTGCCTCGGCGACCTCGGCGTCCGGGTCGGAGTCGGCGACGATGCCGCACCCGGCGAACAGCCGGGCCTGGCTTCCGTCGAGCTGGGCGCAGCGCAGGGCGATGGCCCACTCGCCGTCGCCGCGCGAGTCCGTCCAGCCGACCGGGCCGGCGTAGCGGCCGCGGTCCATGCGCTCGAGCTCGTCGATCACGTCGAGCGCCGAGTCGGTGGGCGTACCACCGACCGCGGCGGTCGGGTGGACGGACGCGGCCAGCTCCATCGACCCGGGGTCGCCCGTGAGGTGGCCGGTCACGTCCGTGGCCAGGTGCAGCACGTTCGCCAGCTGGAGGATGCGCGGCTGGGGGACGTCGAGGTCCGCGCAGAACGGTGCCAGCGCGTCGGCGAGCGAGCGGACCGCGTACTCGTGCTCGGCGAGGTCCTTGGACGAGTGCAGCAGCCGGTCGGCGACCGCCGCCTCACCCCCGGGGTCGTACTCGCGCCGGGCCGTACCCGCCAGCACGCTAGAGGTGACCCGAGAGCCCAGCCGGCGGACCAGGAGCTCCGGGGTGGCGCCGACCAGCCCGTCCACGGCGAACGTCCAGCAGCCGGGGTAGCGCTCGGCCAGCCGCTCGAGCAGGAACCGGGGGTCGAGGGGCTCGTCCGCGGTGACGAGGAGGTCCATCGCGAGGACGACCTTGGCCAGCGCCGCCGGGTCTACCTCGCCCGGACCGGGCCGGCCGGCCGCTGCCGAGCGGGTCGCCCGCATCCGGCGTACCGCCTCGGCCACGGCCTCGTGCCAGGCGGTCACGGGCTGCGACCCGGCGGCGTACCGGACGCCGAGGGGAGGCTCGGGCGGCGCGTGCGCCTCGACCGAGCCAGGAGCGTCGCCGAGCGACGCGTCGCCGGATGTCACCGTGGTCACCCAGGCCGCGCCGGCGCGGCGCCCGACCAGAGTCCGCGGTACGACCAGGACCGACTCCCCGGGCGCGTCGGCGAACGCGAACGACCCGAAGGCCACCGGCCCGGTGCCGGGCAGGCCGACCTCGTCCTCGACAGGCAGCCGCTGGCAGACCTGGTGCCACCAGCGCACGGCCTCGGTGAAGCGGTCCGGACCCTTGGTGTCCAGGCGGAGGGCCTCGCCCCAGCCGACCATGCCCTCGCCGTCACGCACCCAGGCCAGGGCGCTGTCCGCGGCGGGCAGCCGCGCGAGAAGCGCGTGCGCGTCGTCCACGGGGACGGTGCGCACGCGTGTCAGGGCAGTCGCCGGGGCGCTGGTCACGGTCGTCCCAGGGTAGGTCGGCGGCCGGCCGGCGGCAGCCCGGGGCCGGACTCTCCCCGCAGGGCTGAGAACAGGCCGGGTCACCCCGCGTACGGGACGCAGAGCTGAGGATGCGTGCCAGCGCCCGCGCGCGGTGCGTGCCGACCCCCCGGGTTCAGGTGGTGACGTCCAGCCGGTGACGGGGCCGGGCTCAGGCCCTCGGGCGCCCCGGTGCGTACGCGACCGCGAGGCGGGCGAGCGCCAGGGCGCCGACGAGAAGGCCGAAGTCCCGCAGGGCGATGTCGTAGTACTCGCCCTGGCTCACCAGGTTCACGATGATGCCCGCGAGCCAGGCCGCCACGAGCAGGCCCCCGAACCGGGGGGCGACCGCGACGGCAAGGCCGGCGACGATCTCGACGACCCCCACCGCGTACATCGCGGCTTGCGCGTCCCCGGGTACGAGGTCGTTGATCCACGGCGCCAGGTAGATCGGCCAGTCGACGAGCAGGTTCGTGAACTTGTCCAGCCCGAACAGGATGGGCGCGACGGTGAACACCGTCCGCAGCAGCAGGAAGGCCTGGTAGGCCGGGCTGGTGCGGTCGGTGGTCGGACGGCCCGTGGAGGTCGAGGTTGTCATGGCGGATCCTCTCTAAAACTAGTGATGAGAGGTATTAGAAGCCACGGAAGGCCCTACCGTCAACGTCAGTTGGCTTTAGACTCGCCGGCATGGCCGGGCCAGACCTCGAGGCGCAGGCACGTCGCCTCGCCTCTCTCGCCGAGCCGGTACGCCTGGACCTCTACCGCTTCGTGTGCGCCCAGCACGAGCCCGTCGGGCGCGACGCCGCCGCCCAGGCCGTCGGCATCGGGCGAAGCCTGGCCGCGCACCACCTCGACCGACTGGCCGATGACGGGCTGCTCGAGGTGGAGTACCGCCGGCTCACCGGGCGTACCGGCCCGGGCGCGGGGCGTCCGGCCAAGCTCTACCGGCGGTCGGCGGCCCAGGTGACCGTCACGCTGCCTCCGCGCCGGTACGAGCTGGCGGGCCGGCTGCTCGCGCAAGCGCTCGACGGAGGTGAGCAGGCCGGTCAGGACGACGAGCTGTGCACCGCCGCCCGCGAGTACGGCGAGACGCTCGGCTCCGGCGCGGCCGAGGCGGGGGACGATGCTCTGGCCGTCCTCGTCGCGCAGGGGTACGAGCCGGAGGTCGAGGACGGGGACGTGGTCCTGCGCAACTGCCCGTTCGACGCGCTCGTGGCCGACCATCGGGACCTCGTGTGCGGCATGAACCTCGCCCTGCTCGAGGGCTGGGTGGAGGGGCTGGGACCCGATGCCACGGCCTGGGTCCCCCGACTCGACCCGGGCGAGGGCCACTGCTGCGTGCGCCTGACGGCGCGCCGCCCCGACTGAGGGGCTCCCCGGCTGGAGCGCCCCGACTGGCTGAGGCGCCCCCGGCTGTGGTGTCCGGCGAAGACGGTCCCGCCGTGGCGGTCGTCCGCGCGACCTGCTCCTGGGCAGGATGGGCGGGTGCGGACCCTCGACGTCGACCAGCTCGCCACCGTCGTCGGCGCGATCCCCGGCACGCCCCGGGTCGTGGCGAGCGGCAACTTCGCCACCCCCGTCACGGCCCTGGCCGCGCTGGACGCGGAGTGGGAGGCGTACCGGCTCTTCGCCCTCAACGCGCAGGGGGGTGTGCCGTCCCGTGCCGGGGTGACCCTCGAGACGTGCTTCGTGGGGCCGGGCATGCGGCACGCCCCGACCCTGCGGTACGTGCCGAGCCGGCTCTCCATGGCCCCGCTCCTCTTTGGCCGTGCCCTGCCTCCCGACGTGGTCCTCGTGCACACGTCCACGCCGCGGGAGGGCACCGTCTCGCTGGGCACGGAGGTCAACGTCCTGCCCGCCGCCCTCGACGCGGTGAAGTCCCGGGGCGGGCTCGTGGTGGCCCAGGTGAACCCCCGCATGCCGTATACGTTCGGTGACGGCGTGGTCCCGTGCGACGACGTCGACTACGCCGTCGAGGTGGACGAGCCGCTCGCCTCACCCCCCGCCCTCGCCCAGGACGACACCGCGCGCGAGATCGGCGCACGAGTGGCCGCCCTCGTCCCGGACGGGGCCACCCTGCAGCTGGGGATCGGCGCCGTCCCGGACGCGACGCTGCAGGGCCTGACCGGGCGTCAGGGCCTGCGGCTGTGGTCGGAGATGTTCTCCGACGGCGTCCTCGCGCTGGACGAGACCGGTGCCCTAGACCCGGACACGCCGCTGACGGCGTCCTTCCTCTTCGGGTCCCCGGCGCTGTACGCCTGGGTCGACCGCAACCCCCGCGTCCGCGTCCTGCGTACGGAGAGGACCAACGCGCCCGCGCTCATCGCCCAGCAGCCCGCCATGACCTCCGTCAACACCGCCCTGCAGGTGGACCTGTTCGGGCAGGCGAACGCCTCACGCATCGCGGGGCGCATCTACTCGGGCTTCGGCGGCCAGACCGACTTCACGACCGGAGCCCTGCACTCCGCGGGCGGGCAGGCCCTGATGACGCTCCGCTCGTGGCACCCCAAGGCCGACCGCTCGACGATCGTGCCGCTCGTGGACGAGCCGGTGACGTCGTTCCAGCACAGCGCGGTCGTGACCGAGCAGGGGACCGCCCACATCTTCGGCCAGGACGAGCGTGCCCAGGCCCGTGCGCTCGTCGAGGAGGCCGCCCACCCGGACGTCCGCGACGAGCTGGAGGAGGAGGCCCACGCGCTGGGGTTGTTCTGAGGGGCTGCTCCCGGACGCGGCGTCGGGGAGTATGACCCCATGCCCGAGCTGCCCGAGGTCCAGGCCCTGGCCGACTTCCTCACCGAGCGTGCCGTCGACCGGGTCGTCGCCCGGGTCGACGTGGCGGCGATCAGCGTGCTCAAGACGTACGACCCGCCGGTCACCTCACTCGGCGGACTGCAGGTCGAGCAGGTGGGCCGGCACGGCAAGTTCCTCGACCTCACCGTCGGCGGGCTGCACCTCGTCGTGCACCTCGCGCGCGCGGGCTGGCTGCAGTGGAAGGACACCCTGCCGACCAAGCCGCCGCGCCCCGGCGGGAAGAACCCGCTGGCGGCCCGCGTCCACCTCGACGACGGCTCCGGCTTCGACCTCACCGAGGCGGGGACGCAGAAGCGGCTCGCGGTCTACGTCGTCCGCGACCCTCAGGAGGTACCCGGCATTGCCCGGCTCGGTCCCGACCCGCTGGCCCCCTCGTTCACCCCGGACGCGCTCGCCGCGCTGCTCAACGGCTCGCGTCAGCAGATCAAGGGGCTGCTCAAGGACCAGTCCGTGATCGCCGGCATCGGCAACGCGTACTCGGACGAGGTGCTGCACGTCGCGCGGCTCAGCCCGTTCCGTACGGCGGGCAAGCTCACCCCCGAGGACGTCACCCGCCTGCACGCGGCGATCGTCGACACGCTCACCGACGCGGTGACCCGGTCCCGTGGGAGGACGGCGGGCGACCTCAAGGCCGAGAAGAGGACGGGCATGCGGGTCCACGGCCGGACGGGCGAGCCGTGCCCGGTGTGCGGGGACCTCGTCCGCGAGGTGTCCTTCGCCGACTCCTCGCTCCAGTACTGCGCCACCTGCCAGACCGGGGGCCAGGTCCTAGCAGATCGGCGTTTGTCCAGACTGGTGCGCTGACGAGCCGTAATCTGCCTGCCGTGAAGGCACTGGTGCTGTCCGGCGGGGCAGGGACACGGCTCCGGCCGATCACCCACACCTCGGCCAAGCAGCTCGTCCCGGTGGCGAACAAGCCCGTCCTGTTCTACGGCCTCGAGGCGATCAGGGACGCCGGCATCACCGAGGTCGGCATCGTCGTCGGCGACACCGAGGCGGAGATCCGCGCGGCCGTCGGCGACGGGTCGCAGTTCGGGCTCCACGTCACGTACCTGCGCCAGCACGCCCCGCTCGGGCTCGCCCACTGCGTGCTCATCGCGCGGGACTTCCTGGGCGAGGACGACTTCGTCGTCTACCTGGGCGACAACTTCATCGTCGGCGGCATCACCGCGCTCGTCGACGAGTTCGCCGCCGGGGACATGGACGCGCAGATCCTGCTCACGACGGTGCCCGACCCGACCCAGTTCGGCGTCGCCGAGCTCGACGAGTCCGGGCGCGTGGTCGGCCTGGAGGAGAAGCCGAAGGACCCCAAGAGCGACCTCGCCCTCGTCGGGGTCTACATGTTCCGCGCCGCGATCCACGACGCCGTCCGCGCGATCGAGCCCAGCGGGCGCGGCGAGCTCGAGATCACCGACGCGATCCAGCGGCTGATCACGGAGGGACGCCACGTCCGGTCGCACCTCGTGTCCGGCTACTGGAAGGACACCGGCCGCGTCGAGGACATGCTCGAGTGCAACCGGACCGTGCTGGAGACGTTCGAGGCGGACGTCCGCGGCAGCGTGGACGCCGACAGCGAGATCGTCGGACGCGTCGTCGTCGAGCCGGGGGCGCAGGTCGTCCGCTCG
The DNA here is from genome assembly GCA_050743265.1 of Actinomycetes bacterium. GTDB lineage: Bacteria > Actinomycetota > Actinomycetes > JBOGEN01 > JBOGEN01 > JBOGEN01. The sequence continues at coordinate 7,533 of JBOGEN010000032.1, forward strand.
GTCGTCCGCGGTCCGGCAGTGATCGGTGTCGGCACCCGGGTCGTCGACTCGTACGTCGGCCCGTACACCTCGATCGCGCACGACTGCCTCGTCCAGGACACCGAGATCGAGTACTCGATCCTGCTGTCCGACTCGACGGTGCGCGGCGTGAGCCGGGTCGAGCACTCCCTCATCGGCCGCGAGGTCGAGGTCGTGCCGGCGCCGCGCATGCCGCAGGCGCACCGGCTCGTCCTCGGCGACCACAGCACCGTTCAGCTCAGCTCATGAGGGTCCTCGTCACGGGCGGTGCCGGGTTCATCGGGTCGCACTACGTCCGCACGATGCTGGCCGGCGCGTACCCGGGGTACGAGGACGCGCGCGTCACCGTGCTCGACCGGCTCACGTACGCGGGCAACCGGGCCAACCTCGCGCCGGTCGAGGGCGACCCGCGCCTGACGTTCGTCCACGGGGACGTCTGCGACGGCGCCCTTCTCGCGGAGGTGGTGCCCGGGCACGACGCGGTCGTCCACTTCGCCGCAGAGTCCCATGTCGACAGGTCGCTCACCGGGGCGCACGACTTCGTGAACACGAACGTGCTCGGCACGCAGATGATGCTTCAGGCCGCCCTCGACGCGGACGTGCAGCGGTGCGTCCACGTCTCGACGGACGAGGTGTACGGCTCGATCGACGAGGGCTCCTGGACCGAGGAGCACCCGCTCGAGCCCAGCTCCCCGTACTCGGCGTCGAAGGCAGGCAGCGACCTGCTCGCCCGCGCGTACGCCCGCAGCTTCGGCCTGCCCGTGAGCATCACCCGTTGCTCGAACAACTACGGGCCCTACCAGTACCCGGAGAAGGTCATCCCGCTGTTCGTCACCCACCTGCTCGACGGCAGGACGGTGCCGCTGTACGGGGACGGGCTGAACGTGCGCGACTGGCTGCACGTGGACGACCACTGCCGCGGCATCCAGCTCGTGCTGGAGAAGGGCGCCCCGGGCGAGACGTACAACATCGGTGGCGGCACCGAGCTGACCAACCGCGCGCTCACCCAGCACCTGCTCGACGCGTGCGGCGCCGACTGGTCCCGCGTCGAGTACGTCGCGGACCGCAAGGGCCACGACCGCCGCTACTCCGTGGACTGGGCGAAGATCGCCGGCCTCGGGTACGCCCCGCAGCGGCCCTTCGCCGAGGGCCTGGCCGAGACCGTCGCCTGGTACGCCACGCACCGCGCGTGGTGGGAGCCGCTCAAGGCCGGTACGGACCCGGCACTCCGATGACCCGCTGGCTCGTCACCGGCGCGGGGGGCATGCTCGGGCGCGACCTCATGGCGGTGCTCGAGGAGGACCCGTCCGCGAAGGTTACCGCAGCGACCCGCGCCGAGCTCGACGTCACCGACGAGGCCGCCGTCCGTGACGCCGTCGGCGGCCACGACGTCGTCGTCAACGCCGCGGCCTGGACGGACGTCGACGCGGCCGAGACGCACGAGCCCGAGGCCACCCGGGTCAACGGCGAGGGTCCGCGTGTGCTGGCGCTCGCCTGCGCCGCGACAGGCGCGCGGCTGCTGCACGTCTCGACCGACTACGTCTTCGACGGCACGTCGGGCTCGCCGTATGCCGAGGACGCGGCCGTGGCCCCCCGCTCGGCGTACGGGCGGGGCAAGGCCGCCGGCGAGCGGGCGGTGCTCGATCTGCTGCCCGACAGCGGGTTCGTCGTCCGCACCGGCTGGCTGTACGGCGAGTACGGGCGCAGCTTCGTCTCCACGATGCTGCGCCTCGAGCGCGAGCGGGACACCCTCGACGTCGTCGACGACCAGTACGGCCAGCCGACCTGGGCGTACGACCTTGCGCACAGGCTCGTCGTGCTGAACCACGCTGCCGCGAACGGCCGGGCCCCGGCCGGGGTGTACCACGGCACGTGCAGCGGTGCGACGACGTGGTGCCGGCTTGCCCGCGCGGTCTTCACCGAGATCGGCGCCGACCCCGCACGGGTCAGGGCCACGACGACCGACCGGTTTCCCCGTCCCGCGCCGCGTCCGGCGTGGTCCGTGCTCGGGCACGCGCGGTGGGCGGCCGTCCGTCTCGCCCCGATGCCCGGCTGGCGGACATCGCTGCACCGGGCGATGCCTGCCCTGACCCGGGTGGTGCCGTCGCGCTGACCCGCTCGGGCTCGCCGTCGCACTGACCCGCACGGGCTGCCGTCGCGTCGACGGAGTCGGGCTAGCGGGCCAGTGACGCCGTGTAGGCGACGCACTCCTCGTACGTGGGGAGCGCGCCGGATTCCTGCGCGGTGAGCAGGCCCGGGGCCTCCACGTCCTTGCCGGACAGGACGGGCTCGACGTCGTCGGGCCAGTCGATGGCGACGTCCTTGTCCAGCGGGTGGATGCCGTGCTCGCGCTGCGGGGCGTACTCGGTCGAGCACAGGTACACGACCGTGGCATCGTCGGTGAGCGCCATGAACGCGTGGCCGAGCCCCTCGGAGAGGTAGACCGCGGACCGGTCGACGTCGTCGAGGCGTACCGCCTCCCAGCCTCCGAATGTCGGGGACCCCACGCGAATGTCGACGACGACGTCGAGCGCGGCTCCCCGCGTACAGGTCACGTACTTGGCCTGGCTGGGTGGCACGTCCGCGTAGTGGATGCCGCGGAGCACGCCGCGCCGGGACACCGAGCAGTTGGCCTGGGACAGGTGCAGCGGGTGACCGATCGCCTCGGCCAGCCGGTCCAGGCGGAACCACTCGAGGAACGTCCCGCGGTCGTCGGCGTGCTGGCGCGGGTCGACGCGCCACGCCCCGTCGATGCCCAGCGGTGTGATCTGCACGGGCCGACCCTAAGGCTCGCGGGTGGCGGCCAGGTCTCAGATGCCGACGTCGACCGGGAAGACCGGGGCGACGCGATCCCAGCGCTCCATCTCGCAGCCGTTCTGGCGGGTGTAGCGCGCGGACACCTTCTCGCCCTTCCAGGTTCCGGTCACCGTCGCGACCTGCGGGCCGCCGAAGATCTCCGTGCAGACCTGGCCCTTCGGCACGGGCGCGAACGGCCGCTCTGCTTTCTCCAGGGCGGTGCAGGCTTTCGTCACGTGCGGGTGGTCGCCCTCGGCCGGGTCGCAGGACAGCGTCCACTTCTTCGGCGACGCACCCTCGGACGGCGTGACGGTGACGGTCAGCTCGGTGCCGGCCGTGGCGCGGGCCACCGTGCCGTCACCCCCGCCGCCGTCGCTGCTCTGGTTGCCACACCCCGTGAGCGGCAGCAGCAGCGCGCCGCCGGAGAGGGCGAGGACGGCCAACCGGTGCGGTCTCATGTGTCCTGGGACGGGGCAGACTGGTCGCTGGTTCCCCGGAACGCCCGCCGGGCTCGTCCGGGGGCCACCGCGCCGCCGCCGTACGCAGGAGGACGACCCCGTGTTCCGCTCACCCGTACCCCAGGTCGACGTCAGCGCGCTCCCGGCAGGGGCGTGGCTGCTCGACGTCCGCGAGCCCGAGGAGTGGCTGGCCGGTCACGCGGAGCAGGCGCTCCACGTCCCGATGGGCCAGCTACCGCAGCGGCTGGACGAGGTGCCCGCGGACCGGCAGGTCGTCGTGGTCTGCCGGTCGGGCAGCAGGTCCGCGCAGGTCACGGCGTGGCTCACGGCGCAGGGGTGGGACGCGGTGAACCTCGACGGCGGCATGCACGCCTGGGAGCACGCCGGGCTGCCCATGGTCAGCGAGACCGGCGCCCCACCGGCCGTCCTCTGAGCCGGGGCTTGCGGGGCTGAGCGCGACACGCGGTAGCGCTCTCTACCGAAATCTAGGCTGACGGCTAGATCAGGCAATACCGTCCGATGCGTGGACCCGGTACGCAACCCGTACGCCCCCGGCGCCGGCCAGCGCCCCCCGGAGCTCGCCGGGCGTGACCGCGAGCTCGGCCAGTTCGACGTGATCCTCGAGCGGGTCGCCCGGGGCCGGCCCGAGCGCAGCCTCGTGCTCACCGGCTTGCGGGGGGTCGGCAAGACGGTCCTGCTCAACGCGATGCGGTCGCAGGGCGTGGCCCGGCTCTGGGGGACGGGCAAGATCGAGGCCCGTCCCGAGCAGTCGCTGCGCCGTCCGGTCGCCGCGGCGCTGCACCGAGCCGTCCGCGAGATCGCCCCCCGGCACCGCGACCCCGACCGGGTGGACGACTTCCTCGGCGTGCTCAAGGCGTTCGCGATGCGTGCCGAGCCGGAGCGGTCCGGGCCGCGGGGCTCGCGCTCGGCACGCCCGTGGCAGCCCGGCATCGACGTCCCCGCCGCCCGTGGCCGCGCCGACTCGGGCGACATGGAGGTCGACCTCGTCGAGCTGCTCACCGACGCGGCGTTCCTCGCGCAGGACCTCTCTGTTGGCATCGCCCTGTTCGTCGACGAGATGCAGGACGTGTCCCCGGTGGACGTGTCCGCCCTGTGCGCCGCCTGCCACGAGCTGTCCCAGACCGGCGGGCCGCTGGTCGTGGTGGGGGCCGGGCTGCCGCACCTGCCGGCCGTGCTGTCCTCGAGCAAGTCGTACTCGGAGCGCCTCTTCTCGTACGTGCGGATCGACAGGCTGGAGCGACAGGCGGCCGACCACGCCCTGGCGGCCCCCGCGTCCGAGGAGGACGTGACGTTCACCGAGGAGGCCCTCGCCGCCCTCTACGACATGACGGACGGCTACCCGTACTTCGTCCAGGCGTACGGCAAGGTCGCCTGGGACGCCGCCCCGTCCGACCCGATCACCGCCGACGACGTGAAGCTCGCCGCCCCCGAGGCCGAGACCGAGCTGGCCGTCGGGTTCTTCGGGTCGCGGTACGAGCGGGCGACGCCTGCCGAGCGCGAGTACATGCGGGCGATGGCCTCGCTCGGCGACTCCGCGGTGCCCACCGCGGACGTGGCGGAGGTGCTGGAACGCAAGCCGTCCAGCCTGTCTCCGGCACGCGACAGCCTCATCAAGAAGGGCCTCGTGTACTCCGCGGAGCGGGGCACGATCGCGTTCACGGTCCCGCACTTCGGACGGTTCCTGCGCGGCCAGCCCTTCTGAGCCCGGGGGCTCGGGTCAGGCCGGGTCGGCGCTTCCCCTCGGAGCGGACAGCTCGATCAGGTGCGTCCGGTGCAGGTCCTGGAGCTGCGCGGCGGCGTCGTGCAGGCTCGCTGCCCGCTGGTGCATGGCCGCGGCGCGGAGGTGCATCCCCCGGCTGCGTTCCGGCGCGTTGTCCGCCCGCGCGATGTCCTCGCTGGCGCGATCCCGTTCCCGGGCCGCGAGGTCGCGCTCGGAGGTGGCCAGCATCGTGGCACGCCGGATCGACGCCGCCAGCCCGCCCCCGGGCCCGGCGTCCGGGGCCTCGAAGCCTGCCCCGACCTCGTCCACCGCTCCAGTCTCCCCTCGGCGCCCGCGACGGGAAAGGGTGGACTGGCCCGGACTACGGTGGTCGCGTGAAGACCCGGGACCTCGTCGTCGTGGGAGCCTCCGCCGGCGGTGTCGAGGCCCTGTCCCGGTTCGTGGCCGGGCTTCCCGAGGACCTGCCGGCCACCGTGCTCGTGGTCATGCATCTCTCCCCGCGCGGCCCGAGCGCCCTGCCGGCCATCCTGGCCAGGTCAGGCAACCTGCCGGTGCGGACAGCGACGCCGCGCGAGCCGCTGCGGCACGGGGTGGTGCTCGTCGGACCACCTGACCACCACATGACCGTCACCGAGGACGGCACCGTCAGCCTGGTGGCCGGCCCGCACGAGAACGGCTACCGGCCCGCGGTCGACGTCCTGTTCCGTACCGCAGCCCGGGCCCTCGGCCCACGGGTCATCGCGGTGGTGCTCTCCGGCAACCTCGACGACGGCACGGCGGGCGCCGCCGCGGTCCGGGCGCAGGGAGGCCTGGTCTTCGTCCAGGCCGCGGAGGACGCCCTGCACCCCGCCATGCCGACCAGCGCCAGGGACCGAGCCGGCGCGGACCTCGTCGCGGACGCGAACCGGCTGGCCGACGCGGTCGTCCAACGCTGTGCCGAGGTCGTGGACGAGAGTCTCGCCGTACCCGCGGAGATCACGCTCCGCCAGGAGGCGGACGTCGCCCACGGCGACCCGGAGAGCTTCGACGAGGACAGGGTGGGCGGGCCCAGCGGCCTGACATGTCCGGACTGCCAGGGCTCGCTCTACACGGTCGAGGACGGGCCACTGCTGCGCTTCCGCTGCCGGGTCGGGCACGCCTGGTCGATGGACAGCCTCGCCCAGCAACATGAGCAGTCCGTCGAGACCGCACTGTGGACCGCATTGCGCACGCTCGAGGAGAAGGCCGACTTCTGTGCCCGCCTGGCGTCCCGCGCGATCAGCGAGGAGCGCCCGCACACCGCCCAGCGCCTGCACCACTCGATCGAGACGGCACGCCGGTCCGCCGACAAGATCAAGGAACTCCTCGCGGAGCTCGACCCGAGCCGCCCCGAACCTCACCATGACGAGGGAACGGTGGCCGCGGGCGAGTAGGTTGCGCACACAGGCGAGGGTGGAGGGTCGGCGGCGGTGACGAAGGCGGATCCCGGGTTCGAGCAGTTGCTGCAGTTCCTCAAGGAGAACCGCGGCTTCGACTTCACCGGGTACAAGCGGGCCAGCCTGATGCGCCGCATGGGGCGGGCGATGCAGGCGGCCGGCGTGGAGACGTACGCGGACTACGAGGACTACCTCGAGCTGCACCCCGAGGCGTTCACGACGCTGTTCAACACGATCCTCATCAACGTGACGAGCTTCTTCCGCGACGCCGAGGCCTGGCAGGCGCTTCGCGACGAGATCGTCCCGGCCGTGCTGCGTGACCGCCCGACCGGGCCGATCCGGGTCTGGAGCGCGGGCTGTGCCTCGGGCGAGGAGCCGTACAGCCTCGCGATCCTGCTCGCCGACCTCCTCGGCGCGGACGAGTTCCGTGACCGGGTCAAGATCTACGCGACCGACGTGGACGAGGAGGCGCTCGCCCAGGCGCGCCTCGGCACGTACGAGTCCCGCCAGCTGACGGGCCTGTCCCCGCAGCAGGTGGACGGCTACTTCGAGCAGGTCAACGGGGCGTACGTGTTCCGCAAGGACCTGCGCCGCTGCGTGATCTTCGGGCGCAACGACCTCGTGCAGGACGCGCCGATCTCCCGGATCGACCTGCTCGCCTGCCGCAACACCCTCATGTACTTCAACGCCGAGGAGCAGGGCCGCATCCTGCGCCGCCTGCACTTCGCGGCGAACCCGCGCGGCGTGCTGTTCCTCGGAAAGGCCGAGATCCTGCTGACCCAGGACGCCATCTTCGAGCCCCTCGACCTCAAGCGGCGCTTCTTCCGCAAGGTGCTCGGGGCTCGGCAGCAGCCGGGAGTCCCTCCCGGTGCTGCGGGGCAGCCGAGGACGCCGCCCTTCTCCGGCGCGCAGCACGTCCGCGAGGCGGCGCTGGTGAGCAGCCCCGTCGCCCAGGTCGTCATCGACCGCGACGGCAAGGTCGCGTTGGTCAACCAGCGCGCGGAGTCCCTGTTCGGGGTGAGCGCCCGGGACGCCGGCAGGACGTTCCAGGACCTCGAGCTGTCGTACCGGCCGGTCGAGCTGCGTCCGTTCATCACCGAGGCGATGACGGAGCGCCGCCCGGTGTGGGTGCGCGGCGCCGAGCTGGCGCGCCCCAGCGGCGAGATCATCCACCTCGACGTCCAGCTGCTCCCTCTGATCGACCCCGGTGGTGTCCCGCTCGGGGTCTCGGTCTTCTTCAACGACGTGAGCCGGTACCAGCGGCTCCAGGAGGAGCTCGAGTACGCCAACCGGCAGCTCGAGACGGCCTACGAGGAGCTGCAGTCGACGAACGAGGAGCTGGAGACGACGAACGAGGAGCTCCAGTCCACCGTCGAGGAGCTCGAGACGACGAACGAGGAGCTCCAGTCCACGAACGAGGAGCTGGAGACGATGAACGAGGAGCTCCAGTCGATGAACGACGAGCTCCAGTCGAGCAACGACGAGCTGAGGGTGCGCACGTCCGAGATCAGCGACCTCAACGGGTTCATGGAGTCGATCCTCGCCAGCATGCGGGGCGCGGTCGCCGTGGTGAACCGCAACCTCGAGATCCAGGTGTGGAACCAGCAGGCCGAGGAGATGTGGGGGCTGCGGCCGGACGAGGCCGTCGGCCAGCACCTGCTCAACCTCGACATCGGTCTGCCCGTGGAGCGGGTACGCCCGCTCGTGTGGAGGATGCTCGGTGACGAGTCCGGGCCGGAGAGGCGCACGTCCGCGAGCGCCGACGGCTCCGCAGACGGCGACTGGGACACGATGGAGCTGGAGTCCATCAACCGGCGCGGACGCCCCATTCGCGTCCGGGTGCGCGCGAGCCCGCTCCAGGGCGCGAACCACACGGTGACGGGTGCGATCCTCGTCATCGACCAGGTGCCCGAGCCGGGCTAGGGGCCCGAGCCGGGCCGAGCGTCAGGGAGCCTTGGGCTCCTCGACGCGCAGGGTGTCGAGCAGGAGGTCCGCCTCGAGGTGATCGGCGGCCCGCTTGCGGGCGACGTTCAGCACGGTCGCGCATCCCTGCGCCAGCATCGTGACGAGCGAGGACTCGTCCGGGTCGATCGCGTTCTCCGGCCCCCACACGGCGAGCACCCCGTACGCGCCGTCGGCATGCTCGACGGTGGCCGTGATCACCGACCCGAGCCCGGCCCGGTGCGCCCGGCGGCCGAAGCGGGGCCAGCGGCTGTCCAGCTCGAGCCGCCTGCTGGTCGTCCCCCGGCCGGTGTTCGCGGTGTCCACACACGGCCCCTCGTCCAGCTCGCTCTGCCGCGCCTCCATCTCGCGACCGAGGTCGGACGTCGCGGTCACGCCTGCGGCCTCCAGGCCGGACGCCAGCGACAGGGTCGCGCAGGTCGCCCCCGGGACTGCCTGGACAGTCTCGTCAAGCGCGGCGGAGATCAGGGACGGCACGTCGTCACGGGTGAGCGGGAGCCCCATCATCGCGAGCAGGCCGTGCGCTGCGCGGACGACGACGTCCCCGGCGTGCTCCGAGCGGACGCCGCTGACGAGGACGCAGCGAGCCGTCCACCCGTCGAGCGCGGACGTGCGCGGGGTGATGACGATGTGGGCGGTGCACGGCTCCCCATGGCGGGGCTGCAGGGTGGTGTCGACCCGCCGCTCGTCCGCTCCCGCGATGATGTCGTGCCACGCGGTACGGAACCGCGAGCGGTCCGGCAGGGCGACGTACGTCGAGAGCGGCTTGCCGGCGAGCAGCGAGCGCGGGACGCCGAGGATCTCCCCCGACCGCCGGTTGGCGTGCAGGATCGACCCGGACGAGTCCAGCAGGCAGACGGCGATTGGCAGGCCGTCGAGCACGTGCAGGGTCCATGGGCCGGGGTCCCGCAGCCGCTCACGCAGGTGGCGCACCTCGGCCTGCTGCGCCCGCAGCTCCTCGTCGACCACCCGGAGCTCCTCGCGGCACACCTCGAGCTCCTCGACGGCCGCCTGGAGGTCGTCGGCGTACGACCTGTCGTCCGGGCGGCTCGTCAGCTGCTCGATGAGCCGTTCGAGCCGGTCTGCCTCGTCCCCGAAGGGCCCGCGGCCTTGCGCCTCCGTCACCACGGCAATCCCCTGTTCGCGCTGGGTGCCTTCTCGGCTGCGGTCCCGTCCGCTGTGATCGCGGTCGTGACCTCGAACCACACTGCCTTACCGTCCTCCGTGGGCCGGCTTCCCCACCGGTCGGCGAGGGCCGACACGATCGCGAGGCCGCGGCCGCTGTCCGCCGTCGGCTGCGGACGGCTGACCCAGACCGCGCCCCTCCCGCTGTCGTACACCTCGCAGGCCACCCTGTCACCAAGCCGGACGAGGCGAACCGTGATAGGCCCGGCCGTGTGCTGCAGCGCGTTCGTCACCAGCTCGGAGAGGAGGATCTTGAGGACGTCCAGCTCGGCCTCCAGATGCCAGACGTCCGCGAGGACCTGGGCGTGGTCACGCGCCTCCCGGACGACCCGTGGCTCCGGGGAGAGGACGAGCTCGGACACCGACGTCCCGTGCGTACCCGCGGGGCTCGCCAACACGAGGGCCACGTCGTCGGGTCCGGCGCCGGGGGATACCAGGTCGCCGAGCAGGGCGTCGCACCGTTCGGACAGCGCCCCCGACGTGGCTGAGAGCGCGCGGCGAAGCAGGCGGAGCCGCGCGTCCACGCCCACGTCCCGGCGCTCCACGAGCCCGTCGGTGAACAGCGCGAGCACGCTGCCCGCGGGCGCGTGGAAGGTCCGCTGCTCCTCCACCGCGTGCCCGGTCCCCAACGGGGGCTCGACGGGCAGGTCGAGCATCTCCGCGGGCTGGCCCGGGCGCATGAGCATCGGGGGCAGGTGGCCCGCCGACGCCACGTCCAGCACTTCGGCCGTGGGGTCGTACGTCGCGTACAGGCACGTCGCGAACGGGGCGAGGTCGAGGTCGTCGACGACGGCCTCGAGCTGGGCCAGAGGTCGCGTGGCGAGGGTTCGGGCATGGCGAGCGTGCGGACGGCGGTGCGGATCTGGCCCATCATGGCCGCCGCGCGGACCCCGCGCCCCATCACGTCGCCGATCACGAACGCCACGCGACCAGCGGGTCCCGGGATGACGTCGAACCAGTCGCCGCCGACGGACGCGGCCCCGCTGCTCGCGCGATAGCGCCAGCAGACCTCGGCGGCCGGCGTGGGGACGGGTACATGTGGGAGAAGGGACTGCTGCAGCTCCAGGGCCGTCCGGCGCTGGGCGTCGTACGTCCGCGCGTGGTCGAGCCCGGTGGCGACGCGGACCGCGATCTCCTCGAGCAGGCCGAGGTCGTGCTCCCCGTACGCGGCCCGCCCCCGCTCGGCGTACACCGACAGCGCGCCGACGATCGTCCCGGCCGAGCGCAGCGGCACGCACAGCACCGAGTGCACCCCCCCGCTCTCCAGGGACTCCCGGTGCCCGGTCGTCCGCGCCACGCGGCCCAGCCTGTCCGTCGGCAACAGCGTGAACAGGCGCGCGCGGCCGGTTCGCATGACCTCGGCCGCGACCTGGGAGGGCTGAACCGAGGGTGGTGCGGTGACCAGCGGGTCGCCGGCTCGCGGCAGCAGGTCGACGACCACGGAGTCGGCGAGGGCGGGCGCGAGGACCTTGACGACCTCGTCGAGCGTGGAGTCCTCGTCGAGGGTCGTCCCGATGGTCAGCCCGGCCTCGAGGACCAGGGACGTCCGCGCGCGGGACGCGCCCACCTCGCGGTCCGCGAGCAGCTGAGTCGTGACGTCGTCGAGCACGACGCCGAGCACACCGCCGTCGGCGCCGTCCTGGATGCGGAACGCGGTGAGCGACCAGGTGCGCCAGGGGCTCTCGCCGGGCGGGTCGAGGAACCTGCGCCCGACCACGGGCACGCCGTCCCGGATCACCGCACGCAACAGGGTGGTGACCTCGGCGCTCGCCAGCGCCGGGGCCAGCGCGCCGAGGGGGTAGCCCGCCACGCCGTCGCTCTGGTCGAAGACCAGTCGGGTGAACCTGTCGTTCGCGGCGACGAGGCACAGCTCGGTGTCGACGCTCGCCATGGCGAGGGGAGCCGCGTCGGGGAGAGCGCCGAGCCCCCGCGTGCCGGTACGACGGTGACGGGGCGGCTCGCGGGTGCCCGGCGGCTGCCCTGGGAATGCGTCCACGAGGCTCCTCGACCCAGCGAAGCGCGTCACCGGACCGTACCCGTACGGTCACTCGTGGCGACCGCCACCCCGGGGCGCTCCCTGTAGCTTGCCGGTCCTGGTGGGGGACGTCATCTGTCAGTTTTGCTACCCCTGTTCATGCCCCTCCGGGGGTCACGTATGCCCCCCTGCGCGCAGGCCCGGAGGATCGGCGATGACCGACGAGACGCCACCACCCCGACACGAGGACGAGGAGATCCGCGGCGCCGACCTGTACGGCGAGGAGATCCGCGGCGCCCGGTTCACCCGCTGCCGGTTCGTCGACGTCGACCTCACCGAGTGCTCCACCCAGGGCACGGTCTTCGAGGACTGCACCTTCAGCGGCGTGCGGTTCAACGTCTCCCGGCACACTGCCACGGCGTTCCTGACCTGCACGTTCCGTGACTGCCGGCTCTTCGGCGCGACGCTGGACGGCTGCAAGCTCACCGGGTCCACGTTCGTGGGCTGCACGCTGCGCCCACTCACGGTCCGTGGCGGCGACTGGTCGTACGTCGCCCTGCGGGCCGCCGACCTGTCCGGCGTCGACCTGTCCGGGGTCCGGCTGCGCGAGTCCGACCTGTCGGCCTCCGACCTCACGCGGACGGTGCTCGCCGGGTGCGACCTGTCGAACGCTCGCCTGGCCGGAGCCACCCTGCGCGAGGCGGACCTGCGCGGCGCGAACCTCGAGGGCGTCGCCCTCGCCGAGGTCACGTTCGACGGCACCCGGATGGACGTCGACCAGGCGCTGCTCGTCGCGCTCGCGCATGGGGTGGTCGTCGGCTGAGCCCGCCGGGCGAGCGCGCGCGCTCGAGCCAGTCGCTAGTCCCGTCTAGGTGCCTCTAGGGCCACGGGTAGAGAGCCATAGAGGAGGGCATGCGGGACGCCGGCGAGCCGAGGCGTACGCTCGGGCATACCACATCCAGACATCGCGGGAGCTCGGGACGACCGGGCTGAGAGGGCGCCTACGGGCCGCCGACCGCCTGAACCTGACCGGGTAATGCCGGCGTAGGGAGTGCCGTGAGATGACGGCGACCGTCGACCAGCACAGCCGAACCACACCCGAGCGTCCCGAGGCCTCGTACACCCTCGACTTCACGCCCCCGCGGCCGCTGGGCCTGTTCGACCAGGTCACGCTGTGGGGCAACCTCGGCATCAGCCTGTTCGGCCCGGTCACTGGCGCGTTCGTCGCCGCGACGACCGGGTCGATCGCGTCCGGGCTGCTCGCCACGTTCGTCGGGTGCCTGCTGGGTGCCCTGGTGCTCGGGGGCTCGGCCGTGTTCGGTGCCTCCACCGGGGCGCCCGCGATGGCGTGCATGCGCGGCCTGTTCGGGAGGCGCGGCTCGTACGTGCCGACCGCGCTCAACATCGCCCAGAACGTCGGCTGGGCGACCATGGAGATCATCCTCATCGCCGAGGCGGCCGCCGCCGTGGTGGGCGAGACGTGGCGGCCGGTCTTCGCCGTCGGCGCAGGCTTCGTCGCGACGGTGATGGCCGTGCGCCCGCTCGGGTCGGTCCGCACCCTGCGCCGGTACATGGTGTGGGCGGTGCTCGCGGCCTCGCTCTACCTTTACGTCGCGGTGCTGCGTGAACCGATGCCGGGCTTCACCGAGGGTGGCTTCAGCGGCTTCTGGCCGTCGGTCGACCTCGCCGTCGCCGTCGTGGTGTCGTTCGCGCCGCTGGCCGCGGACTACAGCCGCCACTCCCGTACGCCGGCGGCGGCGTTCGGCGGCGCCGCGCTCGGCTACGGCACGGCCGCGCTCGCGTACATCTCGCTGGGCGTGCTCGCGGTGTACGCGCTCGGGACCGACGGCGAGCACGTGGTCACCGCCTTGGTGGCCCTGCCCGCGGGCGCGCTGGCGCTGCTCGTCCTGCTCGTCGACGAGGTGGACGAGGCCTTCGCCAACATCTACTCCACGACGATGTCGACGCAGAACATCGCACCGCGCGTCGACCGTCGGGGCGTCTCCGTCGCCATCGGCGCCCTCGCCACGGTGCTCGCGCTCACGATCGACCTGCGCGGGTACGAGAGCTTCCTGTACCTGCTGGGGTCGGTGTTCGTGCCGCTGTTCGCGGTGGCGATCGTGGACTTCCTCGTGGTCAGGCGCGGCCGCTGGGACCTCTCCCCCTCCAGCCGGCTGCGGGTCCGCCCGGTGCTGGGCTGGCTGGCGGGCTTCGTCGCGTACCAGGTGGTGAACCCCGGAACCGTCCCGGGCTGGTCGGACGCGTGGACGGCGCTGCGGGACGCGGCCGGCCTCACCCCGCCCGCGTGGCTCGGTGCGTCGGTCGCGTCGCTGGCCGTGGCCGTCCTGGCGACCCTCGTGCTCGCGCTGCCCACCCTGGTGCGTCAGCGCCGCCGGGTCTGACGTTCCGGCCGCGGGTGGGGAGTCTCCCCGCGGGCGAGCATCTCGACGAACGTCGCGATGCGCCGGGCACGGGTCTCCGGCCTCTTCGCGCCCTCCACCCGGTAGAGCACGGCGTACCGGTTGGTGCTGTCGAGGGTCGCGAAGGTCTCCGCGGCCGCCGGTTCGGCGTCCAGGGCGGCGCGTAGGTCGTCGGGCACGGTGATGGTGCTCGGGCTGGCGTACGCGGCGTCCCAGCGCCCGTCGGCCTTGGCCTTCTCGACCTCGGCCAGCCCGGCGGGGCGCATCCGCCCCGCGGCCCGGAGCGCCTCCACGCGGCCCACGTTGATCTGCGACCACCGGCTGCGCGGCCTGCGCGGCGTGTACCGCTGCAGGAAGTGGGTGTCGTCGTAGCTGACGCGCTGCCCGTCGATCCAGCCGAAGCACAGCGCGACGTCGAGTGCGTCGGAGAGCGTCACCGAGTCGAGGCCGCTGCCCCTCTTGGCCATCTTGACCCAGACGCCGCGGTCGACCTGGTGCGCGTCCAGCCAGGACTCCAGGTCGTCCGCGGACGCGAAGGGCAGCACCGGCAGCCCGTCCCTGGTCTCCTGCGCGGTCCTCTTCGCCGCCACCGGACCTCCTCGGTCGCCGTCACGCGGGGCGTACGCCGTCAGTACACCGGACCCGGCCGCCCCCGCACAGGGGCCGGCACCGTCCCGGGCGTCCCTGCGCGGCGGAGCGCAACGGGTGCCAGCATGGGCGTGTGCCTCCGCTCCCGCGCCGCCGCACCGTGCAGGTCGTGGCCCACCGGGGGGCCTCCGAGGACGTGCCCGAGCACACCCTCGCCGCGTACCGCAAGGCGGTCGAGGACGGCGCCGACGCGCTGGAGTGCGACGTCAGGCTCACCAGCGACGGGGTGCCGGTGTGCGTGCACGACCGGCGGGTCGACCGCACCTCGGACGGGTCCGGACTGGTCAGCACGCTCGAGCTGGCCGACCTGGCAGCGCTGGACTTCGGCTCGTGGAAGGCGACCTGGGACGGCCTCGAGGAGACCGAGGCGCCCGACCGTCAGGCGAACCGGGTGCTCACCCTGGAGAGCTTGCTCGCGTACGTCGTGGACTGCGGCCGACCGGTCCAGATGGCGATCGAGACCAAGCACCCCACCAGATACGCCGGGCTGGTGGAGCGCCGCGTGGTGGAGGTGCTCGACCGCTTCGGGCTGGGCCACCCCCGGCTGGGGGAGGCGTCCTCGGTGAGGATCATGAGCTTCTCCTGGCTGGGCCTGCGGCGGGTCAGGGAGCTCGCCCCCAGCCTGGGGACCGTCCACCTGATGGAGCGCGTCCCGCTGCGGATGCGGGACGGCAGCCTGCCCCGCGGCGTCCTGGCCACCGGGCCGAGCATCGAGATCGTCCGGGCCCACCCGGCGTACGTGGGCCGGGCCCATCGCCGGGGCCACCAGGTCCACGTATGGACGGTGGACGAGGACGCCGACGTCGACCTGTGCCTCGCGCTCGGGGTGGACGCGATCATCACCAACCGTCCCGCCGGGGTCAGGGCCCGGCTCGCATCTGCCGGTGCCGTGCGCGGTTGACCCCCCTGAGAATCGGGCACAGAAGCAGCGAAACTCTGTTCGGAAGTCCGTGTCTCGGAGGGCGGGTTCGGGAGCGTCCCGCGCGCCCGTTGTCTGCCACCGACGCCATGCCTGGCCGAAGAACCTGAGCGTGGAGTCGGCTGTGGGGCGGAGGGTCGCACCGAGGGGGTGTCTCCCACGGGCTCGGTCATCGTGCCCTACACACCGGCAAGCGTGTCCCGCGTCCGGCGGGAGTTCATGTCGGACGTCTCACCCGATCTCCCTGACCGCGTCTGCGAGGACGCGGCCCTCGTGCTGTCCGAGCTGCTGAGCAACGCGCTACGACACGCGAGCCCACTGCCGGACGGCACGCTCCACGTGCGCTGGGCCTGCCACCCCCCGGGCATCGAGGTGTCCGTGACGGACGGCGGCGCGTCCACTCGGCCGACCCCCCGCCAGCCCTCGCTGTCCTCCCTCGGCGGACGCGGGCTCGCGATCGTCGGCACGCTCACCGACGACTGGGGCGTGCGGGACAGCGGCGGCGACGTGACCGTGTGGGCACGGGTCGCCGAACCCGAGCACGCCGGCTCGGCACCGGCCTGCGGGTAGGCTCGGCGCACTCACCTGCTCCACCTGTTCGTCCGGAGGCCCGGTCATGGCCCGTGCGCGCTCGGCCCGTCAGACCTCCCGGCCCGCCGCCCGGCGTGCCGCCACGGGGCCGCCTGCCGGCGCCGACCTGCCCGTCGTGGGGGCGCGCGAGCCCTGCCCGTGCGGGTCGGGTCGCCGGTACAAGGCCTGCCACGGCCGCGAGGCCGCGCGTCGCGCCGACCAGCTCGTGCGGCGTCCGTTCGAGGGCCTCGCGTCCGAGTGCGACTGGGTCGCGTTGCGCGAGATCGTCCCGGCGGCGACGACACCGCTGCGGCTCACCGGGGCGTACGCCGACCGCGCCGTCACGCTCGCCACCGTCCTGCCGATGGCGTGGCCGGCGATGGTGCGCGCGGACCGGGCCGTGTTCGTGGGCCTGCAGGTGCAGGGCTCGTCCGGCGACGTGAGCCGGGACGTCGCGTACGCCCTGGAGCAGGCACTCGACACCGAGCCCGGCAACCCGGTGGCCGTCGCCGGGCTGCCGGGCCCGGGTGCGCGGCTGCAGGACGTGGTCGATCCCGCCGCCCCGCTCGAGGTCACCGTGCACGAGGGGTTCGACTTCTGGCTCGAGGGCGTCGAGAACCCCGGCGAGCAGGTGGCCGCGTCCCTGGAGCGGGCCAACGAGGCCGTCGTACCCACGGTCCGGCTGGTCTCCGTCGAGGCGGCGTACTGGTGCCGCATGCGGGACCGCAACCACCTGCGCTGGGTGCTGGCGGGCGACGAGGAGCCGCTGCTCGACGCGCTCGCCCGGCTGCGCGTCGCGGGAGTGGACACGGTCGGCGAGGGCAGCAGGTACGTCGGGTCGTTCCGCGCGCACGGCCGGCTGGTGCCGGTGTGGGACCTCGAGGCGGGTACGCCGGCAGACGACGTCGAGGACCCGGTGGCCGCGTTCGGCGACCGCCTCGCCGAGGCCCTCGCCGAGCCGCGCGCGCTCACCGAGGAGGAGCGCCGAGTCCGCGCCGGGCTGCTCAGCCGCCAGCTCACGATCCGCTGACCGTGTCGGTGACGATCCGCTGACCCGTGTCCGTCACGAGCCGCTGATGGTCGCGGCCCGTGACCGTGTGGCAACACTCGGGAGAGCCGAGGCGAATAGTGCGGCGGGGGATTTGCCTTGCTGGCGAGAGGCGCTACCGTAATCGGTGCCCGAGCGCTGCTGTTTCCCCCGTCGGTAGCGCTCGGGCATCTCTGTGCCCGGCCGCGTGCGGGCTCCCGCTCCCGCTAGGGGGTGGCGGCCGGCGTCGGGGCCCGGGTGATCGGGCAGGACATGCACCGCGGCCCGCCCCGCCCGCTGCCCAGCTCGCTGCCGGCGATCGCGACGACCTCGATGCCCGCCTCCTCGAGCTGCGCGTTCGTCTCGACGTTCCGCTCGTAGGCCACGCAGACCCGGGGCGCGATCGCGAGCGTGTTGTTGCCGTCGTCCCACTGCTCGCGCTCCGCCGTGACCGGGTCGAGCCCGGTGTCGATCACCCGGAGCGTGTCGATGCGCATCGCCTTCGCGGCCGCCACGAGGAACGGCTCGGGACCCTCGACGCGGATCTCGCCGCCCTCGTCCGGCGTCATCGTGTACGCCTCGAGCGTGTCGGCGACGTTCGGGTACATCACCACCGCGTCGGTGTCGACCATCGTGCACACGGTGTCGAGGTGCATGGTGGCCCGCTCCTGGGCGATCGGGACCGCGAGCACCGCGTGCGTGAGATCGTCGGCGAACGCACGCCGTGCCAGCCGCTCCGCACCCGCCGGGGTCGTCCGCTCCCCGGTGCCGACCGCGATCACGCCCGGGCCCATGAGCAGCACGTCGCCGCCCTCGAGCGGCTCGAGGTCGGGCCCGTACAGGTGCAGCGTCCCGGCGAACCGTGGGTGGTGCGTGTAGATCGCCTCCATGAGCGCCGTCTCCCTCACACGGGCCGGCATCGCGAGGCTGGTCACAGCGACCTGGCTGCCCACCCACACGCTCGAGTCGCGGGTGAACAGCAGGTTCGGCAGGGGGTCGACGACGAAGTCGCCGGGGTCCATCAGCCGGTACGCCAGCCCGCGCCCCGACCGCAGCTCCCCGTGGGCCAGTCCGGCGGTCAGCACGGACGCAAGGTCGTCCGAGTGCAGCCCGTGCAGGTACGCGCCGACGACTTCGCGTAGCGACGACCCGAGCCGGCGGTCGGCGAGCACGGACGCGATGCTCTGCTCCCGTGCCGCCTGCACGGTGAGCGCCCCGGCGAGCAGGTCGGTCAGGTACAGCACCTCCACGCCGCGAGCGCGCAGCGCCGCCGCGAACGCGTCGTGCTCGTCCTGCGCCCGGCCGATCCACGGGATGCCGTCGAACAGCAGCTTGTCGTTGTTGCGCGGCGTGAGCCGTTTCAGCTCGGGACCCGGGCGGTGCAGCATCACCGTGCGCAGGTGCCCGACCTCACTGTCGACCCCGTGGGTGGCCATGTCGGGAGGGTAGCCCCGGCGACGGCCCCCGTACCGGGTCACAGGGTGAGCGCCTCGTACGCCGTGACGACGGCCAGCACGGCGAAGAGCACGCCCGCCGTGCGCTGGATCCACACCAGCGGGAGGACCCGCGACAGCGTCCGTCCGGCCAGGACGGCCAGCGCGGCCACGGTGGCCAGAGCGACCCACGCCCCCACGAACACGGACACCGGTTCGGCGTACCGGGCGGCAAGCCCCGCGGTCAGCAGCTGGGACAGGTCGCCCCACTCGGCGGTGAAGAGCACGAGGAAGCAGGTGACCGCCGCCCGCGGTCCTGCCCGCAGGGTGGGGTCGCCCACCGCGCGGTCGCCCACCGCGCGGTCGCCCACGGCACGGTCGCCCACGCCGGGCTGGTCATGGTCGACGCCGTCCTCCTCGGGCCCACCGTGGCCGCGGAGCAGGACGACCGCGCCGACCGCGAACAGCACCGCGACCACGGCCAGGACCGGCTGGCGCGGCAACAGCGAGACCAGCCCGCCCGCGGTGACCGCCACCGCGGTCTGGACGGCGAAGGCCGCGGCGACGCCCGTCCAGACGGTGAGGGGGCGGTAGCGGGTCGACAGGACGAGGGTCGCGACGAACGTTTTGTCCGGCAGCTCGGCCGGGAAGACGAGCGCGAAGACCTGCACCTCCAACGGAAGATCCATCCCGGTCAGTCTCTCCTGCCCCGCCCACCTCTCCGGCGCCGGTCGGGTGACCCGTCGTCGCAGGTCAGGCGAGGTCCACCGTGGCGTGCGGCGACGGTCGCGTACACTGGGTAACTACAGCGACCGACCGAGGACGTGACTCCCGCATGTGCGGCATCGCCGCTCTGTCCTGTTCGTGCCCCTCTGACAGCCCTGCCGACCACGACGGAGGTACCGACGCCGACGCGGAGCCCGCACTACGGGCCGCGCTCGACCGGCTCGCCCACCGCGGACCCGACGGTACGGGCATCCACCACACCGACGACCCGGACGGCGGGCTGCTGCTCGGCCACCGGCGGCTCGCGATCATCGACCCGGCCCTCGGGCGCCAGCCCCTTGTCGCGCCGGACGGCGCCGCGCTCGTCGCGAACGGCATGATCTACAACGACCGGGCGCTGCGACAGCAGTTGGCCCACGAGCCCTACGTGACCGGCAGCGACTCGGAGTCGATCCTGCACCTGCTGCGCCGGGAGGGCCCCGAGGCGGTGTCCCGGCTCGACGGCATGTTCGGCTTCGTGTACGCCGACGGCGACCGCGTCATCGCGGCACGCGACCCCCTGGGCATCAAGCCGCTCTACCGGTTCCGGATCGGCGGCCGTGAGGGGTTCGCCAGCGAGGTCAAGGCGTTCGACGGCGTGGCGGACGAGGTGGAGGAGTTCCCGCCCGGCCACGTGTACGACACCGAGGGCGGTCTCCGCCCGTACTACCGGGTGCCCGAGCCGCAGGACCCGTCCACGCCACCGGACAAGGCCGTGGCCGAGCTCCGTGAGGTACTCGAGGCGGCGGTGGTCAAGCGGCTGCGCAGCGACGTCCCCCTCGGCTGCCTGCTCTCGGGTGGGCTCGACAGCTCCCTGATCGCCGCCCTGGCGAGTCAACACGTCGAGCAGCTCCACACGTTCGCCGTCGGGCTCGAGGGCAGCCCCGACCTCGCCGCGGCGCGCCACGTCTCGGCACACCTGGGCACCGCGCACCACGAGCTCGTCATGACGCCCGCCGACGTCCGCGCCGCCGTCCCGGAGGCGCTGTGGCACCTCGAGTCCGCGGACGTCGACCTCGTGCGCTCGGCGGTGGGCACCTGGCTGGTCATGGAGTTCGCCTCGCGGCACGTCACCGTCGTGCTCACCGGCGAGGGCGCCGACGAGCTGTTCGCCGGCTACGGCTACTACGGCGACTACGCGGACCCGGCGCAGCTGCAGGCCGAGCTGCACCGCTCGATCACCGGCATGCACGACGTCAACCTGCAGCGGGTCGACCGGATGTCGATGGCGCACGGGGTCGAGGCGCGCGTCCCGTTCCTCGACGTGAGCGTCGTGGACGTCGCGATGCGGACGCCGCCGGCGCTCAAGCAGCGCGACCCGCGCACCGGGCGGCCCGCCCCGAAGTGGGTGCTCCGCGCTGTCGCGGACGGCCTGCTGCCGGAGGAGGTCGTGTGGCGTCCGAAGGCCCAGTTCGACGAGGGCAGTGGCCTCGCCGACCTGCTGCCGCGGATGGCCGGCCCGGCCACAGGGGACGTGCGCGCCGACCGGGCGCGGGAGGGCCGGCGCTACCGCGCCCTGCTGTCCGAGCAGTTCGCGCGGCCCGACCTCGTCCTGCAGGTCGCCGGGACGTGGGCCAGCGACCGGCTGGCCGCCGCGGGCTGACGGCAGCGGCTCACCCGGGCCAGCCAGCCTGGTGGACGGCCGCGGTGGCCGCGGCGAGCACCGCCTTCACCGGACGCCCCAGGGCTGCCGCGGCCGCGGCGACGTCCTCGTACTCGGGCTGCACGTTGACGACGACACCATCGAGCAGTGCCGCCTTCACCCGGACCGGCTGGCCGTCGACCTCGACGGTGCGCTCCTCCCGGGCCAGCGCCCGCTTGGTCACCTCGGTCTCGCGCAGCCCGATCGACGAGGTCTGGGTGAACACGATCGCCCGGATCGCCGCGACGTCCGGCCGGGGGGCGAGCACCGACAGCGTGTGGGCGGGGCGGCCCTTCTTCATGAGGATCGGGGTGAGCCACGCGTCCGAGGCGCCCGCGTCCAGCAGGGCCGCGAGCACCGGCGGCCACAGCCGGGGGTCGAGGTCGTCCACGTTCGCCTCGACGAGCACCTCGTCGGCCGGCTCCGGGCCCTCGTCCATCGCGGACAACGGCTCCCCCAGCACCACCCGCAGCAGGTTGGGCACCTCGTCCAGGTCACGGCTGCCCGCGCCTTGGCCCGACCCGCTGATCCGCATCGGCGGCAGCGGCCCCCACGTCCGGACGGTCGCCGCGAGCAGCGCGGCCCCGGTCGGGGTGCACATCTCGTACGGCGCCTCGCCGGCGTAGACCGGGGCGCTCACCTCGGCGAAGAGGGCGACCACCGCCGGCGGCGGCACCGGGAGCAGCCCGTGCTCGCTGCGGGTCATGCCCGAGCCGACCGCGACCGGGGACGCGACCGCGTCCCGGACGCCGAGGTGCGCGAGCCCCGCGCACGCGCCGACCACGTCCGCGAGCGCGTCCAGGGCGCCGACCTCGTGGAAGTGGACCTGCTCCGGGCTCGTCCGGTGGGCCTCGGCCTCGGCGCGGGCGAGCCGTCCGAACACGTCGAGGGCCCGGGTACGGACCGGGTCGTCGAGGTCCGCGTCGGAGAGCAGCCGGCGGACCTCCCCCCACGTCCGTACGACGTTCGTGCGAGGCGCCTGGACGTGGACGCGGGTCGCCGCGGTCCCGTGCCGGACGACCGGCTCGGCGACCAGGCGGACCCGTTCCACCCCGACCGCGTCCACGGCCTTCTGCATCACCGCGAGCGGGACGCCCGCGTCCGCCAGGGCGCCGAGCAGCATGTCGCCGCTGGCCCCGGCCCGGCAGTCGAACCACGCGAGCACGGCGGTCACCCCGCCGTCGGGCGGTGGGCGCGGCGGGCGACCCGGGAGGCGAAGACCCCGGCGCCGAAACCGTTGTCCACGTTGCACACCACGACGCCGGGGGCGCAGGAGTTCAGCATGGCGAGCAGCGCGGCCAGCCCGCCGAGCGAGGCGCCGTACCCGACCGAGGTCGGCACGGCGACCAGCGGGACGCCGGTGAGCCCGCCCACCACGCTCGGCAGCGCGCCCTCCATCCCTGCCACCACGATGAGACAGTCGGCGGTCTCGAGCTCGGCCCGGGCGTCGATCAGGCGGTGGATGCCGGCCACGCCGACGTCGTCCACCCGCTGGACGTCCGCGCCGAACGCCTGGGCGACGAAGCCGGCCTCGGCCGCCACAGGGGCGTCGCTGGTGCCGGCGGACACCACGCACACCCGCCCGGAGGGCTCGGGCAGCGGGCCCACCGCGGCGCAGCGCGCGACCGGGTCCACCAGGGCGTCGGGGAAGGCGGCCCGCACCGCGTCCCTGGCCTCGTCCGGCAGCCGGGTGGCGACGCCCGGACGGTCCCCCGGGGCCTCGTGCAGGGCGCGCAGCAGTGCCACGGTCTGCTCCGGGGACTTGTCCTGTGCGTACACCACCTCGGGGTCACCGGTGCGCAGGCCCCGGTGCGTGTCGAGCCGGGCGAAGCCGAGGTCGGCGTACCCGGACGAGCCCGAGAGCGGCCCGGTCGCGAGCGCCTCGGCGGCCTCCTCGACCGGCGTCTCCCCGGCCGCGACCCGGGCGAGGAGGGCGCGGACCTCCTGTGAGTCCATGTCCGGAGGTTAGTGCGGGTTACCCTTGCCGCCGTGCCCGACATCGACCTGCCCCTCAGCCGCGACGTCCTCGACCTGATCACGGTCGCCGCCGCCGCGGCCGCCGGCCTGGGCCTCCTGCTCGCCCTGCTCGCCCACGTCCGCGTCCGCCGCCTGCGCCGGCGGGTGGACGCGACCCCCCGGTGGGCCGCGCTTCCGCCGGCCCGGCCCGGTGAGGGCGGCCAGGCCGCGCTGCGCCGGGTGGCGGTGGTGCGGTTCGACGCCTTTCCTGACATCAGCGGCATGCTGTCCTTCTCCGCCGCGCTGCTGGACGACGCGGGCCACGGGCTCGTGCTCACCTCGATCCACGGCCGCAACGAGGCGAGGACGTACGCCAAGGCCCTGCACGGCGGGGTGAGCTCGCAGCCGCTCTCGCCGGAGGAGCAGGAGGCCATCGAGGAGGCCTTCGTCGGCGGGGAGAGCACGCTCGTCGGGACCGGCAACAGCACCGGCCGCGGGGGCGACCACGGCGAGAAGGCCGGCGGCGACTCCGGCCGCATCGGCTGAGCGGGTCCCCGTGCCAGGAGTCCCCCCTGCCCGTTACGCCTACCTCGGCCCGGAGGGCACCTTCACCGAGGCTGCGCTGCGTACCGTTGCGGCCGCCCAGCGTGGCGACCTCCGCCCGTACGCCACCGTCGGCGCGGCGCTCGACGCGGTACGGGCCGGCGACGCGGACGCGGCGATGGTGCCGTTCGAGAACTCCGTCGAGGGCGCCGTCGCCACCACGCTGGACGAGCTGGTGGCCGACGAGCCCCTGGTCATCACGCGCGAGGTGCTCCTGCCCATCAGGATCGACCTGCTCGGGCGACCCGGCACCGACGTGTACGCGGTGAAGCGGGTCCTCACCCACCCGCACGCGGCCGCCCAGTGCCGGGGATGGCTCGCCGCGCACCTGCCGCACGCCGAGGTCGTGGCGGCCTCGTCCACCGCGGCCGCCGCCGCGTCGGTCGCGGAGCCGGACTCGGAGTACGACGCCGCCATCGCCGCACCCGTCGCCGCGTCGCACCTGCGCCTCGCGGTGCTCGCCGAGGACGTCGGGGACGTCGCCGACGCGGTGACCCGGTTCGTGCTCGTCGCCCGTCCCGCGCCCCCGCCCGCGCGGACCGGGGCGGACCGCACGACGCTCGCGCTGTTCATCGGCGACGACCACCCCGGGGCGCTGCTCGAGATCCTCACCGAGTTCGCCGTCCGGGGCGTCAACCTCACCAGGATCGAGTCCCGGCCGACCGGCGACGCGCTGGGGCGCTACTTCTTCTCCGTCGACTGCGAGGGGCACCTCTCCGACGCACGGGTCGGCGAGGCGCTCATGGGGCTGCGCAGGGTGTGCGCGGACGTGCGGTTCTGCGGGTCGTACCCCCGGGCGGACGGGACGCAGACCTCCGTACGTCGGGGGACGGGCGACCTGGAGTTCTCCGACGCGGCCGCCTGGCTGGACCAGCTGCGCACCGGCCGGGCCTGACGCCAAGCCCTGACCTCGGCGGGCCGCCTACCCGTCCCCGGGTACCAGCGCCGTACGGCCGGAGTGCACCGCCTCCATCTGGGCGGTGAACGAGAGCCCGAGGAACAGCGCCACCGAGGACAGGTACGCCCACAGCAGCAGCGCCACCACCCCGGTGAGCGGGCCGTACGTCCGGCCGAACATGCCGCTCGTCTCCACGTACGTGGCGAGCGCGATCGTGAACACCAGCCACAGGGAAACCGTCGTCGCGCCGCCGAACACCAGCCAGGACACCGAGGGCTGGTCCCTGCGGGGAGCCCGGTTGAACAGGACGGCGAAACCCGCCACCGCGCAGAGCAGCCCTGCCGGCCAGCGCCCGGCGTCCCACACCCATTCGGCGAACCCGCCCCACGCGTACACCCCGCGGACCGCGTCGCCGACCGCCTCGCCGCCGACCATGACGAGCCAGCCCAGCAGGCACGGCACCCCGGCGGTCAGCGCGAGCAGCAGCGCACGGGCGTACCTGGGCCGGGTGTCGCGGTCCTCCGCGGAGCCGTACAGGCGGTTCGCCCCGCGCTCGACCTCGGCCATCGCGCCGGTGAGCGCGACGACGCAGCCCAGCAGCCCGAGGGCGAGCGCGAGCATGCCGCCGCTCTCGGAGCCGGAGGCGGTGGACTCCAGCAGCCGGTCCGACGCGCCCGGGGTCACGTCGTGGATGGTCAGGTCGAGCACCCGCCCGGGCTCGCCGCCGACGAACCGGCTGAGCCCGAGCAGGGCCACGACGAGCGGGATGATCGCCAGCGAGATCTGCAGCCCCACTGCACGCGAGTACGCGAACCCGTCGGCGTCCCGCATCCGGACGAACGAGTCGCGAGCCAGCCGCCAGCCGCCGTGGACGCGCAGCACGCCCCAGGCGTCCTCGGCGGACAGCTCGTCGCCGCGCATCGCCCGGGTCTCGGGTACGGGGGTCACGGAGGTCATGGCGTCACGGGGGTCACGGCGCTCACAGGGGCTTCCCTCCGGGGGCGGGGCGGACGAGCAACGTCACGGCGGCGAGCCAGGTCAGACCGAGCAGAGCGCCCGCCAGCACGTCCGAGGTGAAGTGCACGCCGAGCGCGACCCGTGTGAACGACACGAACCCCGCGACGGTCACCGCCGAGACCGTCGCGACCCTCCGTCCGCGACGGCCCAGGTGCGGCCAGGCGAGGGCGAGCAGGACGGCGCACCCCACGGTCGCGCCCAGGGCGTGCCCGGACGGGTACGAGAACCCGCCGGCCGAGGAGATCGGGTCGGCGAGGGTGGGCCGCTCGCGGTCGACGAGCACCTTGAGCCCGGCGACGAGCAGCCCACCGCCCCACACCGCCAGGAGCGCCCAGAGGGCCGGCCGGTGCTCGCCCCGCCGGAGCAGCACGACCACAGGGGCCAGGACGACGACCCGGAAGACCCAGGGCGACAGGCCGTCCGTCCCGCCCTGGAGCACGTCCACCAGCCACGGGTGCGTGGCGACGTCGGCGGTGAGCCCGGTGACGACCCGGTGGTCGAGGTGCTCCAGCGGCGACCAGCCGACCACGACCAGAGCGGTCAGCAGGGCGAACAGAGCCGTTGTGCCGAGGGCTGTCGCGAGGACGAGCGGTGCCGCCGGACGGCGTCCGGTGCGCGTCCCCGTCCCGGTGGTCATGCCCCTCCCGTCTGTCCGCAACGAACTGCCCCCCGGTGCGCCGCCGGTACCCTCGACGGTGTGATCGACCTGACCCTTCTCCGTGACGACCCCGAGCGGGTACGCACGTCCCAGCGTGCCCGCGGCGAGGACCCGGGCCTCGTGGACGCCGCGCTGTCCGCGGACGAGCGGCGGCGTGCCGCGGTGGCCCGGTTCGACGCTCTGCGGGGCGAGCAGAAGTCGCTCGGCAAGCAGGTGGCGTCCGCGTCCGGGGACGAGAAGACAGCACTCCTCGACAAGGCCAAGGGTATGGCGGCCGAGGTCAAGGCGGCCGAGGCGGCGCAGTCCGAGGCGGACGCCGCCATGCGGGAGGCGGCCGGGGCGCTCTCCAACGTGATCAAGGAGGGGGTGCCCGCCGGCGGCGAGGACGACTTCACCGTCCTGGAGCACGTCGGCGAGCCGCCCGCGTTCGACGTCGAGGTCCGCGACCACCTCGAGATCGGGGAGGCGCTCGGCGCGATCGACGTCAAGCGAGCGGCCAAGGTGTCGGGCTCGCGGTTCGCGTACCTCACCGGGGTCGGGGCGCTTCTCGAGTTCGCCCTCGTCAACATGGCGGTCGCCCGGGCGACCGAGGCGGGGTTCACGCCCGTCATCCCGCCCGCGCTGGTCAAGCCGTTCGCGATGGAGGGCACGGGGTTCCTCGGGCAGGCCGCGGAGAACGTGTTCCACCTGGAGAAGGACGACTACTACCTGGTCGGGACGTCCGAGGTGCCGCTCGCGGCGTACCACGCGGACGAGATCCTCGACGGCGACGCCCTGCCGCTGCGGTACGCGGCGTTCTCGCCCTGCTTTCGCCGCGAGGCCGGCACGTACGGCAAGGACACCCGCGGCATCTTCCGCGTCCACCAGTTCGACAAGGTGGAGATGTTCGTCTTCACCACGCCCGAGCAGGCCGCGGAGGAGCACGTCCGGCTGCTCGCGCACGAGAAGGAGTTCCTCACCGCGCTCGAGCTGCCGTTCCGTGTCATCGACACGGCGGCGGGTGACCTGGGCTCCAGCGCGGCCCGCAAGTACGACTGCGAGGCGTGGATCCCGTCCCAGGGCCGGTACCGCGAGCTGACCTCGACGTCGAACTGCACCGAGTACCAGGCGCGACGGCTCGGCATCCGGTACCGGGCGGACGGTCGTCCCCGGCCGGCGGCCACGCTCAACGGCACCCTGTGCGCGGTCGGGCGGACCATCGTCGCCCTGCTGGAGAACCACCAGCGGGCCGACGGCACGGTGCGCGTCCCTGCGGCGCTCCGCCCGTACCTCGGTGGGCGCGAGGCGCTGGAGCCGACAGCCTCGTGACCGTGCAGCCGGCCGGGCGTCCCCGCGGCGCCACCTGGGTGCCCCGGCTCGTGGCCCTCGACCTCGACGGCACCGTCGTCGGGGCGGAGGAGCAGGTGTCCGTCCCGCTCCTGGACGCGGTGGGGGCGGTCCTCGCCGCCGGCGTGCACGTGGTGCTCGCCACCGGACGCTCGCTGCACGCGACCCGCGACGTCGCGTTCGCGCTCGGCGTGCAGAGCGGCTGGGCGGTGTGCAGCAACGGCGCGGTCACCGCGACCCTGCCGCCGGACGAGAAGGTGGTCGACGTCGTCACGTTCGACGCCCGCCCCGCGGTCGCGCTGCTGGGCGAGCACGTGCCCACGGCCCGGTACGCGGTCGAGGTACTCGGCAGCGGCTACCGCGTCACCGCGCCGTTCCCCGACGGCGAGCTGGGCGGCGACATCATCGTGGAGTCACTCGCGGAGCTGCTCGCCGAGCCGGTCAGCCGCGTCGTCGTCCGCAGCCCCGAGCACACCTCGCAGGAGTTCTACGAGATCGTCGAGCAGGCCGGGCTGCACGGGGTGTCGTACGCCGTCGGGCACACCGCCTGGCTCGACCTCGCGCCGTCCGGGGTGACCAAGGCGTCCGGTCTCGCCGGGGTGGCCCGGCGGCTCGGCGTCGCCCAGGAGGACACGCTGGCGATCGGCGACGGGCGCAACGACGTGGAGATGCTCGCCTGGGCCGCGCACGGCGTCGCGATGGGGCAGGCCGTCGACGAGGTGCGCTGGGCCGCGGACGAGGTGACGGCCCCCTTCGAGGAGGACGGGGCCGCGCTGGTGCTGCAGCGCTACTTCCCGTGACGGCGCGCATGGCCGCCACGTCCTCGGGCCAGCGGGCGCGGCGCGCTCCCTGGCTCGTCGCGACCGACCTCGACGGCACCGTCGTCCGGTCGGACGGCACCATCTCGCCCCGTACCGTGGCCGCCCTCGCCCGGGTCGAGGACGCCGGCGCCGGGCTGGTCTTCGTCACCGGGCGCCCCCCGCGCTGGATGCACCCGGTCGCCGAGGCCACCGGGCACCACGGGCTGGCCATCTGCGCGAACGGGGCAGTCGTGTACGACATGCACGCCGAGCGGGTGGTGGCCTCGCACGAGATCGCCGGGCCCGTGGTGCGGGACGTGGTGGCGCGGCTGCGGGACGCGCTGCCCGGGGTGGGGTTCGCCGTCGAGCGGCTCACCGGCCTGGCGTACGAGGAGTCGTACCGCCCCCGCTGGCGTACGGCGGCGACCCCCGTGGACGACCTCGACGACGTGCTCACCGCGGACGAGCCGGACGACCCCGTCGTCAAGCTGCTCGCCCGGCTCGAGGACATGGCGGCGGACGACCTGCTCGCCTCCGCGAGGTCCGTCGCGGGGGACGGGGTCGAGCTCACGCACGCGAACAGCGCGGACTGCCTGCTCGAGATCTCGGCCGCGGGGGTGTCCAAGGCGACCACGCTGGCCGGGCTGTGCGCAGACCGCGGCGTGGACGCTCAGGACGTCCTTGCGTTCGGGGACATGCCGAACGACCTGCCGCTGCTCGCCTGGGCCGGCACCGCGTACGCGGTGGCGAACGCCCACCCCGACGTGCTCGCCGCAGTCACCCTGCACACGGCGGCCAACGACGAGGACGGCGTGGCCGAGGTGCTGGAGCGGTACTTCCCCCCTCCGCCGCGATCGTGAGGGCCGAGGGGACGGATCCTGTCACCAGGTGGTGAGGTGAGGCTTACAGGTACGGCCCGTGGTGGGTCGGGGGCTGCGGGGGCTGCGGCGCCTCGCCGCCCATGCCGGCCGCGGGGTGCCCGGGCGGCAGCGCCCGTCGCATCTGCTCGAGCTGCGCACGGGCTGCCATCTGCTGGGCGAACAGCGCCGTCTGGATGCCGTGGAAGAGCCCTTCGAGCCAGCCCACGAGCTGGGCCTGGGCGATGCGGAGCTCCGAGTCGCTCGGCACCTCCTCGTTCGTGAACGGCAGCGAGATGCGTTCGAGCTCCTCGATCAGCTCGGGCGCGAGCCCCGACTCGAGCTCCTTGAT
Organism: Actinomycetes bacterium; assembly: GCA_050743265.1. Classification (GTDB taxonomy): domain Bacteria; phylum Actinomycetota; class Actinomycetes; order JBOGEN01; family JBOGEN01; genus JBOGEN01. The sequence continues at coordinate 36,974 of JBOGEN010000032.1, forward strand.
CGTGCTCGTGTGGATCTCGCGGAGCCGGGCGCGGCTCTTCTCGTCCAAGGGAGCGGCGCGCACCTCGTCGAGCAGCTGCTTGATCATGCTGCCGAGACGCATGACCTTGGCGGGCTGCTCGACGAGCTGGGTGAGGCCCTGCTGCTCCCCCTCGTCTCCCTCCTCGCCCGTCTGGCCCGGCGTTTCCCCGATTGCCATGCCGTCCGGGCCCACCACGAGGACGCGCTGGACGTCGTCGTTCGTCTGGTCGTGTCCGGGCTGCTGCGTCATGGGGCCATCCTTCCCCACGAATCCGGTGGAACGCAGCCCCGGCTGGCAGCAGAGTGACCGCCATGACCGAGACATTGCCCGCGCTGCCGGCGGGGCTGATCCTTCGCGCTCCGGCCGCCCAGGACGCCGAGGCGCTGCTCGCCCTCGTCCACGCGTACGACGTCGCGATGATCGGGCACCCCGACTTCACGCTCGAGGACGTCCACGACGAGCTCAGCGACAATCGGGTCGACCTCGCGCGCGGCAGCTGGGTTGTCGCGGACGCTGACGGTGCCCTGCTCGGCTGGGCGTACGTCGTCGAGCAAGGCGTCGAGGCCGACGGCACGCTGGCCCTCGACGGGGACGTCACCGTGCACCCGGATGTTGCCGACGCCCTTGGGCCGGTGCTCGTCGCCCGGGTGGTCGCCCGGGTCGGTGAGGTCGCGGCCGAGCGCGGCGCGGCGTCGGGCCGGGTCGACTGCTTCCTCGTGTCCACCGACCAGCGCGGTGCCCGGTGGCGCGAGGCGGCGGGGTTCGCCTGCGTCCGGCGCTTCAGCCGTCTGGAGACGGCGCTGCCTGCCGAGGTCGCGTTCCCCCCGCTGCCCGCCGGCGTGACGATCCGGGGCATCGACGGGGTGCAGGACTGGCCACTCGTCCACCGCCTGCTGTACGCCACGTTCGCGGGGCACTTCGGCATCGTCACCGAGCCGTACGAGACGTGGGCGGAGCGGATGTCCTCGGCGAACACGACCGACACGACCCAGTGGTTCGTGGCACGCCTGGACGGTGAGCCGGCCGGCCTGGTCATGGGTGCGGAGCAATGGGTCGAGGCGAACGGCGGCTGGGTGAAGAACCTCGGTGTCATGCCCGCGTACCGGGGGCGCGGGCTTGGGCGCCTGCTGCTTCGCCACGCGATGGCGGACATGGCCCGCCGAGGCCGTACCCAGGTCGGGCTCGGCGTGGACACGAAGAACGAGACGGGCGCGCTCGCGCTGTACGAGTCGCTGGGCTTCGCGCCGGTGTACGCCGCCGACGTGTGGCGCCTGGTCGTCCCCGCGAGCGAACGGGCCGGCAGCGCGTAGCCTCAGCGGACCTCGAGCACGACCTTGCCGAACTGGGTGGACTCCTCAAGCGCGCGGTGCCCCTCGGCTGCGTCCGCGATCGGCAGCACGCGGTCGATGATCGGGCGTACCGCGCCGGACTCGACGAGCGGCCACACGTTCT
>JBOGEN010000033.1:0-34672 GCA_050743265.1 Actinomycetes bacterium
GCGCGGCGCTGGCCGACGTCCTCGCGGTGGTGCCCCCCGGCTGGTCCGGCGGGCCCGTCCAGCTGCTCGCGCTGCCCGGGCGGTACCCCGACCCGTGGGCGGAGAGCGAGGACGCCGAGGGGCGGGCGGCGCTCGCCGCACGGAGGGGCTGAGACCCGTGCGGCTGCCGCTGACCGGCGAGCGCACCCTGCCAGGCATCTGGCACGAGAACTACTGGTTCCGCCGGCACGAGGCCGCGTACCTGGCTGTCGCGGAGTACCTGACCGTCGCGGACACGGGGGAGCCGGCGGTGGTGCCCGGCAGCGTCCTGCTCGAGGCCGGCTGCGGCGAGGGGTACGGCGCCGCCCTGCTGCGGCAGCGGACGGGGGCACGCGTCGCCGCCTTCGACTACGACGCGGCCAGCCTCGACCACGTGGCCGCCACCTACCCGGACGTCCAGCCGGTCCGCGCCAACCTCGTCGCGCTGCCCGTCGGGGACGCGGTCGCCGACGCCGTCGTCAGCATGCAGGTGGTCGAGCACCTGTGGGACCAGGAGGCGTTCGTCACCGAGTGCGCGCGCGTGCTGCGCCCCGGGGGCACGCTGGTGATGAGCACGCCGAACCGGGTGACGTTCAGCCCCGCGGGGGCGCCGCGCAACCCCTTCCACGCCCGCGAGCTGGACGCCGGTGAGCTGCGCGCGCTGGTGTCGCCGTCCCTCGACGTCGTACGGGTCGACGGGCTGGACCACGGGCGACGCCTCGACGCGGCCGAGCGCGACCTCGGCGACCTCGTCCGCGCCCAGGCGGCGAGCCCGCCGGACACCTGGCCCGCGGCGCTGCACGGGCTCGTCGCCTCGGTCACGGTGGAGGACTTCGTGCTCGCGTCGGACGACCTCGACGCCTCGCGGGACCTCGTGCTCGTCGCTGTGCGGCCCGCACCATGATCGGCTAGCGTCCGCCCTCATGGAACCGCGTCTGCGCGCCGTCTGCGACCTGCTCGTGCCCGGTGTCCGCGAGGGCTCCGGGCTGCACGAGTACGACGGGGAGATCGCCGACCTCTCCCCCGCCGGCGTCGACACCGCGCTGGCCCGGCTGCGCGTCGGTAGCCCGCTGCCCGCCGCGCACGACGAGGCGCACCTCACCGCGTTCGAGAACGGCCTGCGGGTCGCGTACGGCGAGTACGCGGCGCACCGCCGCAACCCGCTCGTCCATCTCGACAACCTCGACCTGGCCTGCTACGACCGCCCGTACGCGCCGGAAGCCGAGCGGGCGGAGGCCCGCAGCCAGCACCTGCGCCGCTGGCCGGACGCGGTGGACATGGCCATCGCGTCCCTGGACGCGGTGAGCGCCCCGGTCGCGGAGTCCCTGCTCGAGGCCACGAAAGGTCTGGCCGCCGGGCTGGACGCCGACGCCGGACCGGACGAGGCGGCCGCGCTGGCGGCGCACGCCCGGCTGGTGGCCCACGTGGCGCACGCCGCCGAGACCGGCGACCCCGACCCGTCCGTGGGTGGGCGAACACTCGCACGCCTGATGGGGGCGCCCGAGGGGCTCGAAGTCGACCTGGACGACATCGCCGATCGCGCGGACGCGGAGCGCGACCGCCTGCGGGCGATGCTGGACGAGGCCTGCCGGGCGCTGGACCCGACGGCCACCACCCCTGAGCTCGTCGCGTCGCTGCAGCGGGACCATCCCGACGCCGCCGACGTGCTGGACGAGGCGCGCGCGCTGACCGCCGAGGTGCTCGCGTTCTCCTCGGAGCGGCGGCTGGCCCCGTACCTCGACGGGGTGTGCGAGGTCGGGCCCGCGCCGGAGTCGCGCCGGTGGGCGGTGGCGATGATGTCGTGGTCCGCGCCGGGTGAGCCGGACGGGCCGTCCTGGTACCACGTCACCCCGCCGGACGCCTCCTGGCCCGCCGAGGACGTGGAGTCGTGGCTGGAGGTGTTCAGCCGCACCACGTTGCCCGCGGTGACCGTGCACGAGGTCGCGCCCGGGCACTTCGCCCACGGGCGTGCCCTGCGCCGGGCGTCCACGCCGGTACGCCGCCTGCTGCACTCGATGGCGTTCGCGGAGGGCTGGGCGCATTACGTCGAGGAGGTGTGCGTCGAGGAGGGCTTCCGCGCCGGGGACCCGCGCTACGCGATCGGCGTGTGCGTCGAGGCCCTCGTCCGTGTCACCCGGCTCGCCTGCGCGCTCGGGCTGCACACCGGCGCGATGACGGTGCCGGAGGCCGCTACCCGCTTCACCGAGGATGCCTTCCTCTCCGGCCAGGCCGCGCTGTCGGAGGCCAGGCGCGGCACGTTCGACCCGACGTACGGGTGCTACACCTGGGGCAAGCTCGCGATCCTCGAGCTGCGCGAGGAGGCGCGGGCACGCTGGGGCACCGGGTTCGGGCTGCCGAGGTTCCACACGGCGATGCTCGCGCTCGGCAGCCCGCCGCTCGGTCTGCTGGGCGCGGCTCTGGACGAGGTCGTCCCGTTCGACACCCCTGCCAGCCGAGCCGGCAGCTAGCGTCCGCCGACCACGCGCCGCCGCGCCCGCGGACGGGCGGCCGCGCGCCAGGCGGTGTCCCGCGCTGCGGAGTCTGGCTCGCTTCGCCGGTCCCGCAGCACCCGGGCGGGGATGCCCCCGACGACGGCGTACGCGGGGACGTCACGGGTGACCACGCTGTTGGCGGCGAGCACCGCGCCCCGGCCCACCATCGCGCCGCGGGTGACGGTCACCTTGGTGCCGACCCACACGTCGGGCCCGATGCGTACCGGCGACTTGACGATGCCCTGGTCCTTGATCGGGGTGTCCAGGTCGTCGGTGCGGTGGTCGAAGTCGCACACGTACACCCAGTCCGAGACGAGCGTGGACGCGCCGATCTCCACGTCGAGCCAGCAGTTGACCTGGCTGTCGCGTCCGATCACGACCTTGTCCCCGAGGCGGAGGGTGCCCTCGTGCGCGCGCAGGGCGCTGCGGTCGCCGAGGTGCACCCAGCGGCCCAGCACCAGCCGGCCATAGCCGGGACGTACCTCCACCTGCACGCCGCGCCCGAGGAACACGAAGCCCTCGGTGACCACGTGCGGGTGGCGCAGGCGGAACACGAGGAAGCGCCAGTACCGCACGAGGTGGTACGGGGTCACGGCCCGGTGCCGCAGCACCCACCGCAGGCTCGACCACGTCCAGAAGCGCACACGGCGGGGAACCCCGACCCGCTCGGCTGCCATGGCCACGTCAGGCCTTCGTTCCCGTGAGCAGCACGTTGTAGAAGAAGCGGCTCGGCACGACCCGGCGCAGCACCACGGCGTCCAGCGTGGAGAGGCGTTGCCACGAGCGGTACGCAAAGGTCGCCCACCCCCACCCGAGCCGGTCAGGGTTCACCGCGCATTCGAACGTCCGCACCGGCCACCCGAACACGGCGGCGGACAGCTCCTCGGTCACGGTGCGGACGTCCGACGCACCCGCCCGCTCGGCGGTACGCGCCAGCGCGGCCGGGTCGAACGTGTGCAGGTCGACCACGGACTCCAGCGCCTCCGCCTCGGAGGAGGCGGCCAGCTCGTCCTCCGGGCGGGCCCAGTCGCGCAGCCACGGCAGCCGGGTCGCGCGCGTGGTGACCTCCCAGGTCAGGCGCCCCAGGCGACGGGCGTACCAGTCGCCGATCCGGGTCGGCTCACCGGCGAAGGCGAACCTCCCGCCCGGCCGCAGCACCCGGACGACCTCGCGGAGGGCCTGCTCGACGTCCGGGATGTGGTGCAGCATCGCGTGGCCCACGACGAGGTCGAACGTGTCGTCGTCGTACGGCAGCGACTCCGCGTCGGCGACCCGGCCCTCGATCTCGTAGCCGAGCTGTGCGGCGTTGGCCTTGGCCGTCTCGACCATGCCCGCACTGATGTCGGTGACGTGCCCCTCGCCCACGACACCGGCCTGCTTGAGGTTGAGCAGGAAGAAGCCCGTCCCCGCGCCGACCTCGAGCACCCGGGCGTACGGCCAGCCGGCCTCGCCCGCCACGGCCGTGAAACGGTCCCGCGCGTAGGCGATGCAGCGCTCGTCGTAGGAGATGGACCACTTGTCGTCGTAGCTGCCCGCCTCGGCGTCGTGGTAGAGGACGTTGGCGAGCTTCGGGTCGGACCAGGCGGCGCTGACGTCGCCGCCGCCGGGACCGGACGCGGGTCCGTCCCAGGCCTCGGCAGTCTCAGCCGTCTCGGCAGTCGTGTTCCCGGGTGTGCTCACCGGCCCACGAACTCCGCCTTGCCCGGACCCCTCTCGACGAACGAGGTCATGCCGATCGCCCGGTCCTCCGTGGCGAAGAGCCCGGCGAACTGGGCACGCTCGATCTCCAAGCCGGTCCCGAGGTCGGTCTCCAGACCCGCGTCCACGGCCTGCTTCGCCGCACGCAGGGCGTACGCGGGGCCGTCCACGAAGCGCCGCGCCCAGGCGAGCGCCGTGTCGTACACCTCGGCCGCCGGGACGACCTGGTCGACGAGCCCGACCCGCTGACCCTCCTCGGCGCCGACGAAACGGCCGGTGAAGATGATGTCCTTCGCCCGGGCCGGGCCGACGAGGCGGGCGAGCCGCTGGGTTCCCCCGGCGCCGGGGATGATGCCGAGCAGGATCTCCGGCTGGCCGAGCTTCGCGTCGTCGGCGGCGACGCGGATGTCGGCGCAGAGCGCGAGCTCGCATCCGCCGCCGAGGGCGTACCCGGTGACCGCCGCGACCACCGGCTTGGGGATGGAGGCGACGGCCGTGAACGCGGACTGCAGCCCGCCGGAGCGCTCGACCATGTCCGTGTAGGACATGTCGGCCATCTCCTTGACGTCCGCCCCGGCCGCGAAGACCTTCTCCCCGCCGTAGACGACCACGGCACGGACGTCGGCCCGCTCGCCCGCCTCCGTCGCGGCCGCCCGGATCTGCTCCTGGACGGCGACGTTGAGGGCGTTCATCGGGGGCCGGTCCAGCCGGATCGTGCCGATCCCGTCGGAGACGTCCAGCCGTACGAACTCGCCCACTGATCCTCCCTGGTCCGGTGGCTCGCCCGAGCGTAACGAGGGCAGTCCGGACGGTGAGGAGGAGGCTGCCGTCAAGCGAGAGCCGTCAGCTCGACGGGGTCAGACCTGGCGCCAGATCGAGGACGGGACAGAGATGCAGCCGGCCGGGCGGCCCACGCGGGCGAGCCCGGCGCGGTCGCCGGAGCGGTAGTACGTGCGGGTGCGGCGCAAGATCGTCGGGTACATGATCTCGCTGGTCGCGCCGACGTGCTGGAGGCCCATCACATGGCCCAGCTCGTGCATGAGCAGGGCACCGCGGGTCGACCCCGACCCGAAGCCGGAGCGGAAGGCCCGGTTCTGGGCCGAGTTGAGGACGACGAAGCCGCGCCCGATCGGAGCCACGTAGCGGCCGCTCTTCGTGCTGTTGTGCGTCTTGTACACGTAGCCGCCGGTGCCCGCGGCCCAGCCCGAGCCGGAGCCGCCGAGCAGGTTCGACCGCGCGGACGACTTCGACTGGCGTACCCAGGCGATGACGATCTCGGTCGACTGCTGGCGGTCCCACCACTTCGCCGAGCTGGTGCTGCGGGGAACCTGGGTGGTACCCCCCTCGTAGGTGAAGTGGATCCCGGTCGCCGAGCTCACCCTTGCCACGGCGCCCTTGACGTCACGCAGCGCGGCCGACCTCGCCGCCGACGAGCTCCCTGCGTACGTGAGGTTGGCCTTGTACGTGACCTCCGTCTGGCACGGGTTCCAGCGGACGACGGGATCCCCCCGCCTCTCGGTGGCACGATCGAGCCGGTAGTCCGACTTGCCCGCCTCGGCCGGGAGCGAGACCGCAGTCACGGCGAGGACGAGCGGCACCATCGCCAGCACGCTGGCCGCGCGGCGGGGCAAGCGGCGGGGGGCGGTCATCGCGGGCCTCGGGGTCTGTCGGGGTCACGGGCGAGGCCGGGCGCGGGGTACCGCTCCCGTCCTCCCCTGTGCCATCGGTCCGGGCGCGGGCGTCCTTGAGCCGGGACCGTCCGGCAGACTGGGCCGACAATGGACAACCGACCCGAGCCGCCGGACCCGGACATCCCGGCCGGGCCGGGCGCATCACGTACCGCCGCAACCGGCTGGCCCGGCCACTGGGCGCCGCTGGGCGCCACCCCGGACCAGACGGGGACGAACTTCGCCCTCTGGTCCTTCTCCGCCACCGCCGTGGACCTGTGCCTGTTCGACGAGGAAGGGGCCGAGACCCGCGTCCCGCTGGTCGAGCGCACCCACCACGTCTGGCACGCCTACCTGCCCGGGGTGGGGCCAGGGCAGCGGTACGGGTTCCGGGTCCACGGGCCGTACGCCCCCGAGCACGGCCAGCGGTTCAACCCTCACAAGCTGCTGCTCGACCCGTACGCGCGGGCGGTCGACGGCAGGATGGTCCTCGACGACGCCGTGTTCGGCTACGTCCGGGGCGCGGACCACCCCTCCGCGGACCAGCCAGGCGAGGACACCTCGTACGACACGAGGGACTCGGCCCCGTTCGTCCCCCGGTCGGTGGTCGTGGCTCCGGACCCGAGGCCGCACCACCACCCCCGGACGGACTGGGCGGACACGGTGATCTACGAGGCGCACGTCAAGGGGTTCACCGCGGCGCACCCGGGGGTCCCCGAGAGGCTGCGCGGCACGTACGCCGGCCTCGCGCACCCGGCGGCGCTCGAGCACCTCGTCGGGCTCGGCGTCACCGCGGTCGAGCTGTTGCCCGTCCATGAGTTCGTGAGCGAGCCGCACCTGCAGCGGCGCGGTCTCACCAACTACTGGGGCTACAACTCGGTGGGCTACTTCGCCCCGCACGGCGCGTACAGCGCGTCCGGGACACGTGGGGAGCAGGTCCGCGAGTTCTCCGACATGGTGCGGACGCTGCACGAGGCCGGTCTCGAGGTGATCCTCGACGTGGTCTACAACCACACGGCCGAGGGGGACGAGTACGGGCCGACCCTGGCCTTCCGGGGCATCGACAACGCCGCGTACTACCGGCTCGGCCAGGAGCGGCGCCGCTACCGCGACTACACGGGCTGCGGCAACACCCTCGACGTACGGCAGCCGCACACCCTGCAGCTCATCACCGACTCGCTGCGGTACTGGGTCACCGAGATGGGGGTGGACGGCTTCCGCTTCGACCTCGCTGCTGCCCTGGCCCGGTCCTTCCACGAGGTCGACCGGCTCTCCGCGTTCCTCGCCGTGATCGGGCAGGACCCGGTGCTCTCCCAGGTCAAGCTCATCGCCGAGCCCTGGGACGTCGGCGAGGGCGGGTACCAGGTGGGCGAGTTCCCGCCCGGCTGGTGCGAGTGGAACGACAAGTACCGCGACACCGTCCGCGACTTCTGGCGCGGGGCGACCCCGAGCCTGCACGACATCGGGTCCCGGCTGGCCGGCTCCAGCGACCTGTACGAGGACGACGGCCGCCAGCCGTTCGCGTCGGTGAACTACGTCACCGCGCACGACGGCTTCACGCTGCGGGACCTCGTCTCGTACGCGCGCAAGCACAACCGCGCCAACGGCGAGGCCAACAGGGACGGCAGCGACGACAACCGGTCGGACAACCACGGGGCCGAGGGCGAGACCGCGGACCCGGACGTCCTCGCGCTCCGGGCACGCCAGCAGCGCAACATGCTCGCCACGCTGCTGCTGTCCACCGGCGTCCCGATGCTGCTGGCCGGGGACGAGACGGGCAACACGCAGGGCGGCAACAACAACGCCTACTGCCAGGACTCCCCGTTGAGCTGGCTCGGCTGGGACCCGGAGACGCTCGACTGCGGGCTGCTCGCGGTGGCGCGACGGCTGCTGGCGCTGCGCCGGGCCCACCCCGTGCTGCGCCAGCGGGCGTTCTTCCGCGGACGGTCACCGTTCGGGGACGGGCCCAAGGACCTCGCCTGGCTCGCGCCGGACGGGCGCGAGATGGACGCCGGGGCGTGGTCGGACCCGCACCGTCGGACGCTGGGCATGTTCCTGTCCGGGGAGGCCATCCGCACCCGCGGTCCCCGCGGCGAGCGAGTGACCGACGACTCGTTCCTGCTGTGGCTGCACGCCGACCCCCGCCCCGCCGACGTCCACCTCCCGGGGCCCCCGTGGGCGGTCGGGTACGAGGTGCTGCTCGACACGGCCGACGACGACGCTGCCGGCGAAGTCGCAGGGGGCACCGCGCGTACGCTCACCGGCCGGTCCTGCCTGCTGTTGCGGACGACGGGCCGCTGAGCCGGTCCCGCAGCGCGGATCCCAGGCGCGTCAGGGTGTGGCGACCAGGCCCAGCTCGGGCTCGGTCGCGAGCAGGGGGTGCCGGGGCAGCACCCGGACGGTGTAGCCGAACCCGCCGGTGCGGTCGAGCGGCACCTCGCCCTCGTACCGGTACCGTCCGCCCTCGTACCGCTCGGCGACCGCGAGCGACATCACCGACGGGACCTGCAGCTGGTCGGACTCGTCCACCCGGCCGTAGACGCCCTGCACGTCCACGTCGTCCGGCGAGAGCGCGCCCAGCGAGACGACCGCGCGCAAGGTCAGCGTGCCCCCGAGCTCGGTGACGTCGCCCACCCCGCTCGACTCGACGTGCTCGACCCGGACGTCGCCCCAGGCCCCGCGGACGCTCTCCTTCCACACCGCGAGCTCCCGGGCGGCGGCCCGGCCGTCCACCTGGAGGCTGCGCGCCGACAGTGCCGCCGGGGCGTAGAGGTCGCGCACATAGTCGCGCACCATCCGGGAGGCGAGCACCTTCGGGCCCAGCGTGCGCAGGGTGTGCCGCACCATCTCCAGCCAGCGCAGGGGCAGCCCGTCCGCCCCGCGCGAGTAGAACCGCGGGGCCACGGTGTTCTCCACGAGGTCGTACAGGGCGGTGGCCTCGAGGTCGTCCCGCTGGTCGGTGTCGTCCACGCCCTCGGCGGACGGGATCGCCCAGCCGTTCTCCCCGTCGTACCACTCGTCCCACCAGCCGTCGCGGATGGAGAGGTTGAGACACCCGTTGAGCGCGGCCTTCATGCCGGACGTCCCGCAGGCCTCATACGGCCGGAGCGGGTTGTTGAGCCACACGTCGCACCCCGGGTAGAGGACGCGGGCCATGCCGATGTCGTAGTCCGGCAGGAACACGATGCGGTGGCGCACCTCGGGGTCGTCGGAGAAGCGCACGATCTCCTGGATGAGCCGCTTGCCCCCGTCGTCGGCGGGGTGCGCCTTGCCGGCGATCACGAGCTGCACCGGGCGCTCCGGGTGGAGCAGCAGGCGCTTCAGCCGGTCCCGGTCGCGCAGCATCAGCGTGAGCCGCTTGTACGACGGGACCCGCCGAGCGAACCCGATCGTCAGCACGTCCGGGTCGAGGATCGTGTGCGTCCAGCCGAGCTCGGCTTCGCTGGCACCGCGCTGGCGCCACGAGGCGCGGACCCGGGTGCGTACGTCGTCGACGAGCGCGGCCCGCAACGCCCGGCGCAGCTGCCAGACGTCGGCGTCGGCGAGCTTGTCGATGGCCTCCCAGTTCTGCGCCTCCTCGACCAGCGACGGGCCGATCTCCCGGGACGCGAGGTCCAACACCTGACGGGCCACCCACGTCGGCGCGTGGACGCCGTTGGTCACCGAGGTGATCGGCACGTCCCGGCCGTCGAACCCGGGCCACAGCCCGGAGAACATCTCCCGGCTCACGCTGCCGTGCAGCAGGCTCACCCCGTTGGCGCGCTGGGCGAGGCGCAGCCCCATCACGGCCATGTTGAACACCCCTGGGTCGCCCCCGGGCGGCTCGGCTCCGAGGTCGAGGATCCACTCCACCGGGACGCCGCGGCAGGCGTTGTCGCCGCCGAAGTGCGCGGCGATGAGGTCACGGGGGAACCTGTCGATGCCGGCAGGCACCGGCGTGTGCGTGGTGAAGACGGTGCCCGCCCGGACGGCCTCGCGGGCGGCCTCGACCGGCATCCCCTCGTCCTCGGTGAGCTCGCGGATACGCTCGATCCCGAGGAACCCCGCGTGGCCCTCGTTGGTGTGGAACACCTCCGGGTCGGGCGCTCCGGTGAGCCGGCTGTACGCGCGCAGCGCGCGGACCCCGCCGATGCCGAGCAACATCTCCTGGAGGAGCCGGTGCTCCGTCCCGCCGCCGTACAGCCGGTCGGTCACGTCGCGCTCGGCCTGGGCGTTCTCCTCCACGTCCGAGTCGAGAAGCAGCAGCGGCACCCGGCCGACCTGCGCCCGCCACACGGCCGCGGCGAGCCGGCCACCCCCGGGGAGGCCGACGTACACGCGCAGCGGGGTGCCGTCGTCCTCGCGCAGCGGGACGAGGGGCAGCGCGTGCGGGTCGACCACGGGGTAGCGCTCGTGCTGCCAGCCTTCGCGCGACAGCGACTGGCGGAAGTAGCCGCGCCGGTACAGCAGCCCGACCCCGAGGATCGGCACGCCCAGGTCGCTCGCGGTCTTGAGGTGGTCGCCGGCGAGGATGCCGAGCCCGCCCGAGTACTGCGGCAGCACCTCGGTGATGCCGAACTCCGGGCTGAAGTACGCGATCGAGCGGGGTCGCCCGTTCACGCCCTCGGGCTGGCTCTGGTACCACCGGTCCCCGGTGAGGTACTCGTTCAGGTCGTCCATCGCGTCCGAGAGCCGCCGCAGGAACCGCCGGTCCTGGGCGAGCTCGTCGAAGCGGCTGCGCGGGACCTCCGCCAGGAGACGTACCGGGTCACGCTCGCAGGCGTCCCACCGCTCGGGGTCGACCGAGGCGAACAGGTCGAGGGACTCCTGGTGCCAGGACCATCGCAGGTTGAGCACGAGGTCGCCGAGCGGGGCGAGGGGCTCGGGCAGCACGGGACGCACGGTGAACCGGCGGATCGCTCTCACGGTCGGTCAGCGTAGCGGTCGGCCTGCCTGGTCCTTTCCGGGACCGCAAGACATTTCAGGACTCGTGATCGTCGACCAATGACCTCCCATATCGTCCTTCGGGACCCTCGCGGCCGGCCGTCTCCCGCGGCGCCGAGTGCGGGCACGACCGCCTGGGTACGGTGGGCGCGATGACTGGACGCATCCCGATCGTCGACGTGGAGCCCCTGGTCGGTTGCGGCCAGTGGCCCGCCCGGGCCGTGGAGGGCGAGGCCTTCGAGGTCTCGGCCACCGTGGTCCGCGAGGGACACGACGCGGTCAACGCCAACGTCGTCCTGCGGGACCCGTCCGGACGGGCCGGGCCGTGGACGCCGATGGTCCAGGTCGACGCCGGCCACGACCGGTGGGCGGCCCAGGTCCGTCCCGACGCGCCGGGCCATTGGACCTACACCGTCGAGGCGTGGAGCGACCCGGTCGCCACCTGGCGGCACGTGGCCGAGATCAAGGTGCCCGCGGGCCTCGACGTGGACCTCGTGCTCGAGGAGGGCGCCCGGCTCCTCGAGCGGGCGGCCGCGGCGCTCCCCCGCAGCGCGCGACGGGAGGGGACGCCGCTGCTCACCGGGGCCTCCGAGGTGCTCAGGGACCCGACGCTCACCCCGGTCGGCCGGCTCTCCGCCGCCCTCGGCCCCGACGTCGAGCGGTTGCTCCGCCGGCACCCGCTGCGCGAGCTGGTGACCGAGAGCCCCGGCTACGCCCTGTGGGTCGACAGGGAGCGTGCGCTGTTCGGCTCCTGGTACGAGATGTTCCCCCGCTCGGAGGGCGCCTCTCTCGACCCGCCCCGGTCCGGCACGCTCCGGACGGCGATGAAGCGCCTGCCCGCGATCGCGGACATGGGGTTCGACATCGTCTACCTGCCCCCCGTCCACCCGATCGGCCGTGCGTACCGCAAGGGGCAGAACAACACGCTCGACCCCGGTCCGGACGAGCCCGGGTCGCCGTGGGCCATCGGGTCCGTGGAGGGCGGCCACGACGCCCTCCACCCCGACCTCGGCACGTTCGACGACTTCGACGCGTTCGTCGCCCGCACGCGTGAGCTGGGCATGGAGGTCGCCCTCGACCTCGCCCTCCAGGTCTCACCCGACCACCCGTGGGTCAAGGAGCACCCGGAGTGGTTCCACGTCCGGGTGGACGGCTCGATCGCGTACGCGGAGAACCCGCCCAAGAAGTACCAGGACATCTACCCGGTCAACTTCGACACCGACCCGGACGGCCTCTACGCCGAGGTGCTGCGGGTGGTGCGGCACTGGATGGACCACGGGGTGCGGGTGTTCCGCGTGGACAACCCGCACACCAAGCCCGTCGCGTTCTGGGAGTGGCTGATCGGCGAGATCCGCGAGACCGACCCTGACGTCCTGTTCCTCGCCGAGGCGTTCACCAAGCCGGCGATGATGCACCTGCTCGCCAAGGTGGGGTTCCACCAGTCGTACACGTACTTCACCTGGCGGAACGAAAGGTGGGAGCTCGAGGAGTACCTGCGCGAGCTGTCCGGCCCGGCCGCCGCCTACATGCGGCCCAACTTCTTCGTCAACACGCCCGACATCCTGCACGCGTACCTGCAGTACGGCGGACCGGCCGCATTCAAGATCCGGGCCGTGCTCGCGGCGATGCTCTCGCCGTCCTGGGGCGTGTACTCGGGGTACGAGCTGTTCGAGCACGTCGCCCTGCGGCCGGGCAGCGAGGAGTACCTCGACTCGGAGAAGTACCAGTACCGCCCCCGCGACTGGGAGGCCGCCGCGGCCGAGGGACGCACACTCGCCCCCTACCTCGCCCGGCTCAACGCGCTGCGGCGTGCCCACCCGGCGCTCCGTCGGCTCCGCAACCTGCGGTTCCACCATGTGGACCAGGCCGAGGTCATGGCGTTCTCCAAGCGTGAGGTCGTGGACGGGCGCGACGACATCGTCCTTGTCGTGCTCAACCTCGACCCGCACGCCGCCCGCGAGGCCACCGTCACGCTCGACATGCCGGCCCTCGGCCTGGACTCGGACGACCGCGTCGACGTGCACGACCAGATCACGGGTGAGACGTACCACTGGGGGCAGCACAACTACGTCAGGCTCGACCCCTTCACCGAGCCCGCACACATCCTCACCGTTCGCCGGAGCGCTCCGTGACCCAGTCGCACGGCCCTGTCCCCGACCCCTTCGACGAGCGTGACCCGCGTGACCCCCTGTGGTACAAGCGCGCCGTCTTCTACGAAGTGCTGATCCGCGGGTTCGCGGACTCCAACAACGACGGCACCGGCGACATCAAGGGGCTCACGGGCAAGCTCGACTACCTCGAGTGGCTGGGCATCGACTGCATCTGGCTGCTCCCCATCTACGAGTCGCCCCTGCGCGACGGTGGGTACGACATCGCCGACTTCTTCAAGGTGCTGCCCGAGTTCGGCGACCTCGGCGACTTCATCGAGTTCGTCGAGGAGGCCCACAAGCGCGGCATCCGGGTGATCGCGGACCTCGTGATGAACCACACGAGCGACCAGCACTCGTGGTTCCAGTCGTCCCGCTCCGAGCCGGACGGGCCGTTCGGCGACTTCTTCGTCTGGAGCGACAGCGACGAGGGCTACCCCGAAGCCCGCATCATCTTCGTCGACACCGAGAAGTCCAACTGGACGTACGACGCGGTCCGGGGGCAGTACTACTGGCACCGGTTCTTCAGCCACCAGCCCGACCTGAACTACGAGAACCCCACCGTGCGCGCCGCGATGATGGAGGTGCTGCGGTTCTGGCTCGACCTCGGCATCGACGGCTTCCGCCTGGACGCGGTGCCCTACCTGTACGAGGCCGAGGGCACCAACTGCGAGAACCTGCCGCGCACCCACGAGTACCTCAAGGAGCTGCGCTCCGAGGTCGAGCGCCTCTACCCCGACCGTGTCCTGCTCGCCGAGGCCAACCAGTGGCCCGCCGACGTCGTGGAGTACTTCGGCGACCCGGACAAGGGCGGCGACGAATGCCACATGGCGTTCCACTTCCCGCTCATGCCGCGCATCTTCATGGCCGTACGCCGGGAGCAGCGGTACCCGATCTCGGAGATCCTGACCCAGACGCCGGAGATCCCCGAGACCTCGCAGTGGGGCATCTTCCTCCGCAACCACGACGAGCTCACGCTCGAGATGGTCACGGACGACGAGCGGGACTATATGTACACGGAGTACGCGAAGGACCCGCAGATGAAGGCGAACATCGGCATCCGCCGCCGCCTCATGCCGCTCCTGGACAACTCCCGTGACCAGATGGAGCTGTTCACCGCGCTGCTGCTCTCGCTGCCCGGCTCGCCGGTCCTCTACTACGGGGACGAGATCGGGATGGGCGACAACATCTGGCTCGGCGACCGCGACAGCGTGCGGACCCCGATGCAGTGGACGCCCGACCGCAACGCCGGGTTCTCGACCTGCGACCCGCAGCGGCTCTACCTGCCGGTGATCATGGACCCGGTCTACGGGTACTCGGTGACGAACGTCGAGGCCCAGCTGCGCAACTCCACGTCGCTGCTGCACTGGACCCGCCGCATGATCGAGACACGCAAGCGGCACCCGGTCTTCGGCATGGGCAACTACACCGAGCTTGGCTCGTCCAACCCGAGCGTGCTCGCGTTCGTCCGCGAGTTCGGTGACGACATCGTGCTGTGCGTGAACAACCTGTCCCGCTTCGCCCAGCCGGTCGAGCTCGACCTGCGCCGGTACGAGGGCTGCGCGCCGATCGAGATGCTCGGGGGCGTCCGTTTCCCGGAGATCGGCGAGCTGCCGTACCTGCTCACCGTGGCCGGGCACGGCTTCTACTGGTTCAGCCTCTCCCGACCCCCGACGGAGTCCACCACATGACGATCGACGAGCTGCTGGTCACCTGGCTCCCGTCCCAGCGGTGGTACGGGGCGAAGGGCCGCGAGGTCGACCGCGCCGGGGTCCGCACCCTCGCCACCCTGGTGGAGGGGGACCCCGAGGTGTGCGTCCACCTCGTCTCGCTCGACTTCGCCGACGGCGGCCACGAGACGTACCAGGTGCCGCTGGAGTACCGCACGAGCGCACCGGACACGCTGACCCACGCCCTGGTCGGCGAGCTCGAGGACTCCGGCAGGACCCGGCTCGTGTTCGACTGCCTGCACGACAAGGAGGTCACCGGCGCCTGGATCGACCACATCGCGTCCGGGGACACCGTGGGCGACGTCTCCTTCCACACCGAGCCTGGCAGGGACCCCATCCCGCGGGACGAGGCGAGCATCGTCATGCTCGCCGAGCAGTCGAACACCTCGCTCGTGTACGGCACCGAGATGATCCTCAAGGTGTTCCGCAAGGTGAGCCACGGCGTGAACCCGGACATCGAGATCCACTCGGCGCTGCACCGCGCGGGCAGCCCCCACATCGCGCCCCCGCTCGGCTGGGTCGGCGCGCAGTGGGCGGAGGACGGTGGGGCTCCGGCGGAGGGAAGCCTCGCCATGCTCCAGCGCTACCTGCCCTCGGCGACGCAGGGCTGGGAGATGGCCAAGACGAGCGTGCGCGACCTCTACGCCGAGGCCGACCTGCACGCGGACGAGGTCGGCGGCGACTTCGCCGCGGAGGCGGCACGGCTCGGCGCGGCCACCGCCGAGGTGCACGCGGACCTGGCCCGCACCCTGGCCACCGGGGTGATGGGGGCGGACGACTTCGCCGGGCTCGCCCACGCGATGCACACCCGGCTCGAGGAGGCCGCCGGCCTCGTGCCCGGGCTCGCCGAGCGCGCGCTCCCGATCCGCGCCGCGTTCGACGAACTCGCGGTCCAGCGCGCAGAGCTCCCGACCCAGCGCATCCATGGCGACTACCACCTCGGCCAGGTGCTCCGCACGGACCACGGCTGGGTGCTGCTCGACTTCGAGGGGGAGCCCGCTCGTCCGCTGGCCGAGCGGCGCGCGCTGGCGAGCCCGCTCAAGGACGTGGCCGGCATGCTGCGCTCATTCGACTACGCCGCGCGGCACCTGCTCGTGCTCGACCACCCCAACGACCCGCAGCTCGAGTACCGCGCATCGGAGTGGGCAGACCGCAACCGGGACGCGTTCTGCGACGGGTACGCCAAGGCAGCCGGAACCGACCCGCGCGACGCCGACGTGGTGCTGCGCGCGTTCGAGCTCGACAAGGTCGTCTACGAGGTGGTGTACGAGGCGCGCAACCGCCCGTCCTGGCTCTCCATCCCGCTGTCCGCGCTCGACCGGCTGGCCGACTGACCGGGCTCCACCGTCGACAAGCCGCAACGCGCCGACCGAGAGGAACAGGAGGCAGACCGTGACCCGTCCCCCGTCCGACCCGTCCGTCCTCGAGCCCCGGCCGGTGACGAAGGAGGAGCTCGACCGGCTCGTCGGCGGCGCCCACCACGACCCGCACGCGATCCTGGGCGCGCACGCGTGGCAGGGCACGACCACGGTCCGCGTGCTCCGTCCCTGGGCGCGATCGGTGGTCGTGGTCACCGCCACCGGGAGGACGGAGCTGCCGCACGAGCACGAGGGCGTGTTCGCCGGTGTCCTCGACGGCCCTGAGGTCCCCGACTACCGGCTCGAGGTCGAGTACGGGTCGGGGCCGGTCCGCAGCGACGACCCGTACCGGTTCTGGCCGACGCTCGGCGAGGTCGACCTGCACCTGATCGGCGAGGGCCGCCACGAGCAGCTGTGGCAGGTGCTCGGCGCGCACGTGCGCACGTACGAGGGCACGACGCGCGCTGGCGACCCGGTCGGCCCCGACGGCATCGGCGGCCCGGTGACCGGGACATCCTTCGCCGTGTGGGCGCCGAACGCGCAGGGGGTCCGCGTGGTCGGGGCGTTCAACTCGTGGGACGGGCGTGGCCACCCGATGCGCTCGCTCGGGTCCTCCGGGGTGTGGGAGCTCTTCGCCCCCGACGTGAGGGACGGCGCCACGTACAAGTTCGAGATCCTCGGCCGGGACGGTGTCTGGCGGCAGAAGGCGGACCCCATGGCCTTCGCCACCGAGCACCCGCCGGCCACCGCGAGCGTGGTGCACACCCCGGCGTACACGTGGCGCGACGGCTCCTGGATGGCCGCGCGGGCGGCCCGCACCCTGCACGACGCCCCGATGAGCACGTACGAGCTGCACCTCGGGTCGTGGCGGCACGGTCTGGGCTACCGCGAGCTCGCGGACGAGCTCGTCGACTACGTCACGGACATGGGCTTCACGCACGTCGAGCTGCTGCCCGTGGCCGAGCACCCGTTCGGCGGCTCCTGGGGGTACCAGGTCTCCTCGTACTACGCGCCGACCTCGCGGTTCGGGTCGCCGGATGAGTTCCGCCATCTCGTCGACCGGCTGCACCAGGCCGGCATCGGCGTGATCGTCGACTGGGTTCCCGCGCACTTCCCCAAGGACGAGTGGGCGCTCGGCCGCTTCGACGGGACGCCGCTGTACGAGCACGCCGACCCCCGCCGCGGCGAGCAGCCCGACTGGGGGACCTACGTGTTCGACTTCGGCCGCAGCGAGGTCCGCAACTTCCTCGTCGCGAACGCCGTCTACTGGTGCGAGGAGTTCCACGTGGACGGCCTGCGGGTGGACGCGGTCGCCTCGATGCTCTACCTCGACTACTCCCGCGAGGAGGGCGAGTGGCTGCCGAACATGTTCGGCGGGCGGGAGAACCTCGACGCCGTCGCGTTTCTCCAGGAGGCGAACGCGACGCTGTACCGCCGCTGCCCCGGCGTCACCACGATCGCCGAGGAGTCCACGGCCTGGCCCGGCGTGACCCGTGCCACCCACCTCGGCGGCCTCGGGTTCGGCTTCAAGTGGAACATGGGCTGGATGCACGACTCGCTGTCGTACATGGCGAAGGAACCGGTCTACCGGCAGTACCACCACCACCAGATGACGTTCTCGATGATGTACGCGTACTCCGAGAACTACGTGCTGCCGATCAGCCACGACGAGGTCGTCCACGGCAAGGGCTCGCTGCTGCGCAAGATGCCCGGCGACCGCTGGCAGCAGCTGGCCAACCTGCGGGCGTACCTCGCGTTCATGTGGGCACACCCCGGTAAGCAGCTGCTGTTCATGGGCGCGGAGCTCGGTCAGGAGTCCGAGTGGTCGGAGTCGCGCAGCCTCGACTGGTGGCTCCTGGACAACCCGGACCACCGCGGCGTCCAGTCCCTGGTCCGTGACCTGAACCGGGTGTACGCGGACACCCCGGCGCTGTGGAGCCAGGACGTCGAGCCGTCCGGCTTCGACTGGATCGACGCGAACGACGCCGGCAACAACGTGTTCTCGTTCCTGCGCTGGGGCGGGGACGGCTCCGCCCTCGCCTGCGTGGCCAACTTCGCGGCGGTTCCGCACGAGGGCTACCGGCTCGGCCTTCCGCACGCCGGCACCTGGCAGGAGGTGCTCAACACCGACGCCGGGGCGTACCTCGGCAGCGGGGTGGGCAACCTGGGCGCCGTCGAGGCCGTGGCCGAGCCGTGGCACGGGCGCCCCGCGTCCGCCTCGCTGCGCCTCCCGCCGCTCGGCGCCGTGTGGCTGCACCGGTCCGGCTGACGCCGGTCCGAGCCCGTCCGCCGTCGGTGGATGCGCGGCGGGAGCTGTCAGTACAGCGCGTTCGCCAGCGCGCCGCGGGCCTTGACCACCAGCGGGTCCTGCTGCCCGACGACCTCGAACAGCTCGACCAGGTGCTGGCGGGCGGCGTTGCGGTCGTCCCCGCTCGTCCGCCGCACGGTGTCGACGAGCCGGGCGAACGCGTCCTCGACGTGCCCTCCGACGACGTCCATGTCCGCGGCCGCGGTCTGGGCCGCGACGTCGTCCGGGCGTTCGGCGGCGGAGGCGCGCACCTGCTGCGGGTCAGCGTCCCGTGTGCGGATCATGAGCCGGACACGGGCGAGCCCGACCCGGGCCTCCTCGTCCGCGGGGGCCGTGTCCAGGGCCTTGCGGTACGCCGCCTCGGCCGCCTCCAGGTCGTCCCGCTCGAGGGCTTCCTGCGCCTCCGGGTGCCGCAGGGGCTCGGCCTGCTCGGCAGGCTCGTCGTCCTGCCCGGGCTGGACGTCCGCCTCGGCCGACCCGGTGAGGCCCTGCTGGGCCGCCACCTTGAGCAGCTCGTCCAGCACCTGCCGGATCTGCGCCTCGGGGTAGGCCCCGGTGAACAGGTCGACGAGCTGGCCGCCCACGACCGCTTTGACCGCGGGGATGCCCTGCACCCCGAACGCCTGGGCAAGGCGCTGGTTGGCGTCGGTGTCCACGGTCGCGAGCACCCAGCGGCCACCGCCCTCGCCGGCCAGCTTCTCCAGCACCGGACTCAGCTGCTTGCACGGCTCGCACCACTCGGCCCAGAAGTCGAGGACGACCGGCACGCTCATCGAGCGCTCGATCACCTCGGCCTGGAAGTTCGCCTCCGTGACCTCGACGACGACCGCTCCCGAGGCCCCGCCGGAGCGGGACGCGTCGGCGCCCGAGGCACCGGCCTGAGGGGACGAGAGCGCCGACAGGTCCACGGCGCCGTACGCGCTGAAACCGGGCTGCGTCATGTGTCCATCCTGCCTCGTCCCGGGACCGCACGCGTACGCCCCCCGGGCCCGCTCGCCCACACCCCCACGGGCACGCTCGCCCACGCCCCCGGGACCCTCGGCTGCCCGCCCCTCGCCGACCGGCTAGAAGCGCGGGGGCTCGCGGTAGTCGCCCCACTCCCCACGCAGCGCCTCGCAGATCTCGCCCAGCGTGGCCTCGGCCCGGGCCGCCTCGAGCATGGCAGGGACCATGTTGTCCTCGGTCCGGGAGACCTCGACCATGCGGTCCAGGGCGGACTTCGCCGCGGCCGCGTCCCGGCCCTCCTTGCGGGCCCCGAGGATCCGGTTCTGCTCCACCTCGACCTCGTGCCCGACCCGCAGGATCTCCAGCGGCTCCTCGACCGTGCCCGTGTGACAGTTCACCCCGACCACGCGCTTGTCGCTCTTCTCCAGGGCCTGCTGGTACGCGAAGGACGCGTCCGCGATCTCGGCCATGAACCAGCCGTCCTCGATGCCGCGGAGCAGCCCCGAGGTGATCGAGCCGTCGGTGCCCATCTCCCGGACCGTGGCGAACACGCGCTCGGCCTCGTCCTCGAGCCTGTCGGTCAGCGCCTCGACGTACCAGGAGCCGCCGAGCGGGTCGGCGACGTTCATCACCCCGGTCTCCTCGGCGATCACCTGCTGGGTCCGCAGGGCGATCTCCGCGGCCTTCTCCGACGGCAGCGCGAGGACCTCGTCCAGCGCGTTCGTGTGCAGCGAGTTGGTGCCGCCGAGCACGGCCGCGAGCGCCTCCACGGCGGTCCGGACGATGTTGTTGTCCGGCTGCTGCGCGGT
Source organism: Actinomycetes bacterium (assembly GCA_050743265.1). Classification (GTDB taxonomy): domain Bacteria; phylum Actinomycetota; class Actinomycetes; order JBOGEN01; family JBOGEN01; genus JBOGEN01. The sequence continues at coordinate 20,096 of JBOGEN010000033.1, forward strand.
CAGGGAGACCCCGGCCGTCTGGGTGTGGAAACGCAGCCACTGCGCCCGCTCGGTACGCGCACCGTAGACGTCCCGCATCCAGCGCGCCCAGATCCGCCGGGCGGCGCGGAACTTGGCGATCTCCTCGAAGAAGTCGATGTGCGCGTCGAAGAAGAAGGACAGCCCGGGGGCGAACGTCTCGACGTCGAGCCCGCGGGCCAGGCCCAGCTCGACGTAGCCGAACCCGTCGGCGAGGGTGTACGCCAGCTCCTGCGCCGCGGTCGAGCCCGCCTCACGGATGTGGTAGCCCGACACGGACAGCGGCTTGTACCGCGGGATCTCGGCCGCGCAGTACTCCATGAGGTCACCGATGAGGCGCAGGTGGGGCTCGGGCGGGAAGAGCCACTCCTTCTGCGCGATGTACTCCTTGAAGATGTCGGTCTGCAGGGTGCCGTCCAGGACGCCGAGGTCGACTCCCTGACGCTCCGCCGCGACGAGGTACATGCAGAACACCGGGACGGCGGGGCCGCTGATCGTCATCGACGTGGTGACGTCACCGAGCGGGATGCCGTCGAAGAGCACGTCCATGTCGGCGGCCGAGTCGATGGCGACGCCGCAGTGGCCCACCTCACCGAGCGAGCGAGGGTCGTCCGAGTCGCGCCCCATGAGCGTCGGCATGTCGAACGCGACCGAGAGCCCCCCGCCACCCGAGCGCAGGATCATCTTGTACCGCTCGTTGGTCTGCGCGGCGTTGCCGAAGCCGGCGAACTGCCGGATCGTCCAGGCCCGCCCGCGGTACCCGGTCGAGTACAGCCCCCGGGTGTACGGGAACTCCCCCGGCCAGCCGATCCGCTCGAACCCGGGGTGCTCGACGCCGCCGGGAGGTCCGTAGACCGGGTCGACCTCGAGGCCGGACAGGGTGGTGAAGTCGGCGTCCCGCGTCCGCGCTGCGTCGTAGCGCCGCTGCCACCGGCTCCGGCCTGCCTCGATGTCGTTCGGCTCCACTGCGACACTCCACGGTTGTGACGTCCGGGCTGCCATCTGAGGGATGACGTGTCACACCAGCCTAGCGCCGGGGAAGGCCTCGCGTTCTACTCGCTACTCGGTGGGCTGTCCGACGGGTGCCCCTCGAGCCTTGGCCGTCGAGGGGACGACCTTCGGGGAGGCGGTGGCGCCGCCGAAGAGGAGCTCCGACACCTCGCGGTAGAGCCGGTCCGGGGCCGGGACGTAGCGGATGCGGCGCAGGGCCTGGTCCTGGCCGGCGGACTCCATGATGAACTCGCCGTACCCCAGCAGCCGGCCGATGACAGGCTTCTCGTACGTCATGTCCGTGACCTTGGTGAGCGGCATCATCGCCACCTTGCGGGTGATGAGCCCGCTGATGAGCAGCATCCGGCGGTCGGTGACCACGAAGCGGTCGGCGGACCACTCCGCGACCTGGTACAGCAGCCGGGCCATGACCGCGAGCACCCCGTACCAGATCAGGTCGAGCACGATGAAGCTGTCCGGCAGGACGGTGGTGAGGAGGCCGGCGAGGAGCAGCGCGCCCATCGTCTCGGCCACGTAGCGCAGCAGCAGCGCCGGGTGCCGGCGGACGAAGATGACGCGGCTCTCGCTGTCGAGGAGGTAGCGGCGACCGGGCGGCCGGGTTCCCGAGGGGACCTCGCCGGCGATACCGACCGAGTCGATGACCAGCTCTGCGGCGGGCCGCATCCTCGGGCCACCCTTGGTCTCGCGCTCCCTCTCCCCGTCTCGCTTCGTGTCGTCCTCGGGGTCCCTGTCCCTGTCCCGGCGGAGGTGCTCGAAGAGGTCGCTCAGGTCCTGGGTGTCACCGTTCTCACGCCGGTAACGTTCCTCCGCGCCCTCGGACGACCGCTCCCCGGTCTGCCCGGAGCCCTGGGCTCCCTCGTCCCCGCCGGACGGTGGGCGGCCACGGGAGGAGCGCTCCTCGGCGCCCTGCTTGCCCGCGTCCCGCGGCTCGTGCTCGCCGGAGCCTCGCTCGGGGGTGCTCATGTGAACAGCGATTCGACGAAGACGGCGACCGAGTCGAACGCCTCGCGGAGACCGGACGCCACCTCACGGACCGCCCCCGCGGCGTCGTTCGGCGCGGAGAGCACATAGAACAACGCGAAGGCGATGGCCAGCCATGTGAGGGCCTTCTTGGCCACGTCTGCTCCCGGGGGGTCGGAACGTTTGGTGCTCCGATCTTTCTACCGCTTTCTCCCCTGGTGTAGGTCACCGGCACGCTGCGGTCGGTGACTTCAGATCGTACGCCCAAGGGACTGCAGGTCATCGCTCCGACGCGGCGGGACAGGCTTGGACAGGGGCTGAGACAGGGACCAAACCCGCCGAAGGGCGCGCGACCGAGCCCAGATCCGCCATGCGGAGCCGATCGGCGGCGCCAGGGCTCACCCGGTGAGGCCCGCCACCAGCTCGTCCGCGGCCGCGTACGGGTCGAGCTCCCCTTTGAGTACCCGCTCGGCCAGCCGCGGCAGGGCAGCAGTGCCATGGACGTCCCCCATCCGGTCACGCAGCGTAGCCACCGCGATGGCCTCGACCTCGTCCGTGACCCGGGCGAGACGGCGGCGCGCCAGCTCTCCGGAGTTCTCGAGCCAGGCGCCGTGCTTCTCCAGGGCCTCGACCACCTCGTCGGAGCCCTCTCCACGGGACGCCACGGTCTTCACGATCGGCACCCGCCAGTCCTCCGGCGTACGGCGCTCGCCGAGGGAGAGCATGTGGCGCAGGTCGCGGGCGGTCTGGTCGGCGCCCTCCCGGTCGGCCTTGTTCACCACGAAGACGTCGGCCACTTCGAGGATGCCTGCCTTGGCCGCCTGCACGGAGTCGCCCATGCCCGGGGCGACCAGGACGATGGTGGAGTCCGCGAGCGAGGCCACCTCGACCTCCGCCTGGCCGACGCCCACCGTCTCGACGAGGATCACGTCGCAGCCGGCGGCGTCCAGGACGCGCAGGGCCTGGGGGGTGGCCACCGCGAGCCCGCCCAGGTGGCCGCGGGACGCCATCGACCGGATGTAGACCTCCGGGTCCGTGGCGTGGTCCTGCATCCGTACGCGGTCCCCGAGCAGGGCGCCACCGGAGAACGGCGAGGACGGGTCGACGGCGAGCACGCCCACCCGCTTGCCGAGCGCCCGGTACGAGCTGACCAGGGCGGACGTCGACGTGGACTTGCCGACGCCGGGTGACCCGGTGAGCCCGACCACGCGCGCGTGCCCGGTGAGAGGCACCAGGGCGGCCATCACCTCGCGCAGCGCGGGCGAGGCGTCCTCGACGAGCGAGATCAGGCGTCCGACCGCACGCGGCTCGCCCCGGCGGGCCCGCTCGACGAGATCCGGTACGTCGAACCGCCGCGCCACCCTCAGGCCTGCGGGACCCGGAAGAGCAGGGCGTCGCCCTGGCCCCCGCCACCGCACAGCGCGGCCGCGCCCAGCCCGCCGCCGCGCCGCCGGAGCTCGTTCACGAGCGTCCACGCGATACGGGCACCGGAGGCACCGATGGGGTGGCCGAGCGCGATGGCGCCGCCGTTCACGTTGACCGAATCGGCCTCGAGCCCGAGCTCGCGCATCGAGTGGATGCCGACCGAGGCGAACGCCTCGTTGATCTCGACCAGGTCGAGGTCGGACGGGCTCAGACCCTCCCGGCCCAGCGCCTTCCGGATCGCGTTGGACGGCTGGGCCTGCAGCGACGGGTCCGGCCCGGCGACGACGCCGTGGGCGCCGACCTCGGCGAGCACCGGGGCGCCGAGCTGCTCGGCCTTGGCCCGGCTCATCACGACGACCGCGCAGGCGCCGTCGGAGATCTGCGAGGACGAGCCGGCCGTGATGGTGCCGTCAGCGGCGAACGCGGGACGCAGCTTCGCGAGCGACTCGGCGGTCGTGCCCGGTCGCACGCCCTCGTCCTCGGAGAACACCACCGGGTCGCCCTTGCGCTGCGGGATCTCGACCGGGGTGATCTCGTCGTCGAACAGCCCGTTCTTGATCGCCGCGGCGGCGCGGTCGTGCGAGCGGGCGGAGAACTCGTCCTGGTCGGCACGGCTGATGCCGAGGCCGGCGTTGTAGCGCTCGGTGGACTCGCCCATCGCGCACTGGTCGAAGGCGCAGAACAGCCCGTCGTACGCCATCGAGTCGACGAGCGTAGTGTCGCCGTACTTGAAGCCCGTACGGGACTTCGGCAGCAGGTGCGGGGCGTTGGTCATGGACTCCATGCCGCCCGCCACGACGACCTCGAACTCGCCGGCCCGGATCAGCTGGTCGGCCAGCGCGATCGCGTCGAGCCCGGACAGGCACACCTTGTTGACCGTGATCGAGGGCACGTCCATGGGGATACCGCCCTTGACCGCGGCCTGACGCGCGGTGATCTGACCGGCGCCCGCCTGCAGCACGTGGCCCATGATCACGTAGTCGACCTGGTCGCCGGTCAGCCCGGCACGCTCCAGGGCGGACTTGATCGCGACCCCGCCCAGGTCGGCGGCGGCGAAGTCCTTGAGGGCGCCGAGCAGCCGGCCGATCGGCGTGCGGGCACCGGAGACGATGACGGAACCGTTGCCGGCCATGGTGCGGGCCTCCCGGGCGGTGAGCGGCTGGTGGTTGCCGTGTCACGATACGCGCGACAGGCTGCGCCGGACCAACAGCCGGACGGGGAGGAGGCCGGGTGCTCACCCGTATCGACCACGTGGGTCTGGCGGTCGCCGACCTGGACGCGGCGATCGACTTCTACGCCAGGACCTTCGGGGTCCACGTCGTCCACACCGAGGTCAACGAGGAGCAGGGCGTGCGCGAGGCCATGCTCGCCGTGGGCGACTCGGGGTCGTGCATCCAGCTGCTCGCCCCGCTGCGCCCCGACTCCCCCGTGGGCAAGTTCCTCGAGCGCTCGGGCGAAGGCGTCCAGCAGGTCGCGTACGGCGTGGACGACATCGACGCCGCCTGTGCCGACCTGCGGGCCAAGGGGGTCCGGCTGCTCTACGACTCACCGAAGCGGGGCACAGCCGGCTCCCGGGTCAACTTCGTCCACCCCAAGGACGCCGGCGGGGTGCTGGTCGAGCTCGTCGAGGCGGCGCCGGACGCCTGAGCCAGCCGGATCCTGAGCCCAGCTGGACACCCGAGCCCGGTCAGACACCCCCGCCGGGCCCCGAGCCATCCGCGCCACCCCGCCGCGGGCCAGGCCGCGCGCGCAGAGGAGAATCCGCCGCCATGGACCCGACTCTGCTCACCATCCTCGTCGTCGCGCTCCTCGTCCTCGTCGTGTTCGGACTGGTTCGCAAGGTGGTCAAGCTCGCCGTGCTCGCGGGCCTGGTCATCCTCGGTCTCGTCGCCTTCCAGTCCGGCGTGCTGGGCGGCTGAGGCCCGGTCCCCGGACGGCCCTCGCCGGTCGGCATTACCGGCCGGTAATATCCGCGGCACCCGGACCGCGAACCCTGGAGGGCCCCGTGAAGGACATCCGCGACGCGATCCTCGCCGACGCCTCCCCCGAGGCGTACGCGTCGCTGCCCCTCCCCGAGGCGTACCGCGGCGTCACGGTGCGCAAGGACGAGGCCGAGATGTTCGCCGGCACGCCGAGCCGGGACAAGGACCCGCGGCGTGCCCTGCACGTCGACGAGGTGCCGGTGCCCGAGCTGGGCCCGGGCGAGGCGATCGTCGCGGTGATGGCGAGCGCGATCAACTACAACACCGTGTGGACGTCGATCTTCGAGCCGGTGTCGACGTTCGCGTTCCTGTCCCGGTACGGGCGCTGGAACGAGTTCTCGAAGCGCCATGACCTGCCGTACCACGTGGTGGGCTCGGACGCGGCCGGCGTCGTGCTGCGCACCGGACCCGGGGTCACCAAGTGGAAACCCGGGGACGAGGTGGTCGCGCACTGCCTGTCCGTCGAGCTCGAGGACCACCAGGGCCACGACGACACCATGCTCGACCCGCAGCAGCGCATCTGGGGCTTCGAGACGAACTTCGGCGGGCTGGCCGAGCTCGCCCTCGTCAAGGCCAACCAGCTCATGCCCAAGCCGGCGCACCTCACCTGGGAGGAGGCGGCGTGCCCCGGGCTGGTGAACTCGACCGCGTACCGCCAGCTCGTCTCCGGGCACGGCGCGGGGATGAAGCAGGGCGACGTCGTGCTGCTCTGGGGGGCGTCCGGCGGGCTCGGCTCGTACGCCACCCAGCTCGCCCTCAACGGCGGGGCGATCCCGGTCTGCGTGGTCTCCAGCCCGCTGAAGGCGGAGATCTGCCACCGCATGGGCGCCGAGCTCGTGATCGACCGCTCGGCCGAGGACTACCGGTTCTGGAAGGACGAGCACACCCAGGACCCGAAGGAGTGGCAGCGTCTCGGCGCGCGCATCCGCGAGCTGACCGGCGGCGAGGACCCGGACATCGTCTTCGAGCACCCCGGGCGGGAGACGTTCGGCGCGAGCACGTACGTGGCCAAGCGCGGCGGCACGATCGTCACCTGCGCGTCCACGAGCGGGTTCGTGCACCAGTACGACAACCGCTACCTGTGGATGAACCTCAAGCGCATCGTGGGCAGCCACTTCGCGAACTACCGCGAGGCGTGGGAGGCGAACCGGCTGATCGCCCGGGGCGCCATCCACCCCACCCTGTCCAGGACGTACCCGCTGGAGCAGACCGGCCAGGCCGCGTACGACGTCCACCGCAACCTCCACCAGGGCAAGGTCGGAGTCCTCTGCCTCGCCCCCGAGGAGGGTCTCGGCGTCCGGGACTCGGCCAAGCGGACCCGCCATGCGGAGGCTCTGGCGCGCTTCCGTAATGTGTGAGCGCTGCGCTCACGTCCCCCTGCCAGGAGTAGTGTCATGCCGACAGACACCGACTCGAAGCTCAACACACTCTTCGACGGATCCACCACCCACGGCGGCTTCGACATCGTCCTGCGCGGGTACGACCGCGCGCAGGTCGACAGGCGGCTCCAGCAGCTCGAGGCTGCGCTGGGTGACGCCAAGACCCAGCTGGATGGCGACTCGGACGTGGTGTCGACCCTCGAGTCCCGCATCTCCTCCCTGCAGCAGGAGCTCAGCGAGGCCCGGCGCTCGCTCGACGAGTCGGAACGCCCGACGTACGCCGGCCTGGGCTCGCGCATCGAGCAGCTGCTCCGCCTCGCCGAGGAGCAGTCCGCCGAGCTCATCGCCGCTGCCAAGGGCGAGGCCAACGAGATCACCGCGGGAGCCCGCATCGACGCGGCCGACCACCGCTCCGCGGCCGAGAACGAGGCGAACGAGATCCGGGCCACGGCCAAGCGCGAGGCGGACGACTCCCTCCTGACCGCCGAGAACGAGGCCGAGGAGCTGCGCGACGCGGCCCGGCGTGAGGCCGAGGAGCTGCGCTCGACGACCGAGCGCGAGGTGTCCAAGCAGCGCTCCGCCGCCGACCACGAGGTCGCCGAGCTCCACGCCACCGCCAAGCGTGAGATCTCCAAGCTCAGAACGACCGCCGAGCGCGACGCCGGGCAGATGCGGGGCACCGCGAAGCGCGAGCGCGACGAGATGCTCGCCGTTTCCAAGCGCGACTCCGACCAGATGCGGGCGGACGCGACCCGCATGCTCGAGGAGAGCAAGGCGCGCCGGCTCCGTGAGGAGGAGGAGTTCGAAGACGACCTGGCCGCCCGCCGCGAGGAGGCCGAGCGTCAGGACGCCGAGCGTCACGAGCAGGCGCTCGCCGCCACCCAGAAGCTCGTCACAGAGGCGGAGCAGCGGGCCGCGTCCGCGGAGGACCGGGCCGCGAAGGCGACCTCACAGGCCGAGCAGACCCGCCGCGAGGCGGACGAGCACGCGCGCAGCCTGGTGGCCAACGCGCGGCGGAACGCCGACCAGGTGCTCGCCGAGGCGCGGACCAACGCCGAGCAGCTCCTCACGGAGACGAAGACGGAGGCTGACAGGGTGCGGACGGCGGCCCAGCGCGAGGTCGAGGACCTCACCCGCCAGCGGGACAGCATCACGGCCCACCTCAGCCAGCTGCGCGAGCTGCTTGGGGCCGGGCCCGCGGCCGGTCTGGCAGCCCTCGGGTCCGCGAGCGGGGACGACGACGAGCCGGACGAGGGCTCGGACGTGGACATGCCCCGCCAGGGCGGCTGACCCACGGTCGAGCATCCCGCCGGTCCGCAACCCCTCCGGCGAGGGGCCCGCGTCCCCCGGTGTCGGGGGATTCGCGGGCTAGGCTCAGGGACGACGTCAGGACCCACACCCCGGGGAGCTCCGAGTGCCGGATCCCGGCCGCAGGCCAGGTGACGACAACCAGCCCAGCCACGAGCCGACGGCCGAGCCCCCCGCGGAGCCCGCCGGCGACCCCGTGACCCGCGGCGCCGCCCCGGGCCACGAGCCGCCGGAGCACGACGGGGCCTCCGAGCAGGGCGACGGCGCTGCCGAGCACGACGACGCCACTGCCGAGCACCATGAAGGGCCGCACGAGCACCACGGCGAGCCGCACGAGGAGGAGCCGCATCTCCCCTTCGGCGAGCCCGGACACCCGCTGCGCAACTCCCCGTTCATCATCGGCTTCACCGGCGCCCTCGGGGTGCTGCTCGCGATCGGACTGACCAGGGCGCTCTCGTCCTCGCGCCAGGTGCTCGTCCTCATCGTCGTGTCGATGTTCCTCGCGGTCGGGCTCAACCCCGCGGTCGAGGCCCTGACGCGGCGGGGCATGCGGCGTGGGTACGCCGTCCTCTGCGTGTTCGTGGGGCTGCTGCTCATCTTCGTCGGCTTCGGTGCCGCGATCGCCCCACCCCTCGCCGAACAGAGCGGAGCGTTCGTCACGAACGTGCCCGAGTACCTCGACCGGCTGCAGGGCAACCGCCGCATCCGCGATCTCGACCAGGAGTACGAGGTCATCGACCGTCTCCGGGAGTACGTGAGCAGCGGCTCACTGGCGGAGCAGGCCTTCGGCGGCATCGTGGGCGTGGGCAAGGTCGTGCTCGGTGCGGCGTTCAGCGCGCTCACCGTGCTGATCCTCACGCTGTACTTCCTCGGCTCGCTGCCGGCGATCAAGCGGGCCTGCTACGAGCTCGTCCCCGCCACCCGGCGGCACCGGGTGCAGCGGCTCGGGGACGAGATCCTCGAGCGGGTCGGCGGGTACGTGAGCGGCGCCTTGCTCGTCGCGACGTGCGCCGGCATCTCCTCGTACGTGTTCCTGCAGATCGTCGGCCTGCGCGACTTCGCGCTCGCGCTGGCGCTGCTGGTCGCCCTGTTCGACCTCATCCCGTTGATCGGCGCCACCATCGGCGCGGTCGTGGTGACCCTGGTCGGGTTCCTCGAGTCGTTCCCGGTCGGGGTGGCCTGTCTCGTGTTCTACATCGCGTACCAGCAGGTCGAGAACTACCTCGTGTACCCGCGCGTGATGCGGCGCTCGGTGGACGTGCCCCCGGCGCTGACCGTGGTCGCGGCGCTGCTGGGCGGCACGCTGCTCGGCGTCGTCGGGGCGCTGCTCGCCATCCCCATCGCCGCCGCCGCGCTGCTCATCGTGCGCGAGGTCGTCGTCCCCCGGCAGGAGCGCACCTGAGGCGACGGCCTGACCGCCCAGTCAGTCGGTACGGACGGAGAGACGGTCAGGCCTTCACCGAGGCGAGGAACTCGAGCACCGCCGTGTTGAACTCCGCAGGAACCTCGACGGCCGACAGGTGTCCGGCGCCGGGGAACGTGACGAGGCGTGCGTCCGGCAGGGCCCCGACCATCAGCTCGGAGTCCGACGGAGGGGTGAGCGCGTCCTCCTCGCCGACCAGCACGAGGCACGGCACGTCGGTCTTGCTCAGGGTGTCGGTGGAGTCGGGACGCCCCGCCATGGCGCGCTGCGCCCACGCGATCGCCGCCGGCGGAGCGGACTGGACGAGCCCCTTCACACGCCCGAACACGAGCGGACGGCGCTGCATGGTCGTCTCCCCGAGCAGCTTCGGCAGCAGCTCGTCCACCAGCACGCGGGACGAGTCCTCCTCGAGCGCGGTCGCGGCGATGCGTTCTCGGTTCTGCTGCGCCGGCTCGGTGTCGGGGGTCGCCTTGGTGTCGGCGAGCACGAGGCCCGCGACCCGGTCCGGATGACGGCGCAGCAGCGCCATCGCCACGTACCCCCCCATCGACAGGCCCCCGACGACGACACGGTCGAGCCCGCGACCGTCGAGCATGCGCGCCACGTCGTCGGCCATCAGGTCGATGTCGGGCGCCTCGTCGTCCAGCGGTGACCCGCCGAACCCCCGGAGGTCCGGGGTGAGCACGCGGCACACCTCACGCAGCCCCTCCCGCTGGTCGAGCCACATCGCGGACGAGAGCGGGAACGCGTGAAGGAGGACCAGAGGGGTTCCCTCGCCCACCTCGCGGACGTTCAGTTCGACTGGCATGTGCGCACCGTACCGACACGACGGGACCCGCGGCCCCGTTCCGCTCAGTCCGAGCGGCGAGTCATCGTCGCCGACCGGGCTTGCGGCGGTCCCGTGCCGACCAGCAGGGCGTGTGCCAGTGGCGGCGGTCGTCCATGTCGCCGAGCGGCCAGACCACGAGATGGGGCGTCGCCGGCGAGATCTCGTGGTCGCAGCCCGGACATCGGTACCGCTTCGTCGACGCCGCGCCGGTGACCCGCCGGACGACCCAGTCGCCGTCGTGGTGCTCCTCGACCCGCTGTGCCCCTGCGCCCTCGGCCGGGTCGGAGGGGGCAGGGTCGCGACGACGTCGGTTGGCCCGGGGCATGGGTCAACTCTCCCCGACCTGGCGGACGGCCGGAGAGGAAGGCAGCCCGAAAAGCGGCTGACCGGAGAGCCGGGAGGACAGATGAGGGCCCCGTCGCGCACAATCAGGGGTATGCCTCGCTACGAGTACCGCTGCCGTGCCTGCGGCGCCACCTTCGAGAAGGCCCGCCCGCTGCGTGAGGCCGGCGAGCCGGCAGCCTGCCCGCACGGGCACTCCGACACCGTCAAGATGCTCTCGACCGTGGCGGTCACCGGCCGGGCCGCCGGCGGACCAGGTGCCTCCGCGCAGGCCGCCGCACCGTCGGGCGGGGGCGGATGCTGTGGCGGCGGGTGCTGCGGCGGCGGCTGAGCCGTACAGCCGCTGAGCCACTGAGCCCGAAGAGCGCCGGCCCCGCTCAGGCGTACGAGCGGAAACCGCGCTTGGTCTTGCGCCCGAGGTAGCCCGCGGTGACGAGGTGCTCGAGGAGGGGCGCTGGGGAGAACCCGGGCTCGCGGAACTCGAGGTAGAGCGTCCGCTGGATCGCGAGCGCCACGTCGAGGCCGACCACGTCGAGCAGCTCGAACGGCCCCATCGGGTAGCCGCAGCCCACCTTCATCGCAGTGTCGATGCCCTCCACCGCCGCGTAGTGCGCCTCGCGCATCTTCACCGCGTCGTTGAGGTACGGGAAGAGCAGCGCGTTCACGATGAAGCCAGCCCGGTCGCCGCACTCCACCGCGTGCTTGCCGAGCCGCGCGCAGACAGCCCGGGCGGTGGTGACCACCTCGTCGGACGTGGAGACCGTCCGCACGACCTCGACGAGCCGCATGACCTGGGCCGGGTTGAAGAAGTGCAGGCCCACGACGTCCGCGGGCCGGGACGTGGCCATCGCGCACTCCACGACAGGCAGGCCGGAGGTCGTGGTAGCCAGCACCGCACCGGGCTTGACGGTCTCGTCCAGCGTCTCGAACAGGGCCTTCTTGACCGAGAGCTCCTCGACGACGGCCTCCACGACGAGGTCGGACTCCGCCAGGTCGTCGAGCCTCGCCGACGTGGTGAGGCGCCCCAGCGCCGCGTCCCTGTCGTCCTCGGTGATCTTGCCGCGCAGGACGCCCTTCTCCAGCGAGCGCTGCACCGCCTCACGGACAACCGCCGCCTTCTCCTCGCCGCGGGCCACGAGCGTGACGTCGTACCCGGCCTTGGCGAAGACCTCGCAGATGCCGGTCGCCATCGTGCCCGAGCCGACGACGCCGACCCGCTGCACCTCCCGCGCGCCCTCCTCGGGGTCGTGCTCGGCGGGCGTGGTGGCGTCCGGGACGACGACGGGGCTGTCCGTCGCCTGGTACGTGTAGAAGCCGCGGCCGGTCTTGCGGCCCAGCAGGCCTGCGGTGACCATCTGCTTGAGGATGGGCGCGGGCGCGTGCAGCCGGTCGCGGCCCTGCTTGTACATCGTGTCGAGGATCTCGTACGCGGTGTCGAGGCCGATGAGGTCCATGAGCGCGAGCGGACCCATCGGGTAGCCACACCCGAGCTTCATCGCCGCGTCGATGTCCTCGCGGGTGGCGTACCGGGCCTCGTACATCGAGACGGCGTGGTTGAGGTAGCCGAACAGCAGCGCGTTCGCGATGAACCCGGCCTTGTCGCCCACGTCGACGGGCATCTTGCCGAGCTGCTCGGCGAACGCCCGCACGTCGGCGACGACCTCGTCCTCGGTGACCACCGTGCGGATCACCTCGACGAGCTTGAGCACCGGCGCCGGGTTGAAGAAGTGCATGCCCACGACCCGTGAGGGCCGCTGGGTCGCGACGGAGATCTCCGTCACCGACAGGGAGGACGTGTTGGTCGCGAGGATCGTGTGCGGCGGGCAGACACGGTCGAGCTCGCCGAAGACCTTCTGCTTGAGGTCGAGGTGCTCGGGCACCGCCTCCACGACGAGGTCGGCCTCGCTGAGGTCGTCCATGGCGGTGGTGAACGTGATGCGGTCGAAGATCTCGCGCTGGCCCTCGGCGGTGAGCTTGCCGCGCGTGACCGCCCGGTCGGTGGAGTGCTCCAGGTGGCCGCGGCCGCGGGCGAGCGACGTCTCGTCCTTCTCCACGCCGACGACCTCGAGGCCGCTGCGGGCCATGACCTCGACGATGCCTGCTCCCATCGTGCCCAGACCGACGACGCCGACCCGCTGGAACCGGCGCGCGGCGTACTCTGGCTCAGACCTCGTCTCAGCCCCCGGCCCCGACCTCGTCTCAGACATCGACCTGCTCGCTCCCTCTCGCCGTCCGACTGCCCGCATCCTCGCAGACCCAGCCCGGTGGGTGGGCCCCCTGTGCAGGGCTGCCGGAGCAGGCCGTCGGCTACGGTGGCCGACCGTGCGACTCGTCATCGCCCGCTGCCGCGTCGAGTACGCCGGGCGGCTCACCGCTCACCTCCCGACCGCGGACCGGCTGATCCTGCTCAAGGCGGACGGCTCCGTCTCCGTGCACGCCGACGACCGGGCGTACAAGCCGCTGAACTGGATGAGCCCGCCCTGCACCGTCCGGGAGGACGGCGACGTGTGGACGGTCACCCACGGTAAGACCGGGGACCGGCTGGTCATCACCGTCGACGAGGTCCTCCACGACTCGGCCCACGACCTCGGGGTCGACCCCGGCCTGATCAAGGACGGCGTGGAGGCGCACCTGCAGGCGCTGCTGGCCGAGCACGTCGAGACGTTCGGCGCCGGGTGGCGGACCGTGCGCCGGGAGTTCCCCACCGCGATCGGGCCTGTCGACCTGCTCTGCCGGGACGCTGCGGGCGCCTCGGTCGCCGTCGAGGTGAAGCGGCGCGGCGAGATCGACGGGGTCGAGCAGCTCACGCGCTATCTCGACCTCCTCAACCGCGACCCGCACCTGGCGCCCGTGACAGGGGTTCTCGCCGCGCAGGAGATCCGGCCGCAGGCCCGGGTGCTCGCCGAGGACCGCGGCATCCGCTGCGTGACCGTCGACTACGACGCGCTCCGCGGGGCCGACGACCCCTCGCTACGGCTGTTCTGAGGCCTGGTCGTGGACGTCCGGGTGGTCGGCGCCGGGGTCCTCGGGCTGTCCGCGGCGGTCCGGCTGCGCGAGGCCGGGTACGACGCCCACGTGGACGCCCGTGACCTGCCGGACGAGACGACCTCCGCCGTCGCAGCGGCGCTCTGGTACCCGTACGCGGCGTACCCGGAGCACCTGGTGACCCGCTGGTCCGCCCGGGCGTACGCGGTGTTCGCCGGTCTCGCGTCCGACCCGGATGTACCGGTGTGGATGCGCCGGGGCCGCGAGCTGTGGCGCGAGCCGGCCGAGGACCCCTGGTGGCGTGACGCAGTGCCCGGGTTCGGGCGTGTCCCACCGGACGCGCTGCCTTCGGGGTACGCCGACGGGTACCTGTTCACGACACCGGTGATCGACATGTCGGGGTACCTGGCCTGGCTCGTCCAGCGGCTCACCTCCCTCGGCGGCACCCTGACCCGACGCGCGTACGACAGCCTCGACGACGCCCTGGACGGTGCCGGCGTCGTCGTCGACTGCACGGGCCTGGGTGCCAGGGATCTGGTGCCCGACCCCTCCCTGGTGCCGCTGCGCGGCCAGGTCGTCCGTGTCGGCCAGGTGGGGCTCACCGAGTGGACGCTGGACGAGGGCCATTCCGACGGGCCCACGTACGTGGTGCCGCGCGCCCACGACATCGTCTGCGGGGGCACCGCGGGCGAGGGCGACTGGCGGCTGGACCCCGACCCGGCGACGGCCGACGCGATCCTCGCGCGCTGCCGGGCGCTCGTACCGGCGCTGGCGCACGCCCCGGTGCTCGGGCACCGGGTGGGGCTGCGCCCGGCCCGCTCCCAGGTACGCCTGGAGACCGAGCGCCGCCCCGGGGGCCCGGTGGTGCACTGCTACGGCCACGGCGGCGCCGGCGTGACCCTGTCGTGGGGCTGC